>JAAWQS010000013.1 GCA_022800665.1 Oscillospiraceae bacterium
TTGGGCGTCCTTTCTTCCCTGTATATTCCGGCGGCAGCAGTGGCTGAATTCGCTTCCATTGTTCATCTGTTACATCATAATTTTCATATCTTTCCATACTCTTATCATACTACTCTTTTCCCTTTTGTGCAACTTTTATTTTTCAAACAAGCCCTAGAAAAGCTGTCGGTTTCAGAAGCTTTAGCGGACCCAGAAATTGTAAGGTTCTTACGAGAGACTGATAAGCTAGATGAGTTCTTTACTATACAAGAGCAACTTCGAGATGCAGAATATGCAGCAACCGCAAATTATGTTAACGAAACCTTTCAGACAACTTCTGTAACGGCATCTGATATTGAAAAAATATCTGAGGAGTTTGATTTGTTGCTTCCAAATGAATCATACTCAGAAATAATAGATAACGGAACAATGGCTGTTACAATAAATCCCTTAGGTACTATCGTAGATATATGGTGGGTTTACGGAGAGATATCAGATACCTCTTTTTGTGTAAAAGTAGCCCTTGTTGATGCGGATAATACGCTAGATGTAGCCAGAGGTAGTTACACACATTACCGTTTAAGTAATTCGCGTTGGGTAAATGTAAACAGTGGTTCGATTAATTTTAGCTGCTCAAATATAACAAATGGTCCAATATATACATGGCATGCGGATAAATATTGGGTTAAGGAAAAATTTGAATATGAAGTAACCATTACGGATAACGGAACGAGCCAGAAGTTTACAAATAAAGATGAAAAAACAGAACTTAGTAGATATAATTTTGAAGCAAATGCATATAATAAGATGGAAGCAAATGGGGGACAACGACACCATTTTATTCCAGCAAAATCGTTAAGTACAAATGGGTTTAATACTGGCTCAGCGTATTGCATTCGTATGATGACTGATGACCACTATAATACTGGAAGTTATGGTAGTGCTCAGCATGTCAGTACTATTACTACATTGCTTTCAAAGAGAGCGTATCATGATGCAATTCAGCACGAAGTGGATGATTTTAAATCCCAGGACGATAGCGAGGGAATATACAGAAATTTACAGGAAAAGTACTATTATGAAATGATTGATTGTATATATTATTAAACAACTCTTTGGATTGGATTAATATTTATGAAACATATCAATATTGACCTACATGTAGGAATCGGACTACTAAAACTGGGAATGAATCCAGAACAAATGAAGGCCGCTGTTTTACAGCAATGTAAGGAGTTAGTCCCTACAGGAAATCACCGATTAGCCATTTCAGAAGATCGAGAAATAAACGGTATACAGTACCGGCGTTATTTTTGTAACCATTTGTTTTTTTTAATAGCATTTAAGGGCGATTCTGCTGTCGAAATAGGTTTTAATAAACTTATAAAAGACACAGCCGTTATTTCCCTCTATGGTATGGATGCTTTTGCCACGCCTGCCGAGCAATTGATTCTTGCACTGAAAGAATTCAGTTCGTGCCGTTATGACTCAGATGACGAACTGCTCAGCACAGAGTATGAGTTTGATGAGATTGGAATCCGGCTTTGGCGACAGGATGCATTTCACCCCAAACTGCTTTTGGATGAAGACTATATGAATATGATGTACCGAGTAATTGATGATATGCGTGAATTTCTTTACTTTGACATCGTAGCGGTTAGAAGTAAAGATTAAAGATTTTTTTCGCTTCATCCCATTGCAGAAGTCATGAGAAGCCGCAGCAGTCACAGAAACAGGCAGAACCCCGGAGAGGCAGTCGCTCTCCGGGGTTCCTTTTGCCGATAGGCTTACTGTTCCTTACGGAACTGGTCAAGCCATTTGCAGATGTAAGCTGAGCAAAAAAGAGTGGACAAAATATGGGAAGCGTATTATAATAGTTTGGTAAGTAGAGTTCTCAAAACAGGAGTAAACGCTTAACATGAACAAAGTGAAAGAGATTCGAAAAGAACGGGGTATGTCACAAACGCTTTTGGCGGAAAAGATTGATATAAGCCGCAAATATCTTTCTATGATTGAACGGCAGATTGCTGCGCCATCCGTATCCATCGCATTAAGAATCGGCGGCGCATTGGGCGTTTCGTTGGACAAAGTGTTTATTGATCTGACGTCCGGAACGCCTGCGGCCTATCCGCAGCCCATTAAATTTATAGATTTGTTCTGCGGGATCGGCGGGTTCCGGTATGCGGCGCAAGCCGCCTTTTCTCACCTGGGCGTTCCGGGAAAGTGCGTTTTCAGCAGCGATATCGACCGGTTCGCCCAAGAGAGCTACGCCGCCAATTTCGGCGAAAGACCCGCTGGAGATATTACGAAAGTTGATGCGGCGGAAATACCTGATTTTGACGTGCTTTTTGCCGGATTTCCATGTCAGTCTTTCTCTATCTGCGGCTTACAAAAGGGCTTTGCGGATACCACAAGAGGAACGCTCTTCTTCGATATTGCAAGGATCATCAAGGAAAAACAGCCGCAGGCATTTGTTCTTGAAAATGTCAAAAATCTGGCAAGCCACGATCATGGAAAAACGCTGAAAACGATTTTAGAGGTACTGCGGGACGAATTAGATTATCATGTAGCCTATAACCTGCTCAACGCCTTGGATTTTGGACTGCCGCAGAAGAGGGAGAGAATCCTGATCGTCGGGTCCAAGAAACCGTTTGTTATGGACTGGTCTTTTGAGATCAAAGAAAAAAAGACCTTAAACGATATTCTCGAACAAGACGTGGACCCAAAGCATTTCGCCTCGCCTGAGATTGTAGAAAAACGAAAAGCGCGCCACAAGGCAACGCAAACGCCGTCGATCTGGCATGAAAACAAGTCTGGCAATATCTCGTCCTATCCCTATAGCTGCGCGCTGCGTGCAGGCGCGAGTTACAATTATCTTTTAGTAAATGGAGAGAGGCGTTTAACGCCGCGAGAGATGCTTCGACTGCAAGGTTTTCCCGATTCTTTTAAGATCGTGGTATCCGACGCGCAGACGCGCAAGCAGGCCGGTAACGCAATACCGGTCGATCTGGTAGCGAAAGTTATTGAAAGATTTCTTCCGCTGGCCTTTTAATTTGCTGCGATTCAATTTTCTTTTCGCACTGCTGGAATTGTGCAATAGAGCGTGCTATAATACGACTACACTGCATGTGATTGCGGAGGTATTGGACCATGAGAGAACCGCGATTAAGAACTGTCAATAAGGCTGTGGCTCCATTTCATCCAAACTGCTTTCCAGCAAAATTTATCAATACGTTAGCCAGAGAAATTGTATACATGTCGGCAACCAAATCCTCTATGTCGGACCGTCTCTGAACAGATAGAGCGGTAGTCCAAAAAATATGGCTGATATTTTTGATAAAAAGAAACGTTCCGAAATCATGGGAAAGGTTCGGTCGAACAACAATAAGTCTACCGAATTAAAATTGATCCAAGTGTTTGCGGAATACAACATTACAGGCTGGAAACGGAACTATCCTGTGAAGGGCCGCCCGGATTTTGTCTTTCTTAAAAAGAAAATTGCCGTTTTTGTTGACGGCTGCTTCTGGCATGGGCACGATTGCCGTAATACCAGGCCATCGGACAACGCGCAATATTGGGAGAAAAAACGAGCTCGGAATATAAAGCGCGATGCGGAAGTGACTCTGCTGTTTGAACAGCGCGGCTGGAGCGTCATCCGTATTTGGGAATGCGAACTGAAAAAAGCAAACAGGGCAAAGCTGCTGGAGAAACTGGAAATTATCGGAATCCAGGAAAAAAATGCCCTCGGTATTACAACGCCAATCGTCAATCATGAAAGGAGCGCACCATGAACAACGAAGAAAAGATTTTGCACTTGCTGACTGAAATGAAAGCAGAAATGGACAAGCGGTTCGACAAAGTCGATGAGCGGTTCGACAAGGTCGACGACCGGCTTGACAAAGTCGATGAGCGGTTCGACAAGGTCGATGAGCGGCTTGACAAAGTCGATGAGCGGCTTGACAAAGTCGATGAGCGGCTTGACAAAGTCGACGAGCGGTTCGACAAGGTCGACGAGCGGTTCGACAAGGTCGACGAGCGGCTGCAGGAACTGGATGCCCGCTCCCTAAAGTCCGCCGTTCTGTTGGAGACAGACGTTTCTCGCGACATCCACCTTCTTTACGAAGGGTATAGCGAGATAAGCAAGAAACTGGACACCCTGGCAACCAAAGAGCAAGTGGAGGAGTTATCAGACGATGTAGCCGTAATCAAGGAAGTCGTCAGCCGCCACAGTGTGGATATCGGAAAGCTGAAGAAAGCGCAGTAATCCTGGTCTCTGCTAACGCCACAGTACCCCCTCTCCCCCGATACTACCCGCCGCCAATCACGAAGGAGAGTATACTGTATGTGCGGGAATTTTTTAGTGGAGCATCTATAGATAAATGCGAAAATTCCGCTCCGACATCTGGTCCGCTTTCTGGCCGGATGCGCCACTGGCAATGCCGGGAGCCGTAAAGAGGGCAGAAGTCTTGCCGGACCGTCTGCCCTCTTAAACTGTCAGTGAGGAGAACCGCTCCGGCCCCGGAATCTTAAGGAAAATGTAATAAACTCCCCTCTATGTTCTTAAAGAGGCCTATGGTACAATAGAAAAGAAAGGTGGAAATAATCCCATATGGCAAACATATTGATCTGTGACGACGAGCGCGATATCGTCACTGCACTGAAAATCTATCTATCGTCCGAGGGCTACGGTCTGTACGAAGCCTATACGGGCCGCGAGGCGCTGGAGATTGTGCGCAAGCACAACATCCATCTTGTTCTGATGGACATCATGATGCCGGAGATGGACGGCATTTCCGCCACAGCGAAGCTGCGGGAGGAGTACAACATCCCGATCATCCTCCTCACGGCCAAGAGCGAGGATACCGACAAGGTGTTGGGTCTGAACATCGGCGCGGACGACTACATCACCAAGCCCTTCAATCCCATTGAGGTCCTGGCCCGCGTGCGTTCCCAGCTGCGGCGGTATACCACGCTGGGGGGCATGGAGCAGAAGCCCAGCAAGCTGGTCATTGGCCCCATTGCGGTAGACGACGAGACGAAGAGCGTCACCGTAGATGGGGAGGGCGTGAATCTGACGCCCATTGAGTACAACATTTTATTGCTGCTGATGCGCCATCCGGGGCGGGTCTACTCCTCTGCGCAGATTTACGAGCAGGTGTGGAACGAAGCTGCTTTTGGGTCCGAGGGCGCGGTGGCGGTACACATCCGGCACCTGCGGGAAAAGCTGGAGATCAATCCGTCAGACCCCCGGTATTTGAAGGTGGTGTGGGGCCTGGGATATAAAATAGAGCCGTAAGCGGTTCGCCGGAGCGGCTGCGCCGCCGCTTGTGATGGGAGGTCTTTGCATGAAGCATGATTTACGGGGGAGCCTTGCCGCCAAGTGTGCGGCGGTATTTCTGCTGGCGTTTACTTTTTCGGGAGCTTTGGCAGGCTGCGTCATTGTCTTTTTCCAGTCCTACGGCTACGGCGTTCAGGACAGCTTCACGGAAGACCCGCTGTTCCTGTCGGATGTCACGGCGGCAATGGGCATGGCTCTGGATAAAACCCTGGAGCCGGACAGCTATTCCGAATACAGGCTGAACGCTTACTTCACCGGATTTTCCGCGCTGATCTACGACGGCGAGCCAACGGAGGAAAACTTTGTCGGCTCCTGGTCAGAAATCCCGGAGCGCATTTTTGCAGAATACACCAAAGTCCTTCACGACTCCCGCGCCGCTGCGGGATACTATACGGTAAAAGGCTATCTATCGGAGCCGCTGCAAAAGGGCAGTATATTTCAGCGGAATCTGCACATCTACAATTTTCTTCACTCCTTTCCCTATGCCGCAACGGCGCTGCTGGCCGTTTTCTTAGCCACAGCGTCGCTGGCTCTGCTGGTATTTCTTCTCTGCGCCGCCGGACACAAGGCCGGGAAAAGCGGTATTTACCCCAACTGGCAGGACAAAATCCCGCTGGACCTGTATCTGTTGTGCGACGTCATGCTGTTTTCGGTCTGCATACTGATGGTAGGCGAATTTGGTTCCTGGAACGGCTACGCTCCCCTGCTGATCTACTTTGCGCCTCTGATGCTGTCTCTGCTGTGCGCCGGTTCCGTTGCGCTGGCTGCGCTGCTGACTCTGGCTACGCGGCTGAAGCTGGGCAGATGGTGGCGGAACACCGTCTGTTACCGTGTTCTTCGGTGGTGCCGGAAGCTGTGGCGGCGGTGCTGGGCGGCGGTGACGGAGCTTGTAAGCATTCTGCCGCTGACCTGGCGTGCGGTCTTAGGGGCGGGGGGCTTATTGGTGGTACAGTCTTTTTTGATTCAGTGCTCGTTTTTGTCATACGACGGCGGCATCTTTTTCCTCCTCGCCCTGGCTCTGGACCTGGCCCTGCTGGTTGGCACGGCCTGGCTGACCCATCAGCTGCAAATACTCCAGGCGATGGGAAAGTCCCTGGCCGCCGGGGACCTGGAGGCCCAGCTGGACACGCGGAAGCTGTTTTTAGACATAAAGACCCATGCCGAGTCGCTCAACGCCATTGGCGCGGGGATGAACGAGGCGGTGAACCGGCGGATGCGTTCGGAGCGTCTGAAGACGGAGCTGATTACCAATGTATCCCACGACATCAAGACGCCGCTGACCAGCATTGTCAACTATGTGGACCTGCTGAAAAAGGAGGACCTCCCCCCTGCCGCCGCCGAGTATGTGGCGGTGCTGGACCGGCAGTCCAGCCGTCTGAAGAAGCTGACGGAGGACTTGGTGGAGGCCAGCAAGGCGTCCACCGGGAACGTGGCGGTCCATCTGGAGCCGATTGTCGTGAACGAGATCATCCACCAGGCGGTGGGCGACTACGACGAGCGTCTGGCCGCCGGTCATCTGGACGTGGTGGTCAACACCTACGAGGGCAACCTCATGGCGCTGACAGACGGACGCCTGCTGTGGCGGGTGCTGGACAATCTGCTGAGCAATGTGTGCAAATACGCGATGGCGGGAACGCGGGTCTATGTGGACCTGGGCGTGAGAGACGGCATGGTGCTGCTGGCGGTGAAGAACATCTCCCGCGACCCGCTGAACGTCAACGCGGAGGAACTGATGGAGCGATTTGTCCGGGGCGACGCCTCCCGCCACACCGAGGGCAGCGGACTGGGTCTGAACATCGCCCGGAGTTTGATGGATTTAATGGGCGGATCGTTCCAGCTCAGCGTGGACGGAGATTTGTTCAAGGCGGAGCTGTTGCTGAAGAAAGCGGAAGAAAAGCCGTTAAAGCCGTTGGAAAAGCCTATCCGTCTGAGCCTGGAAAAGAGTTCCGATCTGCCGGAGAGCTGCTCCCCATAATGGAGCGTCCCCCCTGCTGCATGTCAAATAAACCCCTGGAGGGGTTCTCCGGTTAAAGATTGCTACAGTTCATAGGACTCTCAAAAAAGCAGGACAACCGTTTTGTCCTGCTTTTTGTATTCACGAAAGGACGAAGTCCATATAGACCGGGTTATGGTCGCTCCAGCGGAAGCCGGTATCCAGGACCTTAGCGTCCTGCACCTCGACGCCGCCGGAGACGATGAAGCCGTCCACGGTCACGCAGAAGGTATCCGGATCAAAGGGGCGGTCAGCGTTCCGGCAGGAGGGCGTTGGAGCGGAGGGGTCAAAGGGCGCAACCACCGTCAGTTTTTCCGGGACCAGCTCTGGGGGGATGGGCTGCGCCCAGGTATACTCCGGGCCGGACACGCCGAAAATTTCGCTGGAACTGCCCAGCAGGTCTTTATTGAAATCGCCGCCTGCAATGGTCCAGTTCCCCTTCTCCAGCTCGGACAGCATATCGGCAAAGAGCATTTGCAGCTGTTCCCCGGCAATCGAGCCGTCGGAGGTATAGGCGGACAGATGCACCGCGTAGAGTACCAGTTCCCGCCCCGCCCCCGGTACCGGCAGGCGGTTGACCGAATAGCAGCGGTCCAGGTCCACCAGTTTCATCACGCCGTTTTCTATGGGCAGCTGCCGCCGGAGAGCGGAAGCAATGGGGAATTGGGAGAACACGGCAATTCCGGCACGATTGGCGCCATGGGGTTCCAGGAGGGGCCAGAAGAGGTAGGGACTGTCGTAATTCTGGGCAAAGGTACGGTGGAGGAAGTCTCCGTGCAAGCCCTGGCCCGCAAGTTCCAGCTCGTCGATGTGATAACTGCGGGTACCGCAGGTATCCACCTCCTGCAAAAAGAGGAAGTGCGGGCGCAGCGATTGTACGGCCTCCACTGCGCCGCCCACATTCTCCCGCACCGCATCCGGAGACAGGGCGCGGCTGGAATCGCCTCCGTCCATAAAGAAGCTGTAGTCCGCGCTGTAGGCCCCGAAGCCGATATTATAGGAGGCAATCCGGTACCGTGCCCCTGTGGACAGCTCTCCCTCCGCCCCGCCGCCCAGGGCGTCAATCTCCAGCGTCTGACGGTCCTCCACCCGGTACCAGGCGAGAAAGACATAGGCGGCATAGATTCCCGCCAGCAAAATCAAAAGCAGCAAAATTATCAATGCCGCCCTGCCCGCTTTCTTCACAGCTCTTCTCCTCCTTATGCCATGCGTATTAGAAATAAGCAAAAACGAAAGTTGCGAAGAATTACCGGTAAGGCGATTTTCCGCAACTTTTCTTTTCAGCTCTTTTTTGCAACAGCCTTTTATACATTTGATTTATCCGTGAAAATAGGAATGAAAGAATCCGGCAATGCCATATCCGATAAGCAGTGCGGGTAATATCATGCAAGACGCGGATAAAGGAATTACGCCAATCAAATACAGTAACAGAAACAACAGATTCGATATAATGAAAAACAGAGGAACCAGATAACCCGCTGTTTTTCTGCCAGACTGCTTTTGTGCGGCCAGCATGACTGTCAGGGCCAAAAAAATACCGATGACAAGGTAAGGAAGTATATCGAGCAAAAAGAATAAGAACCGGGATGGATTGACTTTCATAGTCAATCGTAGCTGCGGAAGAAGCAATCCGTCAAGACAGACCAAAATTTGTGTGCATATAGCCGGTAGAATTGCAGTCTTTTTCATTGATTATCTCCCCTTCTCCTTTTTATATACCGAATCCAGGCGGATTGGTTTTTTCTATAGGTTTATTATAATATAAACAGAAGAGGATGTCAACAACCTTTGTCACTACGATTTAGCAGAAAGGTCCCGCGCAATACGGAGGATACTCCAGGCCGGGACGGGACAGGGCAGCTGCATCCGGAAGAGCATCTGCGGATTTCTCGGTTCCAGGAGGACCGCGCCGTCCAAATCCTCCATAGGGGGCGCGGTAAAGGACACCGGTTTGAAGTCGGGTCCGACTACCTCCAGGGTCTCCCCCGCCGCAAATTTGTTGCGCAGGGTGAGGACGGCGCGGCCTGTACTGTCACATTCCGTCACCAACGCCACCACCTGCCACTGACGGATGTAGCGGGAATTTTCGTAGTACTGTCCCGGCGGACCGTAGTAGAAGCCGGTTGCGTAGTGGCGGTGGCTGACGCGCTCCACCTCGTCCCGCCACACGGGGTCTGGGGGACGGCCTGCCAGGACATCGTCGATCACGTGCCGGTACGCGCCTGTGACAATCGCCGCATAATACGCGCTTTTGGCCCGGCCCTCGATTTTCAGGCTGGACAGGCCCGCGTCCAGCAAATCGTCCACGTGGTCGATCATGCACATATCCCTGGAGTTCATGATATACGTCCCCTTCCCGTCCTCAAAGACCGGGAAATACTCTCCGGGCCGCTTCTCCTCCATGAGATAGTATTGATAGCGGCAGGGCTGGGCGCACGCGCCGCGGTTGCTGTCCCGGCCCGTCATGTAGTTCGACAGCAGGCACCGCCCGCTGTAGCTGACGCACATGGACCCGTGGACGAAAGCCTCCAGTTCCAGCTCCGGGGGCGTCTTCTGCCGGATTTCCCGGATTTCCTCCAGGCTCAGCTCCCGCGCCAGAATCACCCGGCTGGCGCCCAGGTCGTACCAGGCCCGCGCAGTCTCAAAGTTGGCTACGCTGGCCTGGGTGGACACATGACGCTCACAGCGGGGCGCATAACGCCCCGCCAGAGTAAAGGCGCCCAAATCCGCCGCGATCAGGGCGTCCACGCCAACCTCGTCCAGCAGCTCCAGCCATGCCGGGAGCTGTTCGATCTCCCCATTGCGGGGCATGGTGTTGACGGTCACATGGACCCGCACGCCGTGTTCATGGGCAAAGGCCACGGCCTGGGGCAGCTCCTGGCGGGAGAAATTCCCCGCAAAGGAGCGCATCCCAAAGCTCTCGCCCGCCAGGTACACTGCGTCCGCACCGTAGAGCGCAGCCATTTTCAGCCGTTCCATATCCCCTGCCGGAGCCAGCAGCTCCGGTTTTCGTCTCTCCGCCATCTCAGCCTCCCGCCGCCACCTGCGCAACGGCGGCGTTGTGCTGTGCCAGGGTCTCGTTGAAGATGTGCTTTCCGTCGCTGCCCAGGACATAGAAATAGTAGTTGGTCTGTGCGGGCTGCAGGGCCGCGCGGATGGAGGCAATGCCGGGATTGGCAATGGGCGTAGGCGGCAGGCCCGTATTCCGGTAGAGGTTGTAGGGGCTGTCCAGGTCCGTGTAATCCGCCTGGGTGATCTCCCGTCCGGCGGCGTACACCAGGGCGGCGTCGATTTGCAGCAGGTAGTTGGTCTCCCCGGCGTTGGTCAGGCGGTTGTAGATCACGGAGGCAATTTTATCCCGGTCCTCGCCGTCCGTCTCCTTCTCAATCAGGGAGGCGATGGTAATAATCTGCTGGAGGCTGTAACCGGCGTCCTGATACGTGACGATGAGATCGGACAGGTCGTCGTTGTTGTAGACCTTGTTCTCAAAGTTGTTGAGCATGGAGGTAAAGGCCAGCTCTGCCCGTCCGCCCACGTAGAAGTTATAGGTATCGGGGAACAGGTAGCCCTCCAGGCGGCTGATATTGCCCAGGTTATCGTTGTCAACGAACTCGAAGTCCTCAAACACGTAGTTCTGGGCGGTCTCCGTCAGACCGGCCTCAGTGCCGACGCCGTTCTTTGCCATCAGGTCGATGATCTGTTTGACCGAATAGCCCTCCGGTATGGTCAGCGTCACGGTCTCCGCCGAGCCGCCGGAGGTGCGCATATTGCGGATCAAAGCCATGTAATCCATGTCTGTGTTGAGGGTAAAGGTGCCCTGGGAAATCTTGGCATCCGCCTTATAGACCCAGCCGAACAGCCGGAAAAACCAGGGATATTCAATCAACCCGTCTTCTTTCAAGGCTTTGGCCACCTTGGAGAGGTCGTAGCAGGTAATCTCCTTACCGTCCTCGTTGGTCCGGGTCTCGGAGGCCCAGTCCTCCGGGATTTCGAAGCTGACCTCTTTTCTCGGCGTCTTGTTCAGCGCGGCGAAGTCGTTGGCCAGCAGCCAGCCGACGCTGGCAAAGATAGCGGAGGACGCGCCGACGATGGCGACCCACAGCACGAAGCCCAGGAACGGATTGATCCGCTTTTTCTTCTTTTTTCTGGGCTTGGCCGGACCCGCCGGAGGGCGTTGGGCCTGCTCCGGGCGGTTGGGCATCTGCCGGGCGTCCCAGCTGGAAGTATGGTAGCGATCCTCTGAATTCATGGAAGAAATCCTCCTTTTTTGCGTTTGCGGATAGAGGGATTGGGTCCCCCATAAAAAAATTTTTGTGGTCAAGCCGCCTTTTGCCGCTTTCCATCATACTATAGCACAGTAAAAGAAACGAGGTGACAAACAATGTGGAACAACAACAACTGTCTGTGGATCATTCTCATCATCATCCTGATCTGCTGCTGCGGCTCCAACACGGGCGTAGGCGGCGTGAACACGGGGAACTGCGGCTGCAATTGCAGCTGCAACAACACCGGCGTAGGCGGGGTGAACACAGGCAGCGGCTGCAACTGCTGCTGCCATCACTGCTGCTGCTGCTGCTGCAACGGCGGCGGCAATAACAGCGACTGCTGCTGCTGAGCGCTACATAAGCGGCGGGGGCTGGGGGGCGCGGGCGCGTCCCTCAGCCTTTCCGCGCCAGGGGCAGAACCAGCCGCCACGCCTCGTCGTGGATGGCCTCCGGGGTACGCAGCTCCCCGCCTGCGGCGCAGTGCAGAATCTTCCAGCCCAGGGCGCGCGCAATCTCCCTGGCCGATTCCCGGCACCGGCGGAGATAGGCGGCGTCCCGCTCATGGATATCGGCCTTGGTTCCGGTCTCCGCCTCTCTGCGCCGCAGCAGCTTCTCGGACAGCTCCGAGGGCAGGTCCAGATAGACCACCAAATCCGGCTCCGGCAGTTCCAGCCGCCGGTATTCCAGGTCAAACAGCCAGTCCAGATACGCCTGCCGCTCGGACTCCGGGAGCTTTGCGGCCTGGTGGACGGCGTTGGAGGTAGCGTACCGGTTGGCCAGAATCAGCCCGCCGGAGGCGTATATCCCCCCCCAGTCCTCCTTGTAGGAGGCGTAGCGGTCCACGGCGTAGAGGGTGGAGGCGGCGTAGGCGCTGACGTCGCCGGGGCTGGACCCCAACGCGCCGTTGAGATAGAGCCGGGCAGGCTCTGCGAAGGGGTTGCCGTAGCGTGGAAAGTCGATCTCATGGAAGGGGATGCCCTCCGCCTGGAACCTCTGGGCCAGCAGACGGGTCTGGGTCGCCTTGCCCGCGCCGTCCGCGCCCTCAAACACAATCAGTTTTCCTCTCATGGCCGCCTCTCCCCCGCTGTGTGGAGCAGGAACAGGGGCAGCTTCATCATCCGGCCGATCCGGCTGGGGTTTTTGACCAGCCGGTAGAACCACTCCAGACCCAGCCGCTGGAAAATTTCCGGCGCGCGCTGCACCTCGCCGGAGAAGACGTCCAGGCATCCGCCCAGCCCCACCAGCAGCCTTGCGCCGGACGCCGCGCCGTTTTTCCGCATCCATTTCTCCTGTTTCGGCGCGCCCAAGCACACAAACGCCACGTCCGCGCCGCTGGCGCGGATTTCCTCCAGTACCGGGCCGTCCTCCTGAAAATAGCCGTCGCGGGTCCCGGCGATCTGCAGGCCGGGGTACGCCGCGCGCAGCTTGTCCGCCGCCTTTTCCGCAACGCCGGGCTTGGCTCCCAGGAGAAACAGGGACTTACCGTTTTGCGCCATCTCGCCCATCAGGCCCTGAGCAAAGCCGATACCGGTGACGCGGCCCTTCAGGGGCGTTCCCAGCAGCTTTGCGCCGTAGATAATACCGATGCCGTCGGCCAGAACTAAGTCCGCGTTCCGCACCGCCTCCATCGCCTCCGGGTCTGTCCGGCAGACCTCGACGATCTCCGGGTTGGGCGTAACCGCGTAGTGCGCTCCCGGCGTATTGATCAGGCGCACGCCCTCGGCAACGGCCTGTTCCATGGTGATGTTGTCGAAGCCTACGCCTAAAATTTCAATCCGCATACACAGCCTCCTTGAATGGGTATCTTTGGGGAGTATAACACATTTTTCTGGTCTTGTCCATCCTGGCAATCTTTAATATTTCTTTTCATTTCCAATCCGGCGGGTCAAAACAGGGGCGCGGCGCGGCCCCGAAGGACTGCGCCGCTTATGTATGAAACTGTAACAATCCATCCGCAGGCATTGCCGCCGGACACGGTACGGGCAGCGCGGCATTGACGAGAATCGGCTCGCCGCTGCAGACCTCCGGCAAAACGACCCGCTTCATCCCTCCACCGCCAGTGCAATGGCCCGGCTGATGACGTCCTCGAAGGACACGCCCGCCGCTTTCATCATATTGGGAAAGCGGCTGTGGGCGGTAAAGCCGGGGATGGTGTTGACCTCGTTGAAGACGATTCTGCCCCCCGGCTCCAAAAAGACGTCCACCCGCGCGAAGCCGCTGCAGCCCAGGACGCGGTAAACCGTCTGCGCCGTCTCTTTGATCCGCCGCGTCTCCTCCGCCGTGATGCGGGCAGGCACGTGGATGGCGGAGGTCTGGAGGGTATATTTCTCGTTGAAGTCAAAAAAGCCCTGGGACAGCTCGATTTCGTCCGGCTCCCCCACGGTGAGGACCTGGTTTCCCATCACCGCGCAGCCCACCTCAAAGCCTGGGATGCACGCCTCGACCAGAATCTGGCAGTCGTACTGGAAGGCCAGCCGGACGGCGTTGGGCAGCTGGTCCCGTTTTTCCACCCTTGTGATGCCGTAGGAGGACCCGGCCCCCACCGGCTTGACGAACAGAGGAAAGCCCAGCTCTTCCGCCTGCCGGATGGCCTCGTCCTCCTCCCCCATCCGGAAGACAAAGGACCTGGGGACCTCCACCCCCGCGTCTCTGACCAGTCTGTGGGCGCGGTCCTTGTCCATGCACAACGCCGAGGCCAGCACGCCGCACCCCACCACCGGGATGCCCGCCAGCGCCAGCAGGCCCTGCACGGTACCGTCCTCCCCGTTGCGGCCATGGAGGACGGGAAAGGCGGCGTCAACGCGGAATGTCTCCGCCCCGCTCTCCCCCAGCAGCAGCAGCGCGGAGCCGCCGCCCAGAGCCGCCGTTACCGGGACGCAGGCGTCCTCATGCAGCCAGCGGTCCTTTGGAATCCGGTCCAGGTCCCCCGTGTAGAGGAACCACTCCCCTTTGGGAGAGATACCCACCGGGACGGGTTCGTATTGGTTCCGGTCCATGTGGGTCAGGACCGCCCAGGCGGACTGAAGGGACACGCTGTATTCCGGGGAACAGCCTCCGAAGAGGACGGCAATTTTTTTACGCATAACGCATTGATCTCCTTTATCATACGGGCAAACCCGCCCTGTTTCGGCCATTGTACCAAAACGGGGCGGGCATTGTATGGAGATCATCCTGTGAAAATCTTACGATTTTCTTGCAATTTCCAGAATCCGCCGTCACAGGGGCAGGCAGACGGTAAACGCGATCTCGCCCTCGCCGCTTCTTGCGCTGATGGTCCCGCCGTGGAGCTCCACGATCTCCCTGGCGATGGCCAGACCCAGACCTGCGCCGCCGGTGCGGGTTGCGCGGGAGCTGTCCAGACGGAAGAACTGGTCAAAAATGCGCTCCAGTTTTTCCTGTGGGATCGTCCGCCCCTGGTTGGCGAAGACCAGCGTCACCCGTCCCTCCTCCCGCTGCCCGGAGACCCGGACCGCCGTGTCCGGAAAGCCGTAGTAACAGGCGTTGCGCAGGAGGTTGTCAAACACCCGCGCCAGCTTGTCCGGGTCGCAGGCGCAGGGGAGTTTAGGCGGCAGCGTCAGCTGACAGCGCATTCCCCGTTCCGAGAGAATGGGTTGGAATTCGCTGGCCGTCTGCTCCAGCATCCGGGTCAGGTCCACGGGCTGTTTCTCCAGCTCCAGGTGGCTCAGGTTAAAGCGGGTGATATCGAAAAACTCGTTGATTAAATCCTCCAGACGCTCCGCCTTCTCCAGTGCAATCCCGGTATACCGTCCCCGCAGCTCCTGGGAGAGCTGGGGCTCGTCCCGCAGGAGGGTGAGATAGCCGATGACGCTGGTGAGGGGCGTCTTCAGGTCGTGGGCCAGGTAGACGATGAGGTCATTTTTCCGCTGCTCCGCGTCCCTGGCCGCGCGGGCGTCCCGCCGGGCCTGCTCCTGGGCGCGGTTGAGATGGACCTGCACGCTGTTGAGGGCCTCCGGCAGCTCCACCGGCTCCGCCTCCGGGAGCGGCAGCCGTTCCGCCGCTTCCGCCAGGGCGTCCAGATACCGGAGGGGAATCTGAAAGAAGCGGGCCGTCACCGCCAGCCAGCCCCCCAGCGTACACAGGATAAACAGCAGCAGAAAATAGTCCCGGCACCAGTAAACAAGCTGGCGGAGAACCGCCGTCCTCCGCCAAAAGCCGAAATTTCCCAGGAAAAGCACGGCGAAAGCCGCCAGCAGCAAAACGGTTCCCGCCACCGCCGCCAGCGACGCGGCGTAGCGCAGCAGCAGCCTGCGGGAGAGCGCGCCGCTGTAATGCTTTTGCTTACTCAATGGTGTACCCCACCCCCCAGACGGTCTTGATAAACTTAGGCTTCCGGCCCGGCTCCCGCATCTTCTCCCGCAGACGGGCAATGTGGCTCATCACGGTGTTGTTGCTGTCCAGGAACCGCTCGCCCCACACCTGCTCGAACAGCTCCTCGCTGGACACCACGTTTCCCTTCCGGCGGCAGAGATACCACAGGATATCAAACTCCCTGGGCGTCAGGGCCAGCTCCTCCCCGTACAAAAAGCATTTGTGGGTTGCCTTGGAAATCTGCAGCCCCCGGAAATCAAATTCCGCCGCCTCCCGGCTCCCGGCGTTGTAGCGGGTGTACCGCCGCAGCTGGGTTTTCACGCGGGCCGTCAGCTCCAGGGGGTTGAAGGGCTTGGTGATGTAGTCGTCCGCGCCCAGGGTCAGGCCGTTGATTTTATCCATGTCCTCGGTGCGGGCGGTGAGCATGATGATGGGAAAGAGATGGGTCTCCCGAATGGTCCGGCACAGGGCGAAGCCGTCCATATCCGGCAGCATCACGTCCAGCACCGCCAAATCCGGCGTCTCCGTCTCCAGGCAGGCCAGGGCGTCCCTGGCGCAGCAGAACTTGCGCACCGTGAAATTTTCGTTCTCCAGGTACAGCCCCACCAGGTCCGCGATGGCCTGCTCGTCGTCCACCACAAAAATTGTCTCCCCCACGCCTTACCGCCCCTTTCCGCCGCAGCCTGGCTCTAAAAGAATTTGAAATCCTCATCCGGCAGCTCGCTCTCCCGGATGAGCGCCTGTACCGGCTTCATATAGTGGTCGTAAATGGCGCGGCAGATGGCGTCCTCGTCCCCGGAGCGGAAGGCGTCCGCCAGCTTCCGGTGGATGGCGTACTGCCGTCCGGCCAGATTGTCCTTAATGGAGCTGCTGGCCGTGCTGACGGCCATATTCCCATAGTTGAGCTCCTCCCACGCTTTGAGCAGGCGGGGCATACCGGCCTTTTCCACCGTGATCTGGTGGAGCATATGGTCGCAGGCAATGAGCCGCGGAATCTCGCCGTCCTGCAAAGTCTGCATCAGCTCCAACACCCGCTCGATCTCCGCGAACTCCTCCTCCGTGAACCTGCCGCCGCACAGC
The DNA here is from genome assembly GCA_022800665.1 of Oscillospiraceae bacterium. Lineage (GTDB taxonomy): Bacteria > Bacillota > Clostridia > Oscillospirales > Oscillospiraceae > Pelethomonas. The sequence continues at coordinate 16,985 of JAAWQS010000013.1, forward strand.
CGCACCGCCATGATCTCATAGCTGGCCCGGAGCAGATACAGTTCGTAGACATCCGCCAGGGTAATTTTCCGCACCGAGCACCCGGCGTTTCTGGTATATTCCACCAGCCCCTCGTATTCCAGCTGCCGCAGGGCCTCCCGGATTGGCCCCCGGCTGATGCCGAACTCCTTGGACAGGCTCTGCTCCACAATCCGCGTTCCGGGAGCCAGCTCCTGGTTCAATATTTTCATCCGAATCTCCGCAGCCGCATTTTCCCGCAGCGTCCTGTACGTCAAACCGCTCATTGCCTGCTCCCTCCCCCGCCGACCGGCTGTCTGTGAAAATCGCACTTGTCTTTTATTATAGCTCCAGCCGCCGGAAAAGTAAATGACTTTTCTACAATAAATTTACAAAATTTCTGTTGACATTTTCTTGGGGGAGTCGTATACTGTCCATATCACAGAAACATTAAATTACATATTGTACATAACAGGAGGACGATTATGGCACAGCTCATGGACGCTCTGGTAAAAGCCGCCCCCGGCGTGGGGCTGGAACTGCGGCAGGTACCCATCCCCGAACCCGGCCCCGGCCAGGTGCTCATTAAAATCCACAAGACCGCCATCTGCGGCACGGACGTGCATATCTACAACTGGGACCCGTGGGCCGTGGAGCACATCCGCCCCCCCATGGTCATCGGCCATGAGTATGTGGGTGAAATCGCCAAGCTGGGCGCGGGCGTCACCGGCCTGAAGGTGGGCCGCCGGGTCAGCGGCGAGGGGCACATCACCTGCGGCCGCTGCCGCAACTGCCACACTGGCAATATCCAGTGGTGCAGGGACACCCAGGGCGTGGGCGTGGACCGGGATGGCGCGTTCGCAGAGTACGTGTGCATCCCGGAGAGCAACGTCATCCTCATTGACAAGGACCTGCCGGAGGACGTGGTCTCCTTCTTCGACGCCGTGGGCAACGCCACCCACACCGCCCTCATGTGGAACCTGGTGGGCGAGGACGTGCTCATCACCGGCGCGGGCCCCATCGGGATCATCGCCGTGGGCATCTGCAAATACGCGGGCGCGCGGCGCGTGGTCATCACCGACATCAACGACCACCGCCTGGAGCTGGCCCGGAAAATGGGCGCGGACGCCGCCGTCAACACCCTCAGCGAGGACCTGACGGAGGTCATGCACAAGCAGCGGCTGGTGGAGGGCTTTGACATCGGTCTGGAGATGAGCGGCAGCGGCGCGGCGCTGACCCAGATGGTGTCCGTCATGCGCAACGGCGGGAAGATCAGCCTGCTGGGCATCTCCAACAAGCCCGTCCCCATGGATATGAACAAGATCATCTGCAAGGGCCTGACCCTCCAGGGCATCTATGGCCGGAAAATGGACAACTGGCACCAGATGTCGTACATGGTCCAGGGCGGTCTGGACCTGACCCCCGTTATCACCCACCGCTTCCACTACACGCAGTTTGAGGAGGGCTTTGCCGCCATGAACAGCGGGAAATCCGGAAAAGTCATCCTCGACTGGTCAAAATAAAATCAGGAGGAGAGCAACATGAAAGCAGCATTGGAAAAATACCGCAAGGAACTGGAATCCATCCGCGAGGCCGGGACCTGGAAGGGCGAGCGGATCATGACCACCCCCCAGCGCGCCCGCGTCGCCACCACCGAGGCCAGGGACGTGGTGAACATGTGCGCCAACAACTACCTGGGCCTGTCCAACCGCCCGGAGCTGATCGCGGCGGCAAAGGAGAGCTACGACCAGTGGGGCTTCGGACTGTCCAGCGTGCGCTTTATCTGCGGCACCCAGTCGGTGCACAAGACGCTGGAGCGGAAGCTGTCGGAGTTTCTGGGCATGGACGACACCATTCTCTACTCCTCCTGCTTCGACGCCAACGGCGGTCTGTTCGAGACCCTGCTGGGCCCGGAGGACGCGGTGATCTCCGACGAGCTGAACCACGCCTCCATTATCGACGGCGTCCGTCTGTGCAAGGCCAAACGCTTCCGCTATAAGAACAACGACATGGACGACCTCCGCGCCCAGCTGGAAGCGGCCAACGCCAGCGGCTGTCAAGTGAAACTCATTGCCACTGACGGCGTGTTCTCCATGGACGGCTATATCGCCAATTTGCAGGGCATCTGCGGCCTGGCGGACGAATACGGCGCACTGGTGATGGTGGACGACAGCCATGCGGTGGGTTTCATGGGCGACACGGGCCGGGGTACGCCGGAATACTGCGGCGTGCAGGGCCGTGTGGACATCATCACCGGCACCCTGGGCAAAGCGTTGGGCGGCGCGTCCGGCGGCTACACCTCCGCCCGCCAGGAGATTGTGGACCTGCTGCGCCAGCGGAGCCGTCCCTATCTGTTCTCCAACACGGTGGCCCCCGCCATCTGCGCCGCCAGCATCAAGACCCTGGAGCTGCTCACCGCCTCCACGGAGCTGCGGGATCAGGTCCACGCCAACACCGCCTATTTCCGTGAGCAGCTGAGCAAGCTGGGCTTTGACGTCCTGCCGGGCTCCCACCCCATTGTGGCCGTGATGCTCTACGACGCCAAGGTTGCCAGCGAGTTTGCCGCCCGGATGCTGGAGAAGGGCGTCTATGTGGTGGGCTTCAGCTACCCGGTGGTCCCCCAGGGCAAGGCCCGCATCCGCACCCAGGTGTCCGCCGGACATACGAGAGAGGACCTGGATTTCGCCGTGAAGCGCTTTGGCGAGGTAAAAAAGGAAATGGGCATCTGATTGTATTTCGGCCCACGGCTGCAAGAGGGCGGTCCCGGCGGGACCGCCCTCTGTCCGTCAGGAAAAGCTGACCTCCTGCACCAGGTTCTGCTGGAAGAAGCGGAGGATATCCTCCCGCCTTTTCGTCTGTCCCAGGCACCACATCAGCTTTGTGACCACCGCCTCCTGGGTCATGTTGTGGACCGGAATGCCGCCGCACTCCAGAATCCGCTGGCCGGTCTCGTAGACCCGCAGGTTGCTCCCCTCGTACCGGCACTGGCTCCCCACCAGGATGGGCATTCCGGCGTCGGACGCCCGGCGGATTTCCGCCGTGAAGTCCCCCTTCAGGAACGGCACCCCGCCCAGCCCGAAGCCCTCGATGTAAACGCCCTCATAGCCGTGCTCCTGTAGGAAGCGGAAGATATCCGGGTCCATGCCTGGGAAGAGCTTCAGCACGGCAATCCGGTCGGAGTACGCCTCCTGGACCCGGAACAGCGGGGACGGATTGTCCCGCCGCAGGTTCAGCTGCAGGCCGAAGGCGTTGAACTCCCCCACATTGGGGTAATTGATGCTCTCGAAGGCGTTGAAGCTCACCGTCCGCACCTTGGACGTCCGGCAGCCCAGCATGATCTTCCGGTTGAAGGCCACGAACACGCCGCTGTATCCGCTGGAGGCCATCTCAATGGCGCACAGGCAGTTGTCGGCGGCGTCGGACATGGGCGCGCCCAGGGGCAGCTGGCTTCCGGTGAGGACGATGGGGATGGGCGGGTTCTGCAGCATGAAGGACAGCATGGAGGCCGTATAAGCCATGGTATCCGTGCCGTGGATGATGACCACGCCGTCATAGGCGGCGATGATCTCGCCAATGCGCAGGGCCAGCCTGCTCCAGTCCTCCGGACGGATGTTTGCGCTGTCCAGGGAGCAGTAGTCCTCCACCTCCAGCTTGACGGACGAGATACCGCCCCCCAGCTGGGCGGCGATCTCCCCGCCGGTCAGCTCAGGAGCCAGTCCGCTGGGGCCGGGCCGGGAGGAGAATGTTCCCCCGGTGTTAATCATGAGAATTCGTTTCATTGTCATTCCTCCATTGATATGAGGAGGCTTCCCCTCCCCTGCTGGGGTGCATTATACTACGCGGCGCACCCAAAAGCAATGCGGGTTGTGAAGAAACCGCCATTTTTCACAGGGTGGGCGAGCTGGGCATTATTCTGCCCCGGATTGCCAGAAATGAGCGGGCAAAAATGTACCGCAAATACGCAAAAGGAAGGAATAGCGCTATGTACAGGAAATTAACTGAGGAGATGCTGGCCTTTATCCAGAAGAATCCCACCGCGTTCCACACCGCCGCCTCCATCCAGGAGGCTCTGGACGGCGCGGGGTACCGGGAGCTGCTGGAGAGCAGTCCATGGACGCTGGAACCGGGCTGCAATTACTATGTCTGCCGCAACGGCTCCAGCATCATAGCGTTCCAGGTGGGGACGGAGCTGGAGCAGTACAGCTTCAATATTGCCGCCTCCCACAGCGACTCGCCCGTTTTCAAGGTCAAAGAAAAAGCGGAGCTGGAGACCGGCGGCAAGTACGTCCGCCTCAACACCGAGGGCTACGGCGGCATGATCTGCAGCGCATGGCTGGACCGCCCTCTGTCCATTGCCGGACGTGTTCTGGTGCGGCAGGACGGCGGGAGCATCCGCACCCGGCTGCTGGACTTCAAGCGCGATCTGGCGTTGATTCCCAACGTGGCGATCCACATGAACCGGGAGGTGAACGACGGTTTCAAATTCAACAAACAGGTTGATCTTCTCCCCCTCTTCGCAGGCGTTGAAAAGGGTACGCTGCTGGGACTGGCGGCCAAAGAACTGGGCGTGGAGGAGAGCGAGATTCTGGGCAGCGACCTGTATCTGTACAACCGGGACCGGGCCTCCGTCTGGGGCTGCAACGAGGAGTTTGTATCCTCTGGCCGTCTGGACGACCAACAGTGCGCTTTTACCGCGCTGAAGGGCTTTCTGGCGGCGAAAAACAGCCGGTCGGTCAATGTCATGGCCTGTTTTGACAACGAGGAGGTTGGTTCCGGCACAAAGCAGGGCGCGGCCTCTACCTTCCTGCCGGACACGCTGAAGCGAATCAATATGGCTCTGGGCAAGAGCGAGGAGGCCTATCTGCGGGCGTTGGCATCCAGCTTCATGCTCAGCGCGGACAACGCCCACGCGGTCCATCCCAACCACCCCGAACACACGGACGCAGGCAACTGCGCCTACATGAACGAGGGCGTGGTGGTCAAGTCCCACGCCGGACAGAAGTACACCAGCGACGGCATGAGCGTGGCCGTGGTCCGGGAACTGGCCTCCAGAGCCGGCGTGCCCCTCCAGTATTTCGCCAACCGCTCGGATAAGAACGGCGGCAGTACGCTGGGAAATATCGCTATGGCGCAGGCGTCTGTGAAGTGCGTGGATATCGGACTGCCCCAGTTGGCAATGCACTCCTGCTATGAGACGGCGGGAATGAAGGATACCTGGTATATGGTACAGCTGATGAAGGAGTTTTTCAGCAGTCATTTCCAGGAAACCGGAGCCGGTGTTCTCCAGATTGAAAAATAAGAGGACCGGGGCGTCATGCCCCGGTCTTTTTGTCAGCCTTGTGTCAAAGCGGCGATTGCCTGCTCCGCAGCCTTATTCAGTGATATTCTCGCTGTGGATTCTTTCCGATTTCTTCGCAGAAAGCCAAGTAGTCATCCACCGCACTATGAAACGCACCTTCCAAAACCCTTGCATTCTCGGAAGAAAAATCCACCAAATCATCAATGCCTAAAATTTTACCATAGAACAGCCGGTCAGCGGCAGAGTATTCCGGCTTTGCACTATAGCCTTTATAGTGCAGCACGCTGCTGGCCTTCATATTTTATCTCCACTCTTCCCGCAGGATGGCATAATGACAGGCGTCGCAAATTCCCTGATTATTGCGGTCGCTTTTTCTCATGGTTCCCTCGTATGTCATACCGCACTTACGCATAACCGCACCGGAGTTAGGATTTCTCGGATCGTGCCGGGACTCCACCCGGTTCAGCCCGACTGTCTCAAACAGGTAAGCAATGACCTGCGCCAGGGCTTCGCTGGTAATCCCCTGCCGCCACCATTTTTTTCCGATGCAGTATCCGATTTCCGCCTTTTCTGCGGCGTCGCTGCGGGAGACCACGCTGATGGAACCGACTGGCTCCCCCAGTTCTTTCAGCACGATTGCCCAGGTATAAAAGCTCTTGTCTGCGTACTGCTCCACCCATCCGGCCAGCACCTCCGCCGACGCCTCCGGCGAGGCATGTACAGGCCATGTCAGATATTTTGTAACGTCCTTGTCAGACGCCCAGTTCCGGTACATTGCCTCTGCGTCCTCCAGCCGGAAGGGCCGCAGGAGCAGCCGTCCGGTCTCCAGAATTTCTGTCCCTGCATGTGTCATATGCTTCCTCCTACTTTCCCAACGCCGCCCGGATAGCCTCTCCGATATTCGCCGCTTCAACCACCTGCAGTCCCTCCGGACCTTCTGCCGCCTTTCCTTTCCGCCGTGGGATGACACAGCGGCGGAATCCCAGCCGCCGCACCTCGCTGAGCCGCTGGTCCAGGTTGTTCACCACCCGCAGTTCCCCTGTCAGGCCAACCTCTCCGATGGCGGCTAAATCCGGTGCAATGGGCCTGTCCAAGTAGCTGGAGGCCAGAGCCAGGACCGCCGCCAGATCAGCGGCAGGCTCGTCCAGGGTCAGGCCGCCGATGATGTTCAGATATGCGTCGCAGGTGGAGACCTTCAGCCCCCCCCGCTTCTCCAGCACCGCCAGGAGCATGGATGCCCGGTTGTAGTCAAAGCCGTTGCTGGACCGCCTTGCGCTGCCATAGGGAGCGGGGGCCAGCAGAGCCTGTATTTCCGCCAGGACAGGCCGGATGCCCTCCATGACGCAGGTGACGCAGGTACCGGGGGCGCCGTCCGGCCGTCCGGAGAGCAGCATCTGGGAGGGGTTCTCGACCTCCTTCAGACCGTTGTCCAGCATTTCGAATACGCCGATCTCGTTGGTTGCGCCGAAACGGTTCTTCGCCGCCCGCAGGATACGGCAGGAGCTGTGCTGTTCGCCCTCGAAATAGAGCACGCAGTCCACCATATGCTCCAGGACCTTCGGCCCTGCGATGGACCCCTCCTTGTTGACGTGGCCAATGACAAAGACGGTGATATCCCGCCCCTTTGCCAGCTGCATCAGGGCCATAGTGCAGTCCTTGACCTGGGCGATACTGCCGGGCGGGCTGTCCAGGGCCCCGTTATAGAGGGTCTGGATGGAGTCCACAATCAAAATATCCGGCTCCTCCTCCGAAACGGACTGCAGCACATCCTCCAGCCTTGTCTCAGACAGAACCAGCAGATTTGCGCTGGCTACGCCCAGCCGCTGTGCCCGCAGCTTCAGCTGCCGCACCGACTCCTCGCCGGACACATACAGCGTCTGGTTTTCCCGGCACAGGCTCCCGCAGATTTGCAGCATCAGCGTTGACTTACCCACGCCCGGCGCGCCGCCCACCAGCGCCAGCGAGCCCTTCACGCCGCCGCCGCCCAGTACCCGGTCCAGCTCTCCCATGCCGGTGAGGAAGCGGACTTCCTCTGTGGTATCAATCTCTGTCAAGGAAACTGCCTTCACAGAATGGAACCCGCTGTTCCGTCCGTCTCCGGACCGTGCGCCCCGGTTTACCGGCTGGATTTCCTGCTCCACCACCGTGTTCCAGGCTCCGCAGGCCGGACAGCGTCCCGCCCATTTCAGCGTCTCATTGCCGCACTCGGTGCAGAAAAAGACCGTCTTTTTTTTTGCCATGCCGCCACCCTTCTTTCTCTCTCTCTGTTCAACTGCCGGACCACATTATAGCACAGATGTTTTTAATTGACAAGGCTGTTTTCGTAGAGCTGCCCCAACGCCGCCGACAGGATCGTAATGGCAAGACGGGTCTGATAGGCGTGGGACTTGAGCAGCTCCGTCTCCTGCTGGTTGGATAAGAAGCCGCACTCCACCAGGACCGCAGGCTTTGTGGTGTGGCAGAGCAGATAGATACTCTGTCCCGCCGCCTTGATCTCCTTGGGGCGGTCGTTGATTGCTGTATTGAGCGCGTCCTGCACCGCCAGCGCCAACGCCTCGCTTCCCTCCGCGCCGTTGTAAAACACCTGCGCTCCGTGGACGCTCCGCACTTCCGGCAGGCTGTTCTGGTGGATGCTGACCAGCACGCCGCCGGGGACGCCCTCCACCAGCTCCACACGGTTTTTCAGGTCGGATACCTTCCTCTGGCGGACCGTACCTGCGCCGGGACTGTCCAGCGCGGCGTCCTCCCGCCGCGTCATCACCGTCTCCGTGCCTACCAGCTGCGCTATGGCCTCCATTTGCAGGCCCACCGCCAGATTGATCTCCGCTTCCACCGTGCCGTCGCCCGCCACCGCGCCGCCGTCAAACCCGCCGTGGCCCGGATCAATCATCAGCGCCGGGCCTCCCTCCTGCCGCAGCGCGATGTTCTTGGACGCCTTTACCGTTCTCCCCTGCCAGACAATCGCCGCAAAGCCTGTAAAAAGCAGGAGCAGGGTCAGCAGATACAACGCCGTCCATTTTCGGAATGTAATAAACATGCAACCACCTCCCTGCACTCTATGCGGGTCGAGCCGCATCTATGCCGCGCCCTTTCCGCTCAGGCAGAAATAACTTTTGTCTACTGAAAATTGATTTCCGCGGCGCACCCGCCGGTTTTACCGCTTGCATTTCCGCCAGGAGAGAACTATAATGTCCTATAGGAGCGAGGTGGTATAATGGCAAGCATTCTGATTGTCGAAGATGAGCAGGCGATGCAGGATATCATTGCAGACTATATGCGAAAAGGCGGGCACCGCTGTTTTACCGCTGGCGACGGGCTGGACGCTCTTGCCATGCTGAAGGAGCATCCCATGGATTTACTGATTCTGGATGTGATGATACTCCACCTGGACGGTTTTTCTGTATGCAGGATGGCGCGGGAAATAAGCGATATGCCGGTTATCATACTGACCGCCAGGGGTGCGGAGGACGACAAGCTGACCGGTTACGGCTGCGGTGCGGACGACTACATGACCAAACCGTTCAGCCCCAGGGTGCTGCTGGCGAAGGTCAACGCCCTCCTGCGCCGCGCCTCCAGGCTGTCCGCCGGAGCGGTCAACGCGGGGAAAATCATGCTCTGGCCCAATGCCCGCAGGGTCGATCTGGACGGCCAGGAGGTTGTCCTGACCCACAAGGAATATGAGCTGCTTTCTTTTCTGATGGCGAACCCCGGCCAGATTTTCAGCCGTGAGCAGCTGCTCAACCGCGTCTGGGGCTATGACTTTGCGGGCACGACCCGCACCGTGGACACCCATATCAAGACTCTGCGGCAAAAGCTTGGGGACGAAGGCCGGCATATTGTCACGCTGATCCGGTCCGGCTATAAATTTGAGGTAACGCCATGAGAAGGGCTTTCTCCCTCCGCACGGTGCGGAAAAAGATTTTAATGCTCACCAAGCTGGGGGGAATCGCGCTGATTTTCTCCTATATTCTGTCTGCCCGCCTGCCCGTTGGCGGCGACGCCGTATGGTTTCTGTCCGTGCTGCTGCTGACGCTGCTCATCGACTTTTTTATGGGACGGTTCATCTCCGAACCTGTTGCGGAACTGAACGCCTCGGCCAAACGGATGGCGAATCTGGACTTTTCAGCCTCCTGCTCGGTTGCCTCTGCGGACGAATTCGGGGAGCTGTCCGCCAGTCTGAACACAATGTCCGCCAATCTCCAGGAGGCTCTTGCCCGCCTGGAAAAATCTCTGGCGGAGCGCAAAGAGCTGGCGGACAGCCTGTCCCACGAGATGAAAACGCCGTTGGGCATTATCCGGGCCTATGCCGAGGGCTTGCAGGACGAGACGGACGAGGCCAGGCGGCAGAAATACGCCCAGGTGATTGTCTCCGAAGTGGAGCGCATGAACGGCCTGATTGCCGCCCTGCTGGATTTGTCGGCGCTGGAGAGCGGGACCGTCAATCTGGACGCCACCCGTTTTGACTTTGTGGAGCTGGTGGAAACAGCCGCCGGACGGCTCTTGATTGACGCTCCGGACACCAATTTTGAACTGCAATACCAGCTGCCGGAACAAAAGGTTTTCGTGCAGACGGACCGGCGGCGCATGGAGCAGGTACTGGGGAATCTCATAGTCAACGCCAAGAAAAATGTATTTCCCGGCGGCGTCCTCCGGCTGGAGCTGACGGAAGAGGCTGGGCTGCTGCATTTTTCCATCTTTAATCAGGGCCGGTCCATTCCGGAAAACGACCTGCCCAAGCTGTGGACCAAGTTCTACCGCGGCGGCGGCGCGGACTACAGCGGTTCCGGCCTGGGGCTGTCCATCGCGGCGCAAATACTGTCCATGCAGAACCTGCCCTATGGCGCGGAAAACCAGGCAAACGGGGTGCGGTTCTATTTCTCCCTTCCCGCCGCCGAATAATTTCACACGGATTTCACAGGGACCTCACACGAATTTCACACCAAACCTCTAAACTCTCCTTATCACAAATAAGGAGGGTTTTTATGTTCTTCGGTTTAGCGTGGTACTGGCGGCTTGTCATCGCGGCGGCGTTGGCGGCCTCCATTCCGTTCAAGGTCAGGTTTGCGAAGCGGTGGGACAAACGCCGGCGCGGAAAGCGGGGTGGCGGCGAGTGATTGCGGTTAAGGACCTGACGTTCTCCTACGGCAAAGACAAGCAGGCTCTCCACGGCCTGCATTTTACCGTGGAGGACGGCGAAATTTTCGGCTTTCTGGGTCCGAACGGCTCCGGGAAATCCACGACCCAAAAAATTCTGACCGGGATTCTGAGAGGTTACGGCGGAACGGTCTCCCTGTTCGGGCAGGACGTCTCCGCCGCCCGCGGCCAGGAATTTTTTCAGAAGACCGGCGTCCTCTTTGAGTTCCCCTACCTGTACGCCAATCTGAGCGCCGTGGATAATCTGAATTACTTTGCCTCGTTCTATCCCAAGGAGCAGCGGCGGGATGTGGGGGAGCTGCTGGACATGCTGGAATTGAAACCTGGGTTTCTGAAAAAGCCGGTGTCCACCTACTCCAAGGGGATGCGCCAGCGGGTGAGCATGGCGCGGGCGTTGGTGAGCAATCCCCGGCTGCTGTTCCTGGACGAACCCACCAGCGGTCTCGACCCCTCCGGCGCGGTACTGTTCCGAAAGATCATTGCACAGGAGCGCAAAAAGGGTACAACGGTTTTTATCACCACCCACAACATGATGGACGCCGATCTCCTGTGCGACCGGGTGGCGTTCATCTCCAACGGGAACCTGGCGGCCCTGGACACCCCCAGGCGTCTGAAAGAGAAGAACAGCAGCCACCGGGTGGTGATCGACTATCTGTACCAGGGCCAGCGGAAAACGAAAACCCTGGAGGCCCGGTCGCTGGAGGCGGGTCTCCCCTTTGCCCACGACGAGATCATCAGCATCCACTCCCAGGAGCCGACCCTGGAGGATATTTTCATCCAGTACACAGGAAGGGGGCTGTCCTGATGGGAAAAGGCTTTTGCGCCCTGTTCAAAAAGGACTGCCGGATGCTGTTGTCAGGGAAATTTTTTCTGATGGCGACAGGCTTTCTTGTTCTCTATACGGCCTATGTGAACCTGGGCTATATTCGTTTCATGCAGATGCCGCCCTACACGGTGTATCTGTACGACCCCGCCGGGACGCAGACAGAAAAATCGCCTCTGCTCCAGACCGTTCCCTCCCTGGAGGCCATGGACGCCGCCCTGCTGTCCGACGCCAACGGCGTGGGTCTGGACGCCAGTGACGGCGATGTACGGGCGGTACTCTACAGAGGCGCGGAACACGTTGACCGCCACCGGGCGGACTACGCCCTGTCCTTACTGCAGCCCCCGGTCACCGCTGCCCCGGAGGTCCTTGGCACAAACACGCCGGAGCAAAAGGCGCGGAGGGAAATCACCTGCGAGTTGCTGTTTTTTGAGCTGTCCGCCGTGGGATTTTTAGGGATTGCCGCTGTGCTGTTCAAGGAAAAGAGCATGGGGGTCATTCGTGTCCACGCCGTTCTCCCGCTGCGGAAAAGCCTGTTTCTTCTGTCCAAGCTGGCGGTGTTTCTGCTCTCTGATCTGGCCTTTGCGTCGCTGCTTACCCTGCTGAATGTGGGACTTGCCGGCGGGGCGGCGGTTCTGCCTGCCGTCCTGCTCCAGACGGCTGTTTTATCGCTGGCAATGTCCCTGACGGGTCTGCTCTGCGCCCTGCTGCTGAAGGACTTCCGGCAATTTACGCTGGCTTATCTGCTGCTTGCCATTTTTGCCGCAACCCCGGTATTCTTGTCCGCCAATACGTCCATCAAATTGGACTGGATTGGCTGTCATCCCCTCTATCACGTCTACATGGGCTTGAAAAACGCCTATTTCGGGACCGCCGTTTCACCCATCTATTATGCCGGAACTGGCGGTGTGATTGCGCTGCTGTTTCTGGCGGTACGGCTTGCGTTCCGCCGGGAAATTGGAAAGGAAGGGTGAGACATGAAAGGCTTAAAGTATCAACTGAAAAGTGTTCTGCGGGATAAATTCTGTCTGATGACCTTCCTGCTGCCCATTCTGGCAGCCGCGGCGCTGAACTTTATGGGTTCGATTGATTTGTCCAGCTTGGGCGAACTGCATTTCGGCGTACTGGAAAACGACCTGTCTCCCCAAGCGGCTGCTTGGCTGGAGCGGTACGGCCCGGCAACGGCCTATACAACGCTGGAAGAACTGACCGCCGCCATCATAGAACCGTCCACCAATGTCATCGGCGTGCGCGCGGACGGGGACAGTATCAAAACTGCGGTCAGCGGGGACGAGCTGGACATCTTTCAGCAGGCGGCGGCTACCCTCCCCGCCCTCTACGAGCAGAGGGCCGAGGCGGAACGGGCAAATGTCCTGACGCTGGAACGCCCGGATATTCTGGAGGGCTTCCAAGACATTTTCATTTCCGCTGTGCTGATTATGGCTATGTTTATGGGGTGTACGTTCAACGCTATGAATATCATTTTGGAAAAAGAAGACGGCGTAGCTTTTGTCAACGAAATCCTGCCCATGACGCCCAGCCAGTACATTTTGCAGAAAGTTGCGGTGGGGTTCCTCTTTGGCAGTCTGTCCTCTATTGCGACAGCCTGTATCTGTTTCCGGATGTCCTGGCAGAATTGGGGGATGATGCTGGCGCTGATTGTTTTGTCGTCCTTTGTGGCTGCTTTGATTGGACTGTTTATCGGAAAGCTCTCCGAGGGTCTGATGACCGGCGTGGTTCATATCAAGCTCGTCATGCTGCTGTTCCTGGCCGCGCCTCTTTTATGCGCCCTGATCGGGGTAAGCGGGCCGCCGGCGGTTATGTGCAGTATTGTCCCATCCCAACCCGCTTTTGATGGGATCATGGCCCTGTCCGCCGGAAATATGGGAACAGCGGTAAAAGATGCGGGTATTCTCGCCGTCCACTGCATTGCGTGGTTTGTCCTGTATATTTTGCTCTCTTCCCGGCGCAGCCAGCAGGCAATGTAATCGCCGACGCATAGCCGCACCCTTTCCCCCAAGGCGCATAGGATGGAGCGTGGATGCTTCCGGTATCCCGACAATCCTTGAAGGAGGAAGACGCTCTTGGAGAATACAAATGTTCATCCCCATGCCTGCGGCGTAATGGAGGGGTCCATGCCCGGTACATGCGCCAATCTGGCATTTCCTTATATACCCATGCAGAATAAAAACGCGCAGCGGTACGATGCCGCCGACGCGCTGGCTGCAGGCACACTCTTTCCCGGTCTGAACCTGCCGTTTTTTAAGGCAGTCAAGAGCCGTATGAACACCGACAACACGCCCCTCTGCGAACTGATGGCGCTGGGCTTTGCCATCAATGAGCTGGGACTGTATCTGGACACCCATCCGGACGACAGCGAGGCGTTGACGCTCTATACCAAATATGTACAGCTGTTTCAGGAGGGCCGCTCCCGCTATGAGTCCATGTACGGTCCCCTGCAGCAGACGGCGGTAACAGAGGCGGGCTATACCTGGCTGAACGATCCCTGGCCCTGGGAGTACGATGGAGGGAAAAAATAATGTTTGTTTATGAGAAACGCTTGCAGTATCCTGTCAAGATCAAGAACACGAATCCGAAGCTGGCGTCATTGATTATCAGTCAGTACGGCGGACCTTACTCCAACAGACTATGAAAAAGCCGGAGCAAAATCGCTCCGGCTTCCCCTATTTTACACCGTGGCGGCTCTCTTGGCTATCCCCTTCCCCGCTCTCGAAGAACTCAGCCTTTCCTTGGAACAGCGTGTTCAGGTAGGTGGTCTTCAGCCATGTCGCCAGCCTACGGCGTTGGTCGTCGTTCAAATCGTCTGTATTCACCAGTTCGTCCCCGATATGTACGAACGATACTGTTTTGATCTCCTGTTTTCGTGCCACAGGACCACCTCCCGTCTTGAAGCTTATTCACGCAGGATTTTCTTTTATTCTTCCTTCATAGAGAACTCGTAGGAGCGACGTTGAGACGTTGGGTAGGGTAGATATATTGGGTAGGAGCGAGGCCGCCATTGTGACGGCTGGGAGCGCCTTGTATTCGGGTTACTTCGTTGTTCTGGGGTTTTCAAACCGGTCCCCGGTCTCGCACTTCAGGCAGAACGGATTCATAGCGGGTTCCTCCAGGTGCGGGCAGCGGAAACAGGCATAGCCCTTCTCGGCGCTCTCTCGCTCGGCAGCGTCCATGGCATCGGCTATGACCTGATCCATGTCAAGGTATCTATACCGGCCCAGACGTCCGCCAAAAATCACGTTCTTCTCTTTGGCGGCCAGTTCAGCGTACAGGTTGAGCAGTTCAATGTTGGCATCGTCCCTGATCGGATAGTACGGTTCCTTGCCAGGGTGCCATTCTGCGCTGTACTCCTTGCTGACGACGGTGCCGGGAATCTCCTGCTCGTGGTCATCGCGCCCAAACTGGAACCACTTGTGCTCGATAATGCGGGTCCACGGGATGGCCCGGTCAGTGTAGTTCACGACGGCAACGCCCTGGTGGTTCTGCTTCTCCATCTCCTCGGTTTCAAACCGGACAGAGCGATACTGGAGCGGGCCGAACCGATACCCGAAGTAGGCGTCGATAGGCCCGGTGTAGACAACCCGGTCAGCCTGGGCGTCCAGGCCGGCCTTGTCCTCCAGGTAGTCTACGCCCAGCCGCACATCGGCCCCGTCCAGCATATTCTCCACCATCTTCGTGTATCCGCCGACGGGGATGCCCTGGTACAAGGCGTCGTAGTAGTTGCTGTCATAGGTCATCCGAACGGGCAACCGCCGGATGATGGAGGCGGGGAGTGCCTTGCACTCCCGCCCCCACTGTTTCTCGGTGTACCCTTTGACCAGCATCTCATAGATGTCGCGGCCGACAAGGGCAATCGCCTGTTCCTCCAGGTTCTTGGGCTCGCCCTGAATCTCCTGCTGCTGCGACCGGATGATGGTCTCCGCCTCCCACGGGGAGACCACATCCCAAAGCTGGCTGAACGTGTGCATATTGAACGGCAGCGAGTACATCTTCCCCTGGTAGTACGCCATCGGCGAGTTCGTGAAGCGGTTGAATGTGGCGAACTGGTTCACGAAACTCCAGACATACTCCTTGTCGGTATGGAAGATGTGAGGCCCGTACCGGTGGACGTGGATGCCGTTCACATTCTCCGTGTAGGCGTTCCCGGCAACGTGCTCCCTTCGGTCCACAACGAGGCATTTACACCCAATCTTCATCATCTCGCTGGCGAACGTAGCTCCGAACAGCCCGGCTCCAACAATCAGGTAGTCATATTTCATTGCGACTCCCCTTCCGGGTCCTGTCCGTCGAGGCTCTCGATTTCCTCCATGAGACGTGCCATAACTTGATTGTAGACGCTCACCGTCATGCTCTTGGTGCTGTTCAGGCCAAACTCGCCGATGACGCTCCTAACCACATCGTTGACCACATCAGCGTCGAAGTGATTCCTCGCCAGCTCAAACAGAGCCTCGCGCTGCTTGACGGTGATAATCGGGTCCTCCGGAGGCTCCTCGGGCGCGGGGGACGGAGCGTCCCCTTCCCCAACGACGGTGTAGTCGGCCGGGATCGCCCCGGACGCCAGCATCTCGTCCTCGGAGTACAGGCCCTCGTAGTCGTTCGGGAAGGCATCACGCAAGCACTGGCTGACGGCGACCTTCTCAATCATGGTGGCGGGCTTCACCTTCCAGTTGGCTTGACCGCTGCTGTACTCCTCCAGAGCGACCTCTCGGTAGAACTCCTCATCGACCTCAGCCCCGGCCCGGCGGCGGAACACCCGGCACCATCCACCGATGAGGGTTTCGTTCAGGACCTTATACAGACAGCAGCCTTCCTTCTGGATGACCTGATTGTCTCGGACGATGACGATTCCGCTCTTCTTCCCCCGGTACTCCGGGTTCCGGTCCGCCCGCCGGAGGTAGGCGTGTTTGCCGACGACGATCTGGGCGGGTTTCGTGTTATCGTACTTGATGAGGTACACCTCGCCGTTCTCCAGGGGGTCCAGCCGCTTGGCCTGACAGGTGCGGAGGAACAGCGCCACCTCCTGCGGGGTGATGTTGCCGTTACCTCTGGCGCAATACTGGATAACGGTATCCGCATCCAGCTTGACCGGGATGCCGGAGATGGACTGATACTCAACCATCTTGAGCTCGTTGGACATTTTTACGACCTCCTCGCGCTAATCTTCATGACTTCCTTGTAGGTGACGCCAGGAATCTGGATCGTGCCCTTGCTGGCCCGGATGAGCCGCATGATCGCCTTGTTATCCACGGGGCGGATGACCGTACCTGCAATCGCAACGGGGACCTTGGCGTCGTTGATGCCGACAATCTCCCAATCCTTGCTGGAACTGACGCCCTTGACCTTCGCGGTCGAAGCTACGGGGACGGCCACGGTTGCACCGTCGATAATTTCAGCCTCTTCCATAGCTGCGGTGGCTTCCTCGGTCTTGCCCTCGTTTTCCAAGGCGGCAGCCTCAGCCAACAGGCGGTCGGCCTCAGCCTTAGCCGCTTGCCGGGCCCGCTCCTCAGCAGCCTTGCGCTTGCGCTCCTGCTCGGCGAGATATTCGCCCACGGCCTTCTTGATGACGGACTCGGCCTTGGTGAGCGGGTCCAGCATCAGCTTCTCCCGGTCGCAGACCTCCTTGTGGGCCTTGTGAGCGGCGTCCTTCAGGGGCTTGAAGAAATCCTTGACCTTGCCAGCCTGATCCTTCAGGGTCTTCAGGAACTCAGCGGCGTCCTGGTACTCTTCGTCGTTCGTGACCTTCAGTGCGTCGGCCCGAACCTCCAGGCTGACAGTCTCGGTCTTCAGGGAGTTCTCGTCGATGGCCGTCGGGTTGCCGATGACGGACATCACGGTTTCGTTTACGTTTTCTGCCATATCTACTTCCTCCTATTTGTTGCTGTACTTGGTGATGAAGCCGGACACATTCAGCAGCGAGGTAAACACTCGCCAGCACTCCGTTCTCGGAGGAAAATCTGTGTGCCGGCAGTAGGTTCCATCCTTCTTGATCTGGATGATGGCCCGGTTCTGGTACTTAACGCCGTGGCTTTCCTGGGCCCGGTCGTATGCTTCGAGCTGCACACCACAGAGCATTGCTGAGAAGCCAGCCGTGGTCTTAAAGTCAACCAGGGTGTCCACTCCCCTCTCGGAGCAGCTCATGTCTACCGTCCCGGCATACAGCAGGGACTTGTTGTACGTTCTGGTCTCGGTGGCATAGGGCTTAACATCATAGTCCTTGAACCACGCTTTGAACGCCTCGAAGTATCCTTCCAGCTCCGGCTCGATGTCGATGATACCGAACCGGCAGTAGAGGTCGATGGCGCTATGGACCGATGTGCCACGGTCGGCGGCCCGGTTCAGAACTTTGGCGTCGATGCCGCCGTAGTACGCCTGCGAGAGCGGTTTCATCAGCGTCGTCACGCTGGGAATGATGAGGCCGTCCAGCCGGTAGGTATGGCTGGTCTCCTCAAAGGTCAGCTCCGGGAGCTTCGGGATAGTCAGGGCCATTACTCGTCCTCCTCCGCAACAGCGGTGTCATCGCTGCCCTCACCTTCTGCGACCATCTCAAGGTCTCCGTACATCTGCATCAGCTTTTGAGCCTCGTTCTCCGGGCAGACGGTGATGAACGGGTCTGCGCCGGCCCAAGTCGAGTAGTGGGCGGCGAAGTACCGGTCCTCGTCGTCCCGGTACAGCTCGATGTACCAGCCGTTCTCCGTGGGGGTGTGGCAGACTGCATCGGCCTTGCCGGTGTCATAGATGATGCCGTTCAGCATCCGTTTCACGCGGCGCCCGGTTCCGCGCACCCGTACCTTCAGCTCGTTGCCGCAGCCCCGGTCAGTCAGGGTCACATCGTAGCTGAGGCTGTCAGCGATGAAGAAGAACTCGTTGGCCGTCAGCCTGTTCTCCGAAATCTTCCGGCTGAGTGTGTTCGGGCGGACGCCCATCGTTTCGGCCATTTCCTTGCTTGTGACGCCCCTGGCTTTGAGGGCGTCCAATACAACATCTGCTGCTTTCATCAATGTATCTATCTCCTTCCTGTTCGTTGTGATCCTTGGCGCCGTTGACATCAGGGGGAGCCCTGGCCCAGTAGAGCATCATGGTCATCCTGCCACCCCCCTACGCCATAGCCAGGGAGAGCGGCTGACCGGTGCGGCGGCTCTGGTGGTACGCTTTCTGGTACGCCTTGAGCTCTTCCTTGTGGGCTTCGCGGTACGCCTTCTGGTACGCCCTCTTTCGGGACACCTCATCCGTGGCGCCTGCGGTTACGGCTTCGACAGCCTTTTTCTTGGCTTCCTGAGCGACGACGTACTCCTCAACGGTCATGCCCTTCTTCTTGGCCCGGTACGCGATCTGGTACTGGCGCTGGCGCTCCTTCTGCTCGGGAGTGCGGGGGCCTCGCTTGGCCTTCCGCGCTTCGGCATGGGCGAGCTTGTCGGCTTCCCGCTGCTCTGGGGTGCGGGTCTGCCCGATACGGATACGGTACTCGCGCTGCTGGGAGTTGACGCGACCCTTGTTCGCCTGATACCAGCGGGCTTTCCGGGCGGCGATCTCCTCCTTGTGCTCCTGGTAGTAAGCACGGCCGACTTCCAGGCACTCTTCCCGATGCTCCTCGTAGTAGGAGCGGCGGCGGGCCCGGTCCTTCTCCTTACGGGCGGTGGCCTTCTCCGGGAACAACAGTTCTTCGATAAACTCCAGGGCCGCGTACTCGGCCGGGGTAACAGGCATGGCGTCCAGCTCTGCGTCGATGCGCTTGAGCTCTTCCAGCTCTTCCGGCGTAAACAACGGTCTTCTCATGCTCAAAACCTCCTTGAAAATGGGTTCTGCCCGGCTCCCTACGTCAGGGAGCCGGGCAGTTCCGGTTCATCGGGCCATACCACAGGCCACGATAGCTCTTCTGATGTATCTACGGTCCTTGCGGAACTCCCGCATGGTCCCAGACCGGTCGGCGTTGCCAGACTCGGCCACGGAGGAAATTGCTTCCTCACACAAGCTCTCGGCCATTTCAGCCAGCTTCAGGGCGCTCACGTTCATGTCGGCGCCATAGTCATTCCCGTTGGCGAAGTCGTGCAGCTTGAGCTTCACGTCATCCGTGACCAGCAGCACTCCGTCATACCCGGACATCATCTTGAGGATGGCCTTGGCGGGCTCCTCTTCGAGCTTTACGCCTTGGCATCCAGCAGCGGCCATCAGAACCGCACAGTAGCGTTCGTCGAGAAGCATCAACATTCAGCGCACCTCCCTCTCGGCCCGGAAGCTGTCGATGAGCTTGTTGAGCTGCTCCATCTGGTCCACAGCCATGTAGACCATCTCCAGGAACCGGCGGTTCGCGGTGGTGTTGAGCTTGCTGGCCTCGGTGTCCTCGGCCATCTTCCCGGCGGAGAAGAGAACGGCATCGAGCCTTCCCGCCACGGCGATGAGGTCACACATTTTTTCGGCGTTCATAGTCGGGTCTCCTTTCGTCTTAGCGTTGTTGCGATTTTGCAAGGATTATGTATTTCCTTATTCTTATTGTAACACAGGTGACATCTGGATGCAAGCGAAAAATTTCATTTTGAACAATAAATTTTCGTTATCTACGACTTCGTAATATCGAGGCCACATTATCCACGATGTCTCGGACGGGCGGAGGGGATGCTATGCCTTCTTTGCATCCTCGACGAACTTCTGGGCTTCTTCCTCGCTGTCGAACCAGTCGTGATAGATGCCCTTCCTCCGGGTGCTGGTGTAGGTCTGCTGCGGCTTGCTGGTGGCCTCCTTCGTGGCGGTGATCGCCGCAGCCACATGGCCCTTGTCGTCGTAGGAGGACGTAACGCACCAGAACATCTTCGTGCCGACCGGCACCAGCTCGTAAGCGGCGGCTTCCTTCTCGGAGAGGGCCTTTTCGTAGACCACATAGCCCCACGCCTCCCGGCCAATCTCCTCGCAGAAGATCGGGCCGTTGAAGTTCCAGAGGTCGATGACCTCATTACCGTCCGGCTTCGGGAACGTGCCCGGAGCGACCGGGCGCTGCGTACTGAAATACTTCATAGCTCACTTCTCCTTTTTGGGCATAAACTTCTCTAACTTCTGCATAACCGGGTCCGTAATTGTGACCAACGCAGCCTGATTGCAGTAGTGCGTATCCTTCGGACACTCCAGGATTTCAGCGTCGGCGTAGTTCCGCCGAGCCCAGGCAACCAGCCGCTCACACTCGGCGCGGAGCGTAGAGGCGTAGGTGTACGGCGTCGCCTTCCGAATCCAGATCGTGTATCCGGGGTCGCTGTTGGGGTTCGTATAGCTGAGGTCGAACCTGGCGCGGCTCATCATCTCCTGCGCGAACTTTGGAACCTTCAACACGGCTCTCCTCCTTTCTGCCCTGCCATCGTCAGGCCGGGTAGGGCGGTTCCCGGCGACGGGCCGATGCCCGTTTCGGCTTACAGGTCCTCAACTCGGGTCTGCCAAACGCAGTCGTCAGTCCTGAAGCCCCTTTGCTTAATGCAAGCGATGATCGACTTTTCGAGCTCCTTTTCGGAATACTCACCAATCGTGATATGCGTGTCGCTCTTGGCGTGGTAGATGTCGGCGTAATACTTCTTCGTAGGCTTGCTCATGTCTTTTCCTTTCTCACCTGCCATCATCGGCGCCGGGCGGTGAACCCCGGCGGACGGGCCGGTCGGCCCGTTTCGGCTCACTCTTCCTTGTCAACGCGGGGGCGCACAATAGCTTCGATGACATAGTGCCCTTCGGCGTGTCCCTTCGGATAGTGCGTGGTGCTGATTACGCGGACCGTTCCCCAGCGGATGCCGTGGGTCTCGCAGTAGGCCGTTGCCGCATCGAGGGCAATGCTGCCTCGACCGAAGTCGTCGCTCTCTACCATCGCCCGGTAGACCTGCTTCTGGATTTCGTCCTCGAAACTATAGCCCATCACAAACACGGTAACGATAATCGCTTGCTGGGGCGGGATGCTGTCGCACGTCTTTTCCATCGCGGCTCTGAGGAGCTCATCGTTCACAGCTATCATAGTTCTGTCCTTTCTCGCCTGCCATCATCAGCGTCGGGAGGCGATCCCCGGCGGACGCCCAGGATGGGCGTTTCGGCTTAGGCCACTGTTCTGACGTACCCGTTCTCAATCTGCTCTTTCAGCCACTCATCGAAGTCGGGGGTTGCCGGGTGCCACTCGCCCTGCTCCTGCATCTCCTCGATCATCCAGTCGGGCGTGGCTGCATCCATCTCCAGCTCCTCGGCGTGGGTGCCGTGGAGGTCGTCCAAGGTGGCGCCCTCCCACCACTCAATCTCATGCACCGGGCAATCGCTACACATAATGTCGAACGGGTCGCTCCCGTATTTCTTAACCTCATATGCCATGTTGCTCATCCTTTCTGCCCTGCCATCATCAGCACCGGTGGGGCGGTTCCGGTGGACGCCCTTACGGGCGTTTCGGCTGTGCGGTGTGGATTCTTCTGGCGAACGCCCAATCGGGCAGCTCCGGCCGGTTCTTTTTCTCAGACCCAAACAGCTTCCAGGTGCCGTTGTAGAACCGACTGCAATAGCTCCGTTCGCCTCTGTAAATCGTGGCGTGGAACCCGTTGAACAGCTCCATGTCTTCGTCCACACGCTTCTTCAGGTATCCGATGTGCTTGGAGGACCCGAGGTACTCCCCGTCGATGAAAGCGTAATACATCTCCTCGCCTCCCCTTAGACTTCGCTGATCTCAACGGCCGTCACGGTAATCGTGTTCTCCGTTCCTCCCAGGCGGATGATTACCTCATAGTCATCGCCATCGTCGCCCTCGAACTGGACACCAATGTACTCCCGGCTGACATACGAGCATCCATCGAGGTCCAGGCCCATTTCGTTCAGCTCGTCAACAATGTCTCCCAGGCGTCCGTACCAGTTACCTTCCAGGGCCATCAGCTTTTCTTCCATGTCGTCCATCCTTTCTGCCCTCGTTGCTGCGGGGCAACAGCGTTGTTGCAACTTCGTAATTTGTATTTGATTTCTTAACTATATTGTAACACAGGGGTACATTTAGTGCAAGCGGAATTTTTCATTTTGAACAAGTTTTTTTCAAAATCTACGAAATCGTAATATACAGACAAAACAAACCTGCGGAGCTCCTGGTCTCCCAGGGGCTCCGCAGGTATAGACAGATACGTCCAGCCCGGACGGATCACCAGCACATCCTCGCCCGAGATTCGGACTCCATTACCTCCTTGCGGTCGCTGAAGTAGTTCCGGGCGAAATCCTCCAGGCAATCTTCGTGGATGAGCTCCCCGTCGATGCGGTACACAGCTTCTCCCTCATAAATCTCTCCGTCGCAGAAATCGCAATGGGCGACGGGCTTTTCCTCCGGCGGCTCCAGCGGGCGCTCGGGCACGTTCCAGTAACTCATACTCAGTCCTCCTTGTCAAAATCGACCAGCCACTTCAAGCACTCGCAAAGGTCGTGGAAATCCTCGGTCCAGGCATCACCGGTTCGGTTGTCGATTCCGACAACTACAGAGCCAGTGTCGAGCACAAACAGGCCAAGCGGCTCCCTGTTCTCAATAATCTCATCTGCTTCTTCGCTGCTGACGTACCGATACCAGCTACGGTCTTCGTGGGCCGCGCCGCAGGACTCACATTTGAAACTCGGCGTTCCAGCGGCGTCGATATGCAGTTTCATCTTGGACAGCTTCCCGCAGTTCGGGCACTTCTTCATTTCCTGATACATCATGTTCCTCCATACAGTCTCAAACCTCTTGAATGTCGATGCCGAATCTCTCCTGCATCAGCTTCTTTTTCATGGCGTACACACGGGTCTTGGTGGCGCGGCTTTTCACGTCCTCCACCACCAGGACCCATCCGGTTTCATCCCCAGGCCGCTCGACTGCCAGCTCGTAGGAGAAATCGGCCTGATACCGGATCGCCCGAACCCGGACGCCCTCGGCGGTGGTGTACGCCTCCTGGAGCGTAAACTGCGGTTGCAGTTTCAGGCCCCGGATTCTCCCGGTCCTGAGCATAGCTAACAGCTCGTCGAAGCGCCGCGCCTCTTTCTTGGAGTCGAACCGGATGAATGCCCCGGAGCCGGTGGCCCTCTCGTCCTGCTGGTTGTGGTACTTGCTCTCCTTGGCAGCTTTCTTCTTCGCCTCTGCTGCGGTCAGCTTTTGGATGACCTGCCGCTGTGCCCACGGAGACAGGCTTTCAAGGCTTACACCCATGTCGCACCTCCTTACACCAGATACCGGCACATGAAGGTGTCGAAGCTATCGAAGTCCGACCAGTCGGCCGTGTCTTCATCGTCCGCCGCTACAGCTTCCCACAGCTCCCGGAGGTCGCTGTCATAGCTCTTGGTGTCAACGTCCAGGTTGTGATGGAGGCAATACGCCGTCCACAGCATCCTGAAGCGGTCACGGCAGATGTCCTCATCGAAGTAGCTCTCCTCGGCAAAGGACACCATGAACTTGAACTCAACGTTTCTATCCATTGTTCTCCCTCCTCGAATCTTGTATCTTGTCGATGACATCATCGACATCTCCGTGGCCTCTATCCCACTCGTTCAGGAGCCGGACAAGCTCTCTCCTCCCATCGAGAGAGGGGGCGGTGCGGAGCCGCCGTTCCGCCCGAATGACTTCCTCGTCGGAAAACCGTGTCGTGATGCCATAGGGCATAGCGTAGAACACAACGCCATTGCTGCCTATAGCGTTCACGGCCATCCTGAACTGCCAGGACAAGAACCAGCCCTTCGGCGTTGGCTTGTCCCACCAGCAGACCATATCCTGACGGGCAAGCTCGTCAAGGGACTGGATGTGAGGGCCGCGACGCCATTTACGCTTACTCATTCGCTACCCTCCATAGACTTTTTACGAGCGGCGGCTTCAGCTTCTTCTTTTGAGAAGAAGAACTCGCGCTTCGGAAGGTAGTGCTGGTGCTTCTTCCCGTGCCAGCCGTTCCTCTCGACGAGATACGATTTTCCGCGCTTGCTTTCGCCGAGGATGGTATACGGAACAGCAATATACTCCGGTTCGTCACTGAAGTAATCGTGGCTGTGCGGATTGCTGCACACCCTCCACGCTTTCCGCTTCTTCGTTTTCTTCTTCAGATAGGGGCAACCGCGCCCCATGAAATGCTCGGTTGGGGCCCATTCCGCCAGGACGATTTCGCCGGTCTCCTCGCACCACCTATCGCCCTCTCCGATGTACTGGCAGTAGGGGCAAACATCAGGATTGCAATACATCATCTACCACCTCCTTAGCTCCCGGTGTTGAACGAAACGCCAGCGAAG
Organism: Oscillospiraceae bacterium; assembly: GCA_022800665.1. GTDB lineage: Bacteria > Bacillota > Clostridia > Oscillospirales > Oscillospiraceae > Pelethomonas. The sequence continues at coordinate 41,497 of JAAWQS010000013.1, forward strand.
TCCTCGGAACCAAGGACGTGCTCACCGGCGTTCCATTCCTGCTCTACCTTGTCCTTAGCCTCCTCCCAGCTCGCCGCCTCCACGGAGACAACACGCTTCAGGTGCTCCAGGATAACGATGTCGTACTGGCGGATCACCGGCGGGATAACAGCGGCAGCTTTTTCCATGAGCCCGTCCAGGATGAACTCATCCTTCCGCAGGTCGCGGATGTAGCTTTCATTCCGCTGCTCTTTGTCAGAAGCCTCCTGCAAGAGCTCGCCGTTCATCTCCTGGCAGAACTCAACAGCAGCCCGGATGGAGTAGGGCTCATCGTTGGTGTACCCGTACTTCTCCTCTTCCTCGGTGTCATGCAGCATCACCCGGTAGTGCTCATCAAACACGAGGGCGTATCCGTGGCCCTCCATGTATCCGAGCACGATGTCGGCTTCGACGAGGCTCATCTTGACGCCCTGCCGGGCGGCAACGACGACCAGCCCCTCAGCAGTTTTTACCTCAGTCATTTTTACATCAGTCATCGCTACGCTCTCCCTTCTTGTAGCACTCGGTACAGAGAACGAGGTCGCTCTCCTTCATCATCTTGTCGAAGCGCTCGCGGCCGAGCTTCTCTACGAAGCATCCGGTGCAGAAATGGGCTCCGCAACGCTCGCACTCCCACATGGTTCCCCTGCGGTCATCACTGGCGTCCCACTTTAGCTCAAGGCCACAGGCGTCGCAGGTGTAGGCGTCCTTTTCCATGCTATACATCGTCTTCACCATCTTTTCGGCAGTAGTCGATGCAGCCGTCCTCATCTGTGATGCAGGGTTTCCTCTCGTGGACGAGGGCGAACCGGCACTCTCCGCCATGGTTGAACTGGCAGTCCTTGGACTCGCACTCGGCGCAGAGCTTTTTCAGGCCATAGAGCCGACGAGTCTCAGGCACATAGTCTTCTGTGCCATTGTACATCAGGTAGGCCACACCCTTGCTGTGCCGCTCATCAAACCAATGCCAGATGTCCTCGCGGGGAGTGCCAGCAGGCCAGTTCACGAAGTCTTCCTCGATGCACTCAGTCTCGGGGTTCATCGGAATGTCTCCCAGCTTGGCCCACATGAGCTCCAGCACGGCGTCCCGCTCACGCAGGGGCCGCATGAAATAATGCTCAATCATCCAAACACTTCCTTCCCGAACAAGGCGAACTGGATGATGCAGTCTGCATCACCGGCGTCGATGTCGCCGGCGTCGATGGCGTTGTCCTCGACCTGCACATGGCAGCCCTGCTCGAAGTACATCTTCACCCCGTTCAGGAACTTCTCCAGGGTCAGCTCCCACTTGTCGCTGCTCTCAGCATCATACAGGACGAGCGTTCCGCCCCGGCTGATCTGCTCGCTGGCGCACTCGCCCAGGTACTCGCCGACGACCTTGGCCTTCCGGCACCAGTAGTTGATTCCGCCCTCCAGGGCTGTCACCATGATGTCGTCGATGTCCTGCTGGGTCATACTAACCTCAATCTGAGGTCGAATCGTGAATTTCTTCTCAGAACGATTTTTCATTGTGTTTCCTCCAGGCTAATAGCCTTGACTTTCTCCTGCCGCTGTGTTACCGTGGAGAGGCGGGGATAGGCAGGTTCCTCCCGCCCCTCTTCGGGTTTAGGCTCCCTTCGGTTTGGTAGACGGTGGGGAGCCTAATTTTTTACTGCTTCTCGCTGGGGTCCTGGGGCCCAGGTTCCTGCTGGATTCCGGTTGCGATGAACTTAATGCACTTGATGGCATCCTCGTCCGTGTGGCCGTTGGCTTTCAGCCAGTCAATCAGACGTGCGGTTTCAGTCGCGGTCATACTGGATTCCTCCATTTTGTTCACCTCCTGCCCGGTGTTGATGTCCGCCGCCCGGCGGGGTCGGAACCAAGTAAACTTACGAACTCGCAATATTTATTTAATTCCTTAATCTTATTGTAACACAAAAGACTACTTTACGTCAAACGGAAAATGTGCAAAATCGCAATTATTTTCAAAAATATACGACTTCGTAATACAAGAGTAAAGAAACACGCAGAGCTTGACCGGGCATCCGCAACCTACAGCTCCTCGAAGTGCTCACACTCCTGGATGCCAAGGCCAGTGATGTCCTTCTCGTAAAGCTCGCAGTCTCCGCAGCAGCAGTAGAAGTGCTTCAACAGCGGGTTCTCCGGGTCAATCTCAACCAAATCGTTCGGCTCGGGGAAGCTGTGCTTGTCACCGCAAAACTGGCAGTCACAGCAGATGGGAGGCTTTGGCTCCATCGCTCGGTGCTCGGCAATCTGCCGGATGAGCAGCTCCTTACCTTCCGGCGTCAGCTTCGTGAGCTTGGACAGGAATCCGTGGAAGTCGGCCACCGGCCGGTGCTCTCCGCGCATCTCGAAGGGGAGCAGCTCCCCGCAGTTCAGGCCGGGGTAGTAGCAACTGTCGTTGGACAGGATGCCGACGTACAGGCCACCGGCGACATCCTCGTCGTTGGCTTTCTTCGTTTCGGGGTCCACCAGCACCCACACGCCCTCACCGTTTCCGTTGGCGTAGTCCTGCTCGGTCAGCGGGAGATTGACCTTGATGTACTCGGTCATCGCGTCTCTGTTAATAGGCTCGCTCATTTCTAATTCCTCCATTCTTTATGCAGACTCAAGTTCTTCTTTCGTGATCCGCCCAGAGGTCCAGGGGCCTCCGTAGGTTCCGATGCTGGGGAGAAACTCAAGGAGGCACCGCTTGATGCCATCCAGGTACTTCAGGTGGTGCCGCCCCTGAAGGCCGCTCAGGTGGCAGTCGTAGGGGTCCTCCTTCTGGAGCAGTTCCACGGCGAGAGACCACTCGTTGTCCTCCAATGCGACGCAGAACAGCTTGTTCTCCAAAAGGACCCGCCTGGACCGTCCGCCAAACCCATACTCGGTAATCAACGTCTCCTTCGCGGGCCTCTCAAAGCTGCGGAACCTCGCGGTAAAGCTCTCGATGAAGCACTCCAGGATGTCGTCCTTCTCGTCCTCGGTCTCCCACTCGTCGAAGTGCCACTCGCCGCCGGTCAGCTCCTGGTAGCTGAGGTCGCCCAGGAGCCGAGTCTGGAACTCTTCGTCGCTGTCTGGCTCGTCCCGCCGGTACACATGGAAGTGGTCGTTGTCGATGTAGTACAGGCCCTCGTGATCACCTGTCACGCACACATTGCCTCTGCCCATTACTTTTCCTCCTTCCTCTCCCCAAGCCTGTGAGCTGGGTCGAACTCCTTGCCCTCTTCATACCCCTGCGCGTAGGCTCTCGGGTCGATAGTCTCCTCCGTTCGGGCCTTGAAATCCTCTTTTCCGAGGTACTGGGCCGCCTCCTCTACCTCCTGCGGCATGACCAATACCAGCCCCCAGTCGTCGTGCTTCTCCTCGTCCTGCCCCTTGAGGGCAGTATCAATGCCGTTGACAAAGCCAAAGCCGTAACTGTCACACTGTTGCTTGATGTACCTCGGGTAGTACCCGTCAAGCTCCTTCTTGATGGTCTTCACTCCGGCCCTGATGCAGTCCACCGCGTACTTGAAGATTGCAACGCAGACTTCCACGTCATCCTCAAGGCCGATGAACCCGACGGTCTGCGTCTGGCAACCTTTGGTGTGCCTCCTGTAGCCCTTGCAGCAGTAGCTCTCGCCGATGACAGCCGAGAGGTTGACAATCCACGGGTCTCTCCGCTTGCTACAGGTGATGTCCGTGAGGACGTTCCTGACGGCCTGATTCTTTGCCTCCTCCAAGTCTGCCTCGGTGAGCTTGTGCTTTGCCATCAGCTCACGGGCGCGGAGGAGGGCGGCCTTCGCCTCCGCCTCCTCCGGGCTCTGGGCCAACGCGAGGAGCTTCCTGATCTTGTCCTTGTAGTCAGCCACCGTCCATCATCCTTTCTCCGGCCCAGGCCGGTACAAATTCTCAATGGCTCTGATTTCAGCCTCAAACGCAGTCTCTTTCTCCAGGAGACGGGCCTTATCGTCCTCGCTCACCCATTCAAGCTCGCAGATAGCGCCCCGCAGACTGTCGAGGTATAGCCGCAGCCCTTCCACCTTGCTGCACGGCTTGATGAGGATGCCGTCATCGACCAGCTCCACGGTCACGGGCCCCTGGTCATAGATTCCGAGCTTCAGTCGAAACTCACGCGGGACAGTAACACGACCCAAATCGTCGATTCTCTTAATGACACTGTTCTCCATTGTTGTCCTCCTTTTCTGCGCTGTCCTCGGCCTCCTGCAAGGCCGTTGCGAGTTCCTGAAGCATCTTGTCGATGGCCTCCGCATCCTCCACCAGTTCCCGAACACGGGACGGAACCCCGTTCTTCCCTCGGCTGTCAATCCAGAGCTCGATGTGCTCGTCCTGGTCAAAATCAGCCGCATATTTCTTGACGTTCTCCACGAAGTCCTCCAACTCGACCGAGAAGATAAAGTCTTCGCCAGCCGGGGAGTATTTTTCGAGGTCCACGTCCCCGTTGTCGTACTCATGAACGGTCCAGTCCAGACGCTCACAGACCTCCCTTAGCTTGTCAGTCACGATTCTTCCCTCCAATCTTATACGTTTTCGACTTCTTCTTACCGGTGCCCTTCTTGTACTCGGCGATCCACACAACCTTACCGCTGGCGTAATGCCGGTAGTGGCCTCGCACCGTGAACACCCCGGTCGGGCTGGCATGAGAGCCCTTCGGTGCAGCGACGAGAGTACCGTTTTCTCGCCGAAGGATGTAGGTGACACGCTTACTGGGTCGCTTGCTTGGCTGCTTGGTTCGGCGCTTCTTGTCATCCGCTGGGGTCTTACGCACGCGGGGTTCCTCCGGCTCGTCCGCCGGTTTCATCCGCCCATAGGTCATCAGCGCCATCAGGGAGCAATAGACCGTCAGGGCCGATTGCAGGTCCTCTTGGGTCACTCCCTTGGTACGGTTCTTTGTGGACGCCCACATACCGTCCGACCTGCGGACGAATGTGCAGTTGCCGAACTGCTCATAGTGCCTGCTGAGGTGGAGGCGGAGGGCGTCTCCATCGCGGATGCCTTTAATCCTGAAGCCGCTGTGAGGGACGACGATTTCCACGGCTTTCATGGGAGCCGGATGGCTGCGGACCTCATCCTTGTGATTGTCTCGCCATTTGAGCAGAGCCACGATGTCTTCCGCAGTTAGCTCTATCTTGTCCATCAGCCACCCTCACTCGTAGCTCCAGCGGCCAACCTTGTTGCCGTTCACGTCCATGACAGAGCCGTCCGTGTGCCCCGCAGCCAGCTTGTCGCTGACATCCTTCAGGATACGGCGTACCTCGGTGGCATCTGGGTCCAGGACCGGCTCATCGTGTCGGTCTGTGCGGCTATCATCCCGGAAAGCAGCACCGCCGGTCTTGATTTCCAGCTTGAACATATCGCCACCCCCTTACACCCAAGCGGGCCTGACCTTCGTGACGGGAAGGGCGAACAGCCAGTCGATGACCTCCTGCGGGACCTCCTCCGTAAGCCACGATGTACCGTACTTGTACCCGCAGACGGGGCACGGCTTGCACAGGATACCCTTCTCGCTCTCGTCGAACCGTACCCAACCGCGTGTCTTTTTCTCCTCGAACCCACGGTCTCCGGTGTACAGCGGCTTCTTGGGGACATAGTGTGGAGCGAGCTTTTCCGGCGGCGTTTCGTAGATGTCGAGCCCATACGGGAGCGACGCAAAGAAGGTCTGCTCTTCCGTCGGCGTGAACGGCTTACCGTTCCGCAGGGCTTCAATCGCAGCGTTTTCTGCGGCCTTCTTAGCTGCCGACGCCTCTCTCGTCAGGCTGTAGTGGTACAGCGTGATCTCCTCGGTAGCCTGTTCCGCCCACCTGAGCTCCCTCTGGTGCTCGCAGGCGGCCCGCATATCGTTCATGTGCCACCGCTCCCAGATGTCGCAGAACTTCTTCAGCATATCGGGGGTCCAGTCCTCGATGGGGCGCCCCTCCCGGAACGAGTCCACGCACTGGCCGGCGCTGCCCTTGCAGTTCCCGTTGCTCATGGGCCCGACAACACCGCAGATGCTGAGTCGCTTTCCGTCGTACTCAATCTTTGCGAACGCCCTGGCGGGGGCAGCCCCATAGACTTCGCACAGGCACGGGTTTACAATCTTCTTCATGCTTCTCTTCCTTTCTTGGCCTCTTCAATGATGGCCTCCATATTGTTCTCCAGCAGGAACATCAGGTCCTGCTTCCTGCTCTCCAGAATCTCGTTCAGCTCCGTGTGAACAGCCTCCCGCGTGATCTCCTTGCAGTTACAGTGAACCGCCAGAATCAGATCGTCGAAGGTCAGGCCATCCAACAGGCTGTCGCAGGTCAACAGGTCCTCTCCGAGCTTCCATGCTCTTTCAGGCATACTCTCACTCCCTTCTTCATCTTCATCCTCCCAATCGGGAAGGCTCTCAAGATACCGCTCAATGAACGGGATGTGCGGGAATACGAAGTCGGCAATCAGGCAGCCAACGCCCAGGACCAGAAGGTATCCGGTCAGGATGGCGAGGTTCACCACAGCCTCCTCCATGAGTTCAGGTGTCAATCGGCCCGCCTCCTACTCGATGACTTCATGGAGCTTCCACCCGGTCCACCTGTGCTCCGGGTCCATCTGCGCCCACTTCTCCTCGTCATAGAAGAACGAGCAGTTCAGCGTGTTCTCATGGCGATCCGGGAACCGGGCGCGGAACTTCTCGTGCGCCTCCTCCCAGGAATTGGCCTTGACCATCACCCAGCCATCCTTGTACGGGAATCCGTTGTCACACCCGAACGTGTAGTAGTAGCTGTTCATCAAACGGCCTCCTTCCGCTCGACCAGCAGGTCGTACAGCTTGGCCTTCAGGCGGACCACCTCGGCCTCGGCTTCCTCGGCCCTGCGCTGGGCATCTCCGGCGCGGGACTTGAGAACGGCGATGGCGTCGTTGTTCGCCTTCTGCTCTGCCTCAAGCTCATCCCGGTGGGCCAACAGGCTGTCGTACAGCCCACCGAGCTTCTTGTGCTCCTTCCGCAGCTCCTTCAGCTCCTCGGTCTGCGGATTCGTGTACAGATTCCAGAACCGGGTCACTTCCTCCCAGTTCCAGATGCTCGTGACGATCATGTAGAACGTCCCCCGCGTGGCCTTCCGGCCGCTGCTCCAGGTCCCCTTCGGGTCCGGCTCGCCCTGGGCATTGTTCATGCCGGTGTCGTTGGCGAGGCGGGCCAGCTCCTCAATCGAGGTGTGCCCGAAGATGTCCTGGGCCCGGCAGATGTCTTCCTGGTCCGTGCTCAGGCCGTTGAGCTGAACATCGGCCACCAGATCGGAGGCGGTCTTGATGCTGTCATACTTGCTCATTCTGTTTACTCCTTTCTCACCTGCCATCATCAGTGCTGGGCGGTGAGCCCCAGCAGACGCCCTCGCGGGCGTTTCGGCTTACTCATGTTCTTCCATCTGCTTCATCATGTACGGCAGCTCGTACTTCTCAAAATCCCTGGCGAGTGCCTGCGCTTCCTCATCAAGGTCATCAATCCACTGGGCGAGGTACTCCCGGCGGAGCCCCTTGTTCTTCCAGTTCTCTGGGCTCAGGCCCACGCTATCCAAGGTCATGTAGCCATCGTCGTCGATGCCATACAGCGGACGGTCATGATCTCGTAACCACTCAGCCTCATCCTGCACGTCCTCATCGGTGGCCTTGTAGACGTATTCGACCACGCAGTTGTCGAAGTCGTAGCGGAACAACTTCCCGCCCTGCTCGTAAATCGCGCTCTTTCCCATAACGATTACCTCCTTGCCCTGCCATCATCAGCACCGGTGGGGCGGTTCCGGTGGACGCCCTTGCGGGCGTTTCGGCTTACTCGGCGTTCTTCAGAATGTACTCCAGCAAGGCGATCTGGTCACGGAGGCTTTTGACTTCTTCGACCTCTCGTCCGATGGTGCCGATGTCGCTCTCCAGCCATCCGTGGGCAATTTCCACGGCGGAGCATTTGCCGGCCCTCTCGACGAGCCCAAGCCGGCTCTGCTCCAGCTCTTCTTCCTTCCAGCTCAGGGCCTTGCGCAGGTTCTCGATCCGGCTCTCAATGTAGCTCTTCATCTCTCTTCCTCCTCCCTGCTCAGATGTCATCCTGGCCGTCGATCTCGAAGGTGGTCATCACGGCGTCCTTCTCCAGCAGGAACATAACGTTCGTGATGGTCTGGCCGTTGCTGTGCTCCTGGATGTCCTTGGCGATGACGTACAGGTTCTCAGTAGTCGGCTCACAGTTCCGAACCCGGTCGAGCATCTTTTCGTACTCCTCGCAGTCCCCACCAGTGTAGAGGTCGTGCGTGATGCAGGTCTGACGAACGCTGTGCGGGGTCCAGAAACGGTTTGCGGTGATTTTCGGTGTGTTCATGTTCATTCCTCCTGGCCTGTGGCCTGTTCATTTCCGCCGCCCGGCGGGTCCTGCAATTACAAACTTGTAATATTTATTTGGTTCCTTAATCTTATTGTAACACAGGGGACTACTTTGCGTCAAACGAAAAATGCACAAAATCGTAAAATTTTTTAGAAATCTACGACTTCGTAATATCGGCAGGCGTGAAGCCTCATAGAAGCCATTTAGAGTGCATATGAGCGGCGGTTCCGTTTGGGTGAGTAATATATTGGGGGAGAGCGTGGACCCGGCAAATTGCAGCCATTGGTGCGGTTGTGGATAACTTGGGATCATTGCATTGAAATACTGGTGCAAAAACAGAAAATCCCCCTCCAGCATATTGCCGGAGGGGGCGTTAGGAAAACGAAAAATAGCGGAATCTGCGTATAAGCTCATAGGAGGCGTTTTAAGCGCCGGTTGCTTTTGGGGGTATAAAGTATATGGGTCCTGACCATAAAACATTTTTGGAAATTTTTGGGGTTGTAAAAGTTCGGAGTTTTTTCTTGAAATATACGGTTTCCAACGAGAAAAGTTATAAGGCCGTGAAATGCACATTTATTACACCGTTATCCACATTTTGTTCGTAAGGATGTTCGAGACTTTACACCGTGATCTTATATCCAGCGAGACCAGATATATGCACTCATCTTCCTCCCCCCATACCCTCCTCTATCTTATACTCTCTATATTATAAATACTATATATAATAAATATGGTATTGGTATTGGTAGCCACCGGATGTCAGGTAGGACATCCGCACTGACATCCGGTATGACATCCGCACTGACACGAAGAAAACTGGAGAATGCGCGAGAAAAACGGAGTATCAGAGAGTTGGAAGAATTTTCTATTTTTCGTGACAAGGGTATCAGATCGCGGTCATTCTGGAAAAGTCGCGGGATGTTCATATGATTTTTTCCACGGACATCAGGTGATTTGTCCTGCGGAAAAACCCTGGGACATCCGGTAGGACAAGGCAAAAGAATTTCATATCGTGGTATTTATGCGGCAAAATCTACAGAATCTTCATCCGATTTTCGCTTCTATGTTGTCAGGCGGAAAAAACCGAGGACATCCCGTGGTTTGTCCGGCGGACAGTCCACCGGACAGCGCAGAGACGAAAAAAGCGCCCCCCGGCCAGTGCAATTCATTGGCCGAGGGGCGTGTGTCATTCATTCTTCTGCTTGATGCTGTTGATCTGTTCCATGGTCTGCTTCAACTTATCGAATCCATACATAGCAGCGAAGCAGACAAAAAAGCCAAGGACGATGGCGGCGACCACGGTGTACCACGCGACAGGGATGTCGGCGATCTGACACGCAGCAAAGAAGGCTGCCAGCGTCACGACCATGGCAACGATGAACGCCAGGATGTTGGTGGGCATCTTGTTATAGGTCAAGTTCTTCAGAACCTCGACGATGATGTTCGTCACCACCATAAGAACCAGTACAAGCGGCAGTACGAGCGGTATGGCTGCGGGGATGCTCTGAATCAGGGTTTCCATATGATTTCCTCCTCGAATCAGTTTACCGCCCCGCCCAGGGCGCAGAGCAGCGCACCCAAGCTGGGGTAGTCGTGGTAATGCGCCAGCCAGTAGTCCGGCGTGTTGATGATGCCGGCAGTCACCAGATTGCCGATGCCGTTCTCCGGCGTACTGGACCGGGTGCCGGCTTTGCTGATTTTGGCAGCCGCCTTGATAAGCAGCGTATCCAGATACTTCACCTTGCCGGATGAAACAGCGCCTTTGAAGTGCGGGACCTTCCTTGGGATAAGGACACCCACGACTTCGTGGAAACCCTCCGGGCCGCCGGAATCGCTGAGTTTGCAGTCACCGACCGGAGTACCGCATTGATGCAGCTTCTCCACCTGCTGACCGCTGAGGGCTGCAGGATGCAGGGACTCTGCAAGGTAACCCGCAGGGAGGTTCGATGGGGCAGCGAGGGAACAGAAAAATATCCCGGCATTCTTTTCCACACCTGAGCGCCATATTAGGGGGAAGGGGTTTTCGTTCCCCCTGCAAAATCCCAGGCGCTTGGGATTTTCCTCTGCTGCCTACAAAACAGGAAACGCCCCGATTGTGGCTGCACAACCGGGGCATCTTTCATATGCTGGGACTATTCTCGCTGTCGCTTGCACCGCCGAATCTGGCCGCTTTTGCCGCCTCGAAGGTGATTCCGCCCGCCTTGTGATCGGACTTCGCCATATTGAGGTAGAATGCGCAGACAGTGCCATGTGCGGTCCAGGGCAGGCCCACCATCGCTGACAGCCAGGGCAAAGCGCCCATGTAGCCGACGCGGATGCAGTAGGCCGCCAGCAGCAG
>JAAWQS010000099.1 GCA_022800665.1 Oscillospiraceae bacterium
TGTGTCTGTACATATGCGGTGTGGGGTAATTATATCCTGCACCGCTTTTTGTTTGTCTCGGCGGGAAACGGTCCGGCGGGACGCGGGCGTAAACGCCCGTCCCGTCCGGGGCCAACCCGGCGAGATTTTGTGTCCATACGGCAGAAGCCGTAGGGAAGGAGATGTATGGCAGACTATAAAAAAATGTATCTGACGATGTTCAACGCCACGGAGGATGCGATCAACGCTTTGGAGAACGTCAGACAGGCTCTCATCAATGCCCAGCGGGAATGTGAGGAGCTGTACATATCCGCGCCAGAGCAGGACGAAGAGTCGGAGGGCGGCGGAATGGCTGCGTCAGCTGCTACATGAATACAGACTAAAAGGGAGGGTACCGGTTTTTCGCCGGTACCCTCCTTCTCGATCTGGTCTGACCGTCCGTCCGCTCAGGTAGAAAAATTTTTATTTCCCCCTTGACAAACCGTAAATACTGTGTATACTGTTTATATACACAAGAACAGAGGTGATGCAGTGGATATCATCATCAGCAATACCGGCGGACAGCCGATCTATGAACAAATCTGCCGCCAGGTCAAGGGCGCCATCGCCACCGGGAAGCTGAAGCCCGGCGAGGCCCTGCCCTCCATCCGCGCCCTGGCCCGTGACCTGCGCATCAGCGTGATTACCACCAAACGGGCCTACGAGGAGCTGGAACGGGACGGATTTATCTGCACTGTGGCCGGAAAGGGCAGCTTTGTGGCCCAGCAGGACCTGGAGCTGGCAAAGGAGAGCAATCTCCGGGAAATTGAATCCCATTTGCAGTCAGCCGTGGAGCTGGGACGGCAGAGCGGACTGGCAATGGAGGACTTGCAGGATATTCTACGGGTATTATACGAGGAGGAATAAACAGTATGGATAACAACGTGGTTGAGATCAAGGGGCTGCGCAAACACTACGGCGGCTTTGAGCTGGGGAGCCTGGACCTGGAACTGCCTGCCGGGTGCGTCCTGGGGCTGGTGGGGGAAAACGGGGCCGGTAAGAGCACCACCATCCGCCTGATTATGGACGCGGTCAGCCGGGACGCGGGCCAGATCACGGTGCTGGGTGTGGACAACCAGAGTCCCGAATTTCCGGCCATAAAAGAGGATATCGGCGTGGTGCTGGACGAAACCTGCGTGCCGGAGGTCATCACCGCCAGACAGCTGGGGAAGGTTATGGCGGGTATATACAAGAATTGGGACCAGGCGGTTTACGAAGGCTGGCTGGATAAATTCCAGCTTCCCCGGAACAAGAAGTTCAAGGACTACTCGCGGGGCATGACCATGAAGCTGGGCATTGCGGCGGCTCTGAGCCATCACGCCAAGCTCCTGCTGCTGGACGAGGCCACCAGCGGTCTGGACCCCATGGTCCGGGACGAGCTGCTGGACGTGTTTGCCGACTTCGCTGTGGAGGACGGCCACGCGGTGCTGCTGAGCAGCCACATTGTCAGCGATCTGGAAAAGATCTGCGACTACATCGCGTTCCTGCACAAAGGGAAGCTGGCGCTGTACGAGGAGAAGGACGCGCTGCTGGACCGGTACGGCATACTGAAATGCACCAAGGAGCAGGCCAGGAATATTCCCAGCGAGGCGGTCCACAGTATGCGCCTTGGCGCCTACGGTGCAGAGGCGCTGGTGGAGCGGGACTGTATGCCCGGCGATTTGCTGGTGGAGCGGGCGACTCTGGAGGATATTATCCTCTACCTGTCCAAGGAGGATGGGCAATGACCGCGATGCTGCGGAAGGAGCTGTATGTGGTGGGGAAGCAGACCCGGATGATGCTTGTCTGCGTGGCAGGCTTCTTCCTTGTGCCGCATTTCTGCTTCATGGGCATCATCTATTTGCTGGCGTTTTCCGCAGGTCTGACCTACTCCGCCGCTTACGATGAGCGGCGCTGGGACCGGTTTGCCGCCATGCTGCCGGTCTCGCCCTGGAAGATCGTGGGCAGCAAATATCTCTTTTACATGGCAGCTGTTTGCGGGACGGGCGCCGTCGCGGCGGTCTCCGGCTGGGTACAGACAAAACTGCTGGGCGGACCGGATACAACTGCCGCCGCAGCTATGGCCGCCGCTCTTGCAATAGGAATAAACGCCGTTTTTCTGCCAACGCTCTACCGGCTTGGCGCGGCGCGGTTCCAAGCCATTCTGTCTATTGCGCTCGCTGGCGCAGCTTTGCTGGCGATTGGCGGTCTTATAACAGGCTCTGATATCATTGGTATCTACAGCGGGTTATTCATTGACGCATCCCGGCGGGAGCTGCTCCTGGCGGCTGCTCTGGCCGCTGCCGGCAATATACCGTCCTTTTACCTGTCCGTACGGTTCTACGCAAACCGCCGGTACGGAATATATAACTAATCAGGAGGAATCTACTATGGCCGCTTTAATGAGAAAAGAATTTTATCTGATTGGAAAACAGATCTGGAGCCTGATAGCAGTCGCGCTGCTGCTGTCCTTTATTCCACAGCTTGAGAGCTTGGGCAGCTCCTATTTGATGGTGTTGGCCATCACCCTCCCGATGACAACGATGGCCTATGATGAGCGGTGTCATTGGGATACCTATCTTGCTATGACGCCCTGCCGTCCGGAAAAGATCGTCTGCAGCAAGTACCTGTTTGCCGCCGGCCTGACCGTAGCGGCGATGGGAATTGGCCTGCTGACCAGTTTTATCCAGGCTGCCAGTGCGCACTCCATTCTGATCGAAATGCTGGCGGAAAAAATAGGGGTACTGATGACGGTCGTGACCGTCAACGCAATTACCCTGCCTACGGTCTTCCGCTTTGGCGCGGAAAAGGGGCGGCTGACCATGATGGCGGTGATGCTCGCCATATTCGCTGTGATTGTCGGCGGAGCAAAGCTGATTGGCGAAGAAGGTATGTTCGGATGGATAGACGCGGCGCCGCCTGTCCCGCTGTGGATTGCCGGCATTGCTGTGTTTGCCGCCGTCAATATTGCGTCCTTCTTCCTGTCCGTCCGCTTGTACCGGAAACGGCAGGCCGGGGCGTACGATTAAAAAGAAGGGGGGCTCGCTGGGACCATTTTGTAAATTGACTCCCCCTTGCTTTTATAGCGGAAGTGTCCTATAATAAAGGCGAGGTGAGCGCCATGCCGGAAATGAAGCGGACTGTCAAGGACAGCGTATTCACCTGCCTGTTCAGCGACCCCAAATACGCCAGGGAGCTGTATCTGTACCTCCACCCGGAGGACCCGGACGTCACAGAGGCGGATTGCAGGCTGGTGACAATTGAAAATATTTTCTCCGATGCGCAACGAGGCCTATACGGATTATCGAAGCAGGCGATACAGGAAACCATCCGCATTTGTCTGGAACGCGGGATTTTAACGCCGTTTTTGACGGCTAAGCGGGAGGAGGTTGTCGATCTTATGGAAATGCTGTTTAGCCAGGAAGAAATTTGGAGACTGGACACGGAGTATTATATGGCTGAAGGCGAGAAACGGGGCGAGAAGCGAGGCGAGAAGCGGGGCCTTGTCAAAGGACTGCTGCTGGCGGTCAGCAGTCTGATGGAAACAACCGGCATGTCTGTCGAGCAGGCCCTGACGTCGCTGAAGATCGCAAAAGAGGAGTGGCCTCAGTATATGGAAATGCTGGAGAAGCTGTAATTGGTCAGAAAGGCAGAACACACGGCGGAAAAACAGGCGAAAATTCAGCCAAAATGCCGTGAGGAATCTTTCGGGAATGTGTTGACATAAAAATTTTACCGTGATACCATGAAAGTGCTGTTTACGGCTGTTCCCACAGCCGGGGCGGCACTTTTTTGATGCTGTAGTTAGAAATTTGAAGGGAAAGGATAGCAAGAGAGGAACTATGGAAGAAAAAGATATGAGCCCGCAGCCGGAAAACAAAATGGGCGTTATGCCCATCAACCGCCTGCTGGTGAGTATGTCTGTACCCATTATGCTGTCGATGCTGGTGCAGGCGTTGTACAACATTGTGGACAGCGTGTATGTGTCTCATATCAGTGAGAACGCCCTGAACGCGGTGAGCCTGGCCTTCCCGGTACAGAACCTGATGATCGCCGTGGCAACCGGTACGGGCGTGGGTATCAACGCCCTGCTGAGCAAGAGCCTGGGGCAGAAAAATTTTAAGCGGGCCAATTTGACCGCCTCCAACGGTATGTTTCTGGCTGTGTGCAGCTATATCCTGTTTGCGGTAGCAGGCGGACTGTTCTCCCGGCAGTTTTTCCTGATGCAGACGGACGTGGCGGAGATCGTGGACAGCGGCGCAATTTACACATTGATCTGTACCGTGGGTTCCCTGGGCGTCTTTATCCAGATTACCCTGGAGCGTCTGCTGCAATCCACCGGAAAGACCCTCTACTCCATGATTACCCAGATGGCCGGTGCGCTGACCAACATTATTTTCGACCCCATCTTCATTTTCACCTGCGGCATGGGCGTTGCAGGCGCGGCGGTGGCAACCACCCTGGGCCAGATTGTGGCGTGTGTGCTGTCCTATTACTTCAACGCCAAAAAGAATACGGAAATCACACTCACCTTCCGGGGCTTCCGTCCGGACTGGGGCATCATCAGGCGTATCTATTCCGTGGGTCTGCCCTCCATTGCCATGGCCTCCATCGGCTCGGTGATGACCTTCTGCCTGAATAAAATCCTGATTGCTTTCACCACCACGGCCACTGCCGTCCTGGGCGCATACTTCAAGCTGCAAAGCTTCGTCTTTATGCCCATCTTCGGCATGAACAACGGTATGGTCCCCATTGTGGCCTATAACTTCGGCGCAAAGAAGCCTGAGCGGATGATGAGCACGATCAAGCTGAGTATCCTGTACGCCATGTGCATCATGCTGGCGGGCGCAGCGGCGTTCCAGTCCTGCGCGGGGCCGCTGCTGCGCATCTTTGAGGCGTCGGACTACATGCTGGAAATCGGCATCCCGGCGCTGCGGACCATCAGTATCCACTTTGTTTTCGCTGGGTTCTGTATCGTGTCCTCCTCCACCTTCCAGGCCCTGGGCCACGGCGTGCTGAGCCTGATTATCTCCCTGGTGCGGCAGCTGGCGGTGCTGCTCCCGGCGGCGTGGCTGCTGAGCCTGTCCGGACGGCTGGAGCTGGTCTGGTGGGCCTTCCCCATTGCGGAGGTTGTCTCCCTGGCGATGTGCGCCGCATTTCTGCGGTACGTCTACCGGAAAGAAATCCTGCCTATGCGCGGTTAAGTTTACCTCTATACTGCGGCGCTACCCGAAAAACCGCGTTCCGATTCGCTCGCCGCCGGCTATTTTGTATAAATCCTCCGGTCTGGCCCCGTTGGTGATAATCATATCGCAGCCTGCGTCCATGCACATCTGAGCGGCCCGCAGCTTTGTCACCATGCCGCCGGTCCCCAACTCGCTGCCCGCGTCCCCGGCCAGAGCCAGAATTTCCGGCGTGATGGTCCGCACCTCCTCGATCAGCTCCGCCGACGGGTTCTGCCGGGGGTCGCCGGTGTAGAGACCCTCAATGTCGCTCATCAGCACCAGCAGGTCCGCGTGGGCGTTCACCGCCACAATGGCCCCCAGGGTGTCGTTGTCCCCCACCGCAATTTCTGCCGTAGCCACGGTGTCGTTCTCGTTGATAACCGGCAGAGCTCCCAGGTCCAGCAGACGGAAGAGGGTGTTCTGGAAATTCATCCGCCGGTGGGCGTCCTCCACGTCCGTGCCGGTCAGCAGGACCTGGGCCACCGTGTGGTGGTATTCCGAGAACAGCTTGTCGTAAATATACATCAGCTCGCACTGGCCCACTGCCGCCAGAGCCTGCTTGGTGGGAATATCCGTAGGCTTGCGGGTCATGTTCAGCTTGCCGATGCCCATGGCGATTGCGCCGGAGGACACCAGCACCAGCTCGTGGCCCGCATTTTTCAGGTCGCTCATGACCTTGCACAGCAGCTCCACCCGCCGGATATTCAGCTTGCCGGTGCCGTGGGTCAGGGTGGAGGTGCCTAATTTGATGACGATTCTCATGTTTGTACGCTCCCTTTCAGACTGGATTTTCCTCAGTATAGCATAACCGCCCCGGTTTTAGCAATCGACAACAGGGAATATTTCTGCTATACTGCCGGCATTTCCAGCAATATTTTGCGTCTATGCAGGTAGAAGGGAGGGATGCGCTATGGAGGACGCGCAGATCATCGACATGTACTGGCTGCGGGACGAGTACGCCATCCAGGCCACAGACGACAAGTACGGGGCGTTCTGCCACCGGATTGCCATGAATATTCTCCACAGCTTTCAGGACAGCGAGGAGTGTGTCAGCGACGCCTATGGCCGCTGCTAGGACACCATGCCGCCCCAGCGGCCGGGAAGCCTGCGGGCCTATGTGGGCGCGATTATCCGCAACCTCTCCATCAGCCGCTACCGGGCCAGCCGCGCACAGAAGCGGTTCGGCGGCGCGGAGGTGCTCCTCAGCGAGCTGGCGGATTGCGTACCCGCGCCGGAGAGCGTGCAGCGGACGGTGGAGGCCGGGGAGCTGGGACAGCTCATCAGTGATTGGCTGGCAGGTCTGGACGGGGAGAGCCGGGCTCTCTTTATCCGCCGGTACTGGAACGGGGACGCTGTGCGGGATTTGGCGGCAGAGCTGAACGTGCGGCCCAATGCGCTGACCAAACGTCTGCTGCGGCTGCGGGAGGCCCTGCGGCGGTTCCTGGAGAAAGAGGGGGTGGACGTATGAGGCCGGCGGATGTGTTTTTTGACGCAATCACCCAGATCCGGGAGGAGCTGGTGGAGGAGGCCCAGCAGTATGTATTCCGCAGGCGGATCAGCTGGCGGCAGTACGCAGGCGCGGCGGCGGCCTGTCTGGCGTTGGCGTTGGGACTGAGCCTGCTGATCCGGTCCGGCGGCGCGGGCGGCATGGGCGGCAGCAGCGGCGGCAGCGATTCCGGGGGCGGCATGGAGGACAGCTGTGACATTGCTCCGGAACCGTCTGAGCCCCTGCCGTCAGAGAGGAGCTTTACCGCCGATGTGCTGGAGATTCTGGACGGCGGCTCCCTGCTCGTTGTACCCCAGCCGGGCTCTGGCGTCTGGTCCGTGGCGGACCGGGTGACGGTGCCGGTGGGGGACTTGACGGAACTGCCGGATGTGCAGCCGGGCGACCGGATTCTGGTGGTTTACTCCGGGGAGGTTGGAGCGGATTTCGTGGAGGGCGTGACGGAAATCAGACTATTGATGGGATGAGATGTTATACAACAAACGACAGGCTCTTTCCAGTGCCTGCCGTTTGTTTTCCCGGCTGTTTGTTTTGCCGCCCCCCTTGTAGTTTGCGATTTTTCGTGGTATAATGAATCGTACTATATAACAACTCATATCATAGTAATTTTTAGGAGACGGTTGCAATGAAATACACTTTGTCGCAATTTCATAAGCTGAGGGCGCATGATAAATATCCCATCCTTTCTCTAATTTTGGCTGTCTGTCTACTTTTACCCATCCTTTCTTTTTTACCTCCTTTTTATCCGTTATGGGTAACAATTACACTGTCATTTGACCAAATTATTCCTGCTCTTCTTATTATCTCCATTTTCCTGTCCTCATTTTTCTTAAAGCGCCATGAAACGGGAAAAGAATCTTTATCTCCTAAAATACTGTTTCTTTTAGCTTTACTGTCCATTGGAATGGCGGGAATCTGGTGGATAATCTGCCAGGTTTTAATTTCCCCGTCAAATTGGTACCTTAATATTTTTGAAGTATACGGAGGTGCAAAAGCAGGAGGGTTATTAAGAGGCATACTAAAGTGCATCTGTCTCGCCGTGGCAGTGATTGGCATAAACGGTCTGCTGAAGTCCCGACCAGGAAACCGGTACTGGCAGGCAGTCTATGTACTAAGTTTAACCGTTATATTATTTATCGTCTCCGTGCTGGTTTTTTTGACCACTGCTGACACATCCGCCGCAGGGTGGCAGCAGTCGTACCTTCGCTATTTCATTACGATTTCTATTATGGGGCTTGTTGGAACAGGTGTTTTTTTGGTTCGCTTTTAAGTTACTGACGAGGGGCTGTCTCAAAACGATGAAAACATCGCATAGAGGCAGCCCCAAATTTATAGCGATAAGGATATGGGAAACGGAGAGATGCGATTGAGGCTTTTGAGGTGCAGCATACAAAAAGGCTCCCCTGAAAGGGGAGCTGGCACGCGCAGCGTGACTGAGGGGTTCTGCTTCCCGGCAGAAATAATTTTTCTTAGGAAAAGACTTGTCAACGAGAGGAAAACGTGGTATGATAACAACATCGAGGCAAATAATAAGGCAGGACATGGGCGATCGGAAGTCACCCATGCCCCTATGCAGGAGCCGAACCCTCCTACACAATAGCATTTGCTACGCCAGCTCCTATTATAACAGTCTTCCCATCTTTTTTCAATACCTAGTTTTTCATCTCCTTACTGCGGGGGACTGTTTTACAATACGGGGTTTGTGTCTGTACATATGCGGTGTGGGGTAATTATATCCTGCACCGCTTTTTGTTTGTCTCGGCGGGAAACGGTCCGGCGGGACG
>JAAWQS010000100.1 GCA_022800665.1 Oscillospiraceae bacterium
TGGGTTGGGTGAGGTCTGCTAATAGGCTTGCTAATAAGCCTTATCGTCAAAGTGCAGGTTTCGTCCAAAATGCCAATCAATTTTTAGAAACAGAAAAGCACCAATTTCTTGATTTTCAAGGCGAAAATCTAACGAAATTGGCACCCACTCTGGCACCCCGAACTGGATTCGAACCAGCGGCCTACCGCTTAGGAGGCGGTCGCTCTATCCAACTGAGCTATCGGGGCCTATATGCGTGTATGCGCACCGCAGAACATGATGCGGACTACAAAACGCAATTATTATACCCAACCCAGCTCTGCTTGTCAACCGGATTTCGAAAATATCAGGCAAAAAACGAAAACGCGGCTGTCCCAGTCCGCCCCCAATGAATCGCGGATGCTCATGGAACCACGGAAAAATGGAATCCCTCCGCGATCTCCTCCAAATCCTCCCGGCTGATGTCGAAGGTCCCCATTGCCCAGTCCCCCAGCACGTTGACCGTAACAAAAGACTCCTCTGTATCCGCCAGAATCAACGCCTTGGACGGCCCCAGAGCCAGCAGAAGCGGCACGCCGTCCGCTGTGGTGTACTCCCACTGCTCATAGTCATCCAGCCTCCCCACGTTCAGGGAAACGACGCTGAGATACCCCTTTGCGGCGCAGTTGAACTGGTAGTCGGCAGACCGCCCGTCTGTATCCGTCCACACAAAACGTCCCTCAAAAAAGTATGACCCGCCGGCGTAATAGTAGCCCCAGGACATATAGTTCCGGCCTGTCTCCAGGGACCCGCTGCAGACGTTTCCCGACCCCGCGCCGTTAAACAGCTCCCACTCCTCAAACGCGCCCGTGGACGGTCCCAGCAGCTCCAGATGGTATTTTTCGCACAGCCGGTCCAGCTGGTCCATCATCTCCTGGCTGTAACAGAGATACGCCTCGTAGTCCGGCGGCGGGACATAGCCCTCCGCATCCGCCAGAATGGCGCCGTCGGGGTCGTATGCGCTGCAAAAATCCTCCCACTCCATAGCGGCCTGGTACTCCGGGCTGTCCGTCAGACCCTGCATGGACACCTCGTCCACCACCGCAGTCCCCGGCACAAAAATGCCCTCCTCCACCTCAACCGGCGAGAAAATCTCCCGGTCCCGCATTCCCACGCTCCACAGGCCGAAAAAGTCCGTGCCATAGGCCGCCGCCGCGACAGACAGCCCGGCGGCAATCGCCGCCGCCAGCAGCAGGCTGGTTTTCCAGCCCCGCCGCTTCCTCCGTTTTTCCAGCAGGGGGGCGGAGGAGAGGATGTTCTCCAGCATACGGTCCTTCGCGGCCTGGCTGGGACGCATCCGCTCAAAGGCGTCATGGATGTCCCTGTCTGTCATTGGGGCAACACCTCCTTTTTCAGCAGCTTTCTGGCGCGGGCCAGACGGCTGCGCACCGTGGACTGGGGGCAATCCAGCATTTTGGCGATTTCCGGAGTGCTGTAGCCCTCGTAGTAGTAAAGGAATACCGCCGTCTTATAATCGTCAGGCAGATTCAGCACCGCGCTGAGGATGCCGTCTACCTCAAAGGGCGCGGCCAGGGCTTCGCAGTCCGCGATATCCTGGTTTTTCCGCCACCAGTGCTTCAGCACGTCCTTGCAGGCGTTGGAGGCAGTGACGATGAGCCATGCCTTCTCGTGGTTCTCGGATTCAAAACGCTTGCCGCTGGACAGCAGCTTCAAAAATGTCTCCTGCACCATATCCTCCGTGTCGGAAGAGTTCTTCATGAAGGAAAAGCAGATGCGGTAGACCGTATCCACGTGGCGGTGATAGATTTTCAGAAATTCTTCGTCCGAATGCAGCGCCATAGCCCTCACGCCCCTTTCGCCAGAGATACGATCCGGCGGGCGGAAATGTCCCACAGGTTTCACAATTGATGTAAAAAATAGGAGGGGCGGCGCAGGCCGTCCCTCCGGCAGGCGGATGGATAAACAGGTCAGGGAATGAACTCCCCATAGCGTGTCACCAGCGCGGCAATCTGCGCACGGGAAGCAGTCCCCTGGGGGTCCAGCTTTCCGTCGTACCCCCGCAGCAGCCCCACGGACACCGCCCAGCGCACCGCCATACCGGCAAAGCCGCTGACCTCGCCGCTGTCGCTGTACTGGTTCATGTCCCCCTCCGTGCCGGGGGCGGGCTGGCCCGCGCTGCGCCAGAGCATGGTGACAAGCTGCTCGCGGGTAACGTCGGCCTGGGGGTCCGCTCCGTCGGAGATGTCCTCCCGCATGGCCCAGTTCCTGCCGCTTTCGTACCAGGGGACAGAGCTGCCGTCCAGCTGCACGCCCTGCATTCGGGCCAGCACGGTCCAGATCATTGCGCGGCTGGTGGTGGTCTGGGGCTCAAAGACCGTGGGGCTGACGCCGCTCATGAGATAGTGTTTCCAGACAAAGTCCACGTCTCTGTAAAACCAGTTGTCCGGCGTAACGTCGGTGAAGGGCATAGGGGCGGGGTTCTGCACTATGCCCGCAATGCCATAGCTTCCCAAACCCGTATAAGGCTCGTCGCTGCTTCCGTCAGCCGCCAACGCCGTCCCCGGCAGCAGGGCCAGCGTCATACATAAAGCCAAAATGGCAGTCCATACGCTCTTTTTCATCCCTTTGGTACCTCCCGCACCATAAATTTTCAGGACAGGACGCGGTTGTCCTGTTACCGCCTAATACTACTCCCCAGCGGCATAAAATGCAAGTATTTTTTCGAAATATGTCGTGGAAACAGCTGGAAAACTGGCAGACTGTGGTTAAAGCGGCTTGCAAAAGACGGGACTATGTGGTATAGTGTACAAAAGAGATGAAAGGGGGATGCAGAAAATGAAACGGTTGATTGCGGCTGTCCTCGCATGTATATTGGCTGCCAGCCTATTGGGCTGTTCACGCAGCCAGGAACCTGCTGTTCTGCGCACATTTGAGGCGACGCCTCTTGAACTGAGTAAGGAATACGCGGAGGAGGGCCAGGAGATCGTTTTTCAGACATATTGCGAAATGACCGATGGGACCTGGACCACAGACGGACGCACCTATCAGGACAGACTGGTCATTAAAGGCCGTTTACGTGGAGCGGTCAGAGATGTCGCCTATACTATCCTCAGCAATATCGGGGACATCACCTTTGAACAGGCGTGGAAGGCCAGCGGACTGAGCAGCAACATGGCGGATTATTTTGATGTTGAAGATCTCACTTTTGTCGGCATCCAATAATGATACAAGATGCGTCCTGCCGGGGCAACCCGGCGGGACGCATCTGTTTTACTTCCCTCAGTGAATCACAATATCCGCAAGCTTCCGTTTCGGCACGTAATGCACATCCTGTTCATCCCGGTAATAGGGGGTCGGCTCGCCGGGTTCAATCTCCCGGATAACAATCTCCTCCGCCGGTTTGCCAATGGCGACAATCAGCATCGGGGCCAGCTCCTCCGGCAGCTCCAGGGCGTCCTTTACCCGTCTGGCCTCGAAGTTGCCGATCATGCATCCGCCCAGGCCCATCTCCACCGCCGCCAGCAGAATGGTCTGGGCGGCAATGCCCACATCCTTCTGGAACCGGGCCAGGGAGTCGGAGATGGACCTATCCTGGCAGATGACAATAAACGCCGTAGGATACATGCCCTTGTGGGGCAGGGTCATTTCCGGCAGATTCCTGGCCCAGCCGGTGAGGGGCTGGATGCGCCCCACGGCCTCCGGCTCCCAGGCCAGGTAGTATTTCAGCGGCTGCAGATTCACGCTGGACGCGCTCAGCCGGGCGCAGTCCACCATCCGCAGAAGTTCTTCCCGGTCTACCTTCCGGCTCTCGTCAAAGCCCCGGTAGCTGCGGTTCTGCCGCACCAGTTTTTCAAAAGCGGTCAACTCCATCGTTATCCTCCGTCGTATTAGTACGCATCCTCTCCAAAGAACTTGTCATGTACCGCACGGACCGCTGCCACCGCATCCTCCTCGTCGATGAGCACGGACACCCGAATTTCGCTTGTGTTGATCATCTGGATGTTGATATTGGCGTCATACAGGGCCTCAAACATCTTTGCAGCCACGCCGGGGGTGGTCATCATGCCCGCGCCAACAATGGAGACCTTGGCGATCTTGTCCTCCACAGTGACGTGGTCGAAGTGGAGTGCGTCCTTGTGGGCCTCCAGCACCCGCACCGCTTCCTCCACATCGGCCCGCGGCAGGGTAAAGCTGATGTCCTTGCTCTCCTCCCGGCCAATGGACTGGATAATCGCGTCCACGTTGATCTTCGCCTTACCCAGCAGGGAGAAGATCCGGAATGCCACGCCTGGATTATGATCCAGGCCCACCACGGCGATCCGGGCTATGCTCACATCCTTTGCCACGCCCGCGATATTTGTCTTTTCCATCTTGACTACCTCCTTGACTTTCGTGCCGGGCTTACGCTCCAGGCTGGACACGACTTCCATATTTACATGATATTTTTTTGCCAGTTCCACGCTGCGGTTGTGGAGCACCTGCGCGCCCTGGCTGGCCAGCTCCAGCATCTCGTCGTAGGTGATCTCATCCAGCTTTTTTGCCCCCGGCGCAACCCTGGGGTCGGTGGTGTACACGCCGTCCACATCGGTAAAAATCTGGCACAGATCCGCGCCGAAAGCGGCGGCCAGCGCGACTGCGCTGGTGTCCGAGCCGCCCCGACCCAGGGTAGTGACGTCGCCGACCCGGTTCACGCCCTGGAAGCCCGCCACAATGACGATCTTGTGCTTATCCAGCTCCCGGCGGATGCGCTCGGCGTCAATCCGCGTAATGCGTGCGTCGCTGTAGGAGCTGGTGGTGTGGAGGCCCACCTGCCATGCGGCCAGGCTCACCACCGGCAGGCCCATGCTCTCCAGGGCCATGGCGCACAGGGCGATGGAGATTTGCTCGCCTGTGCTCAGCAGCATATCCATCTCCCGCTTGGAGGCCCGGCGGTTGATTTCGCGGGCCTTTTCGATCAGTTCGTCCGTTGTATCCCCCTGGGCGGATAGGACGACCAGCACCTGGTTGCCCGCCCGGTAGGTGTCGGCGATGATGCCCGCCACGTTCCGGATGCGTTCGGCATCCCGGACAGAGCTTCCGCCGAATTTCTGCACAATCAGTTTCATAAGGAGTTACTTCCTCTCTCTGGAAATATTGTCTGACACTCTAGTATATCCCTGCGAGGGGCATTTGGTTATCTCAATACGGGAAGCAGCGCGGCGGCGTTCACTTTTTCCGCCAGCTCCCTGGCGTCCTTCACGGACAGGGGACCCGTTATATACGCCCCCTCTGCCAGTTTCTCGCCGCCCTCCGGGGCGGATTCGCTGCGCAGGTACCAGAACAAGGGCAGGTCCTGCTCCTGCCGGATGAGGGGCGCACTCTCGCTCCAGCCCAGGTCCCGGCGTTTGGCGCGGTGGGCCAGGGCATCCAGCACGTCGCCCATGACGGCGGAGGCGGTGGGCAGATCCCCTGCGCCCCGGCCATAGAACATCACATCCCCCACGGCGTTGCCCCGAATCATGATGGCGTTGAACACGTCGTCCACAGGCGCGATGGGGCAGTCCTCCGGCACCAGATGGGGGGCCACATAGGCGGCCTGACGGCCATCCTCCAGCCGCAGGGCGCGGCCCAGCAGCTTCACCCGGTAGCCGGCCTTGCTGGCAATATCCACATCCTTCAGGTCCAGATGGCTGATGCCCTGAATGCTGATGTCCTCAGGCCGGACCTCCCTGCCCCAAGCCAGGTCGGAGAGGATACAGATTTTCCGTCCCGCGTCCAGACCCTCCACGTCGGCGGCGGGATTGGCCTCGGCGTAGCCTTTGGACTGGGCTTCCTTCAGGGCCTCGGCAAAGGTGACGCCGCCCTTGACCATGCGGGTGAGAATATAGTTGGTGGTGCCGTTGAGGATGCCCACGATCTCCTGAATCTGGTTGCCGGCCAGACACTGGAACAGGGGGCGCAGGACCGGGATGCCGCCGCCCACGCTGGCCTCAAAGAGATAGTTGACGTTTTTCTCCTTGGCAATCGCCAGCAGCTCTTTGCCGTGGGTAGCGACCAGCTCTTTGTTGGATGTAACCACATGCTTGCCCGCCAGCAAAGCCCGGCGGGTGAACTCCAGCGCAACTTTTGCGCCGCCGATGGATTCCACCACCACGTCCAGCTCCGGGTCGTTTTCCAGCACAGAGAAATCCTTCACCGCCTGCTTGGCATAAGGTGTGGCGGATAAGTCCCGCACATCCAGAATATATTTCAGGTTGAGGGGTTCGCCCAGCTTCCGGGCAATGGATTCCCCATTCATGCGCAGGACCTCCGCCACGCCGCTGCCCACAATGCCGAATCCCATAATTGCAAAATTAGCCATAATGTGTGTATCTCCTTCTAATAGTAATCAGCCTGCCAGAATATCAAATTTGACAACCCCGTCCACCGAGGTAATCAGAGCCATCAGCTCCTCCAGGGTCTGCTCCATATCGCTGGTTTCCGCCGATACGGTCACAGCCGCACAGCCGTTGGTGGGGATGGACTGGTTGATGGTCAGTATATTCGCGCCGCTCCCGGCAAAAATAGACAGGACGTTGCTCAGCACGCCGGGGCTGTCCTTGAGCATGGTGTAAAAGGTAATAATCCGTCCCGCTTTCATGTTGTTGAAGGGCTGCACTGCATCCTTGTATTTATAAAACGCGCTGCGGCTGATCCCCACTGCCCGTGTGGCGGCGCCCACCGTACCGGCCTCGCCGGTCTGCATCATGCGCTTGGCCTCCGCCACCTTGATAAAGATTTCCGGCAGCGCCTCCGCAGCCACTATGTAATACTTGGTTTTCGCGCTCATTTTGCGTCCCTCCTATATGTGTCCCTGTTGCGGTCACATGTCTTTGTGCTGTGCTATTGTACCACACCCCCGTCCGGGATACAACCGGCAAAAGGGGATAAAATTTCACAAATTTTTCAGGCTCTCAAGAGGAAAAGAGGTGCAGATTGTCTACATGCCACAACTAAGTGTCTTTTTGAGAAAGACGATCACCACGCTGCTCTGGCTGGCTGGAGGCGTCGTTTTCTTCCGCTGGCTGCTGGCGCCGCTGCTGCCGTTTCTGCTGGCGTTGGCGTTGAGCGCCATGGTGGAGCCGCTGGTACAGCGGCTACGGAGGAAGATGAAGGTAAAGCGCGCTTTTGCGGCTGCGCTGGTGACGACGGGACTGCTGCTGGTGCTGGGCGGAGCGGTAACGGCGCTGCTGGTACGGCTGGGCATAGAACTGCAGGAGTGGTCCGGGCGGCTGCCAGCGGCGGTGGAACGCTTTCCGGCGGTCTGGAACGGACTGCTGGACCGGATCGGGGCGTGGTATGCGGCCTGTCCGTCGTTTCTGCGCTCGGCTCTGGACGCGCTGGCGGGACAGGTGATGGAGGATGGACCCGGTCTGGCGGGAGAAGTGGGGAGCTGGCTGATGGGGGAGGCATCGGCGCTGCTGTCTGCGCTGCCGGACGCCGGGCTGTTTTTGATGACCACCGTGCTGGCAGTCTATTTCACCAGCCTGCGGTATCCGGAGATACTGGCGTTTTTGAAGCGGCAGCTGCCGCCGTCCTGGCAGGTACGGTGCCGGGATGCGGCCCAGTGCTTCCGGTCCACCATTTTGAAGTGGCTGCGGGCGGAGCTGCTGCTGCTGTTGAGCACGTTTGTGATACTGCTGGGCGGTTTTTGGTGGCTGGGGCTGGATTACGCACTGCTGGCGGCGGTTTTCACCGCGCTGGTGGACGCCCTGCCGGTGCTGGGGACAGGTACGGTGTTGCTGCCGTGGGCGGCGGGGTGCCTGCTGGCGGGGAATACAGGGCGGGCGTTGGGGCTGCTGACCCTGTATGCGGCGGCTATGCTGGCCCACACGCTTCTGGAACCGCGGCTGCTGGCGGGGCAGGCGGATTTGCCGCCGGTTTCCGCACTGCTGGCAATGTATCTGGGGTTTAACTTTTTGGGAGTGGGGGGGATGATTTTAGCGCCGGTATTGCTGCTGCTGCTCAAGCAGTTCCAGGACGCGGGTGTGGTGCGGATTTGGAAATAAAGCCGGGCCCTCTCCCGTATGCAGGGAGAGGGCCGCATGATTCTGCCAATATATATAATTTGTTCATTCGCGAAATAGCGGTCTTCGTGGCCGTTATGGATAAACAATTTTCGAACACCATCCACACTGCAGTGAATGGTACAGCGGAAAAATTGACAAGGCCAAAAACCAAGCAGCCTCTTCAGCGGAACTGAATAAGAGATTACATCACAGCAGACCCTTTCTGCCGAGGATTGCGGCCATTTCGCACCGTTTGAGCAGTCCCTCCGGGCTGTCACCGTTCACTACACCCAGGGCGGTAGCTCTGGCCCAGTGGCCCTCCTTCTGGCTCCACTGCGGCTCTGGTCTCGCAGCGGCGTGACGCCGGGCTTTTGCCAGCAGTTCAAATGCCTGTTCATCGGTGAGTGTAGAAATAATCTGCTCTCCTGTCATGATATCGTCCTCCTCATTGTTATATTTGCGGG
>JAAWQS010000101.1 GCA_022800665.1 Oscillospiraceae bacterium
ATCCGTCTGGAAGATGTATTTATGATCTCCGAGCCGCTGGCGGGCAGGAGAGAAACGGTTGTAACACAGACACGGACGGCTCTGGACTTTGCCGGGATATCGGGCTACTAGAGATTTCTTTTCTTCTGTTCCATAGTGCATAATTCAATTCCTCCTTAAAAGTGTTTCTTTATATTATACAGAGGAAATTGATATATGTCGCATGAAATGAACCCGAATTATTACCATTCGATCCAATCTACCAGAGGACTAAAAGAAGGCAGCTATGTGCAGTTGGCTGACGTTTGCTTTGCCGCAGTTGGGGGCGGAGGACGGAGACGCCATCAGTCAGATTCTACTTTATCTGGCAGAATACGCCTACCGGGGCACAAGACACACCCGTGCAGACGTCCAGCTTCTTGACCGTGTCCTGGAGCAATTGAGCCGTTTCTATTTTACCAACGAACCTCTTTTGTCCGCAATTACAGGCCAGCTGGCTACGTCCATGGTAAGCAAGTCTAGCCGCGTGATACACGGAAAACGGTTTCGGCTGCTGAGTGATCGGGCAGCACATTTGTACCTTGCGATTCCGGAAGATCAACGCCCTCGCTCCCCGCTTTTCCAAAGCATATGCCGGCAGCTAGGCCATTGCCTGGATAGACTGCTCAATACGCCTTTTTCCGAGGCCGCGTCTATTATCCCCTCCACAATCTTCGAGCAGCCCCATTGGCTTTCCGTATATGAAAGCCTTGACAGCACAAACCGGCTTAAACTGTTGAATTGTGTAATGAACTGGTATGCGGACAAGACCTGTGACCAGCAAGAACGCTTCAAAGCGAGATATCAGTTTCAACTGGGCCTGGGCTGGTTGACGGCCCTGGCGCAGACGCCCAATGCGAAGGATTTGGTGATCCATACATGGATGGATTTTCTCCTCTATGTATTGGATGAGAAGAACCAACTGCTAACCATTGAATCCCATCGGTCTGCGGCAGATCACGGGGAACTGGACCGCGCAATTCAAACGCTACGGCATGACCTTCCGGGAATGGAGCGCTTTTTGAAGAAAGCGGATTCGCTGCGCACAGCGGAGCTGGTGCTCCTGGTGCAGTACAGCACGGATGAAACCCTGAGGAATGTCTTCTTAGAAAAAATCGAGAAGAGGCTTCCAATGGGCGAGGAAGAAATGGATGTATTCAACTGGGATATGGTCGTGTCCCACGTCCTGGAGCAAGAAATCCAGCCGCTCTATCCAGCCTGTGAAGCACGACTGAGGGAACACCTGGAGTGGGGAGAGCGCCACAAATATAAGCGCCCAGTGTTTGACCGTGACTTCCGGCAGCTGAGCTACCTATGGCTCTTGCAGGGCGAGTACGGACGTGTGCTTGCAGACGGGCATCCCTATGTGCAAGCTGTAGCTCTTTTGGAAGGCCCCTCAAAGGATCTGGCCAAAGCGGCCACATCGTGGGAAGCTTTGGTCAAGGAGACCAGGGAGCCCGGCGCTTACATTAACTGGCTACTGGCTTATACACGCCAGTTAGAAGAAGCTCCAATGGGAAAACCCTCCTGCCGGAAGAAGATTTACCAAAAGATCGAAGCCGTGCGGCAGTCAGTGGAAACCGGACCTTTTCAAAGCTGGGAGAAGGAAGAACAACTCCATTATGCAGATGTTCTGGCCAGCATACTGGCCGGCTGCGGCGGGCAGGAACTTGATAGCACTGCGGACCAGTACGTCGGGCAGCGGCTGACCGTGAGTATTGACCCCGACAGGACACAGTGGCCCAGCGATAGCTCGCTCCCTGTTGTGCAGCCGCACACGAACGATGTCCAAATTATTCCATAATTAGGAATTAAATTACATGAAACCGCCTTCTGACCGCCTTAACTGGGCGGCTTTTTTTATGGTACACGGCGCACTTTGTCAAATCTGGCCGCATTTTCACAAAGGGATCAGGTATCCGGGATATATGCAATAATATCTGTCACTTTGCAGTCCGGTATAAAGCAAAGCGTATCACGAGTCATTGTCGTGATATTTTTACGCAGGAGAATAGCCACTGCGCCTGTTTTTGATTGAGATTGATTGTATATGGCGGGAACTGCGGCAAACCCCCACCATATTGTCTATATTTTAACAATATCATTTCAGTGATAATTTCGCGTATAAGTTTAGAAAAATGCGAATAATATTAAATGATTTATTTCGATGTTCTTTTTCCCAAAAAACTTTGTTATCATTTTAACAATGATTGATTGTGCAGAATCACTAAAATAAAGCTTGATTTTTTTGTGATTGAAATTGATTGTTTAATGTTGACTTTGACCGGCAAATGATGTATTATGATTGTACAAGCAAAACCAATCAAAATCTTCAAAAGGAAAAAGGAGGGAGTTAGTATGCTGGCAGAGCAGAGGACGGAGGTGATCTTATCTGAACTGGCGGAACGGAGGGCGGTCAGCGTAACAGATCTTTGTCAGGCAACCGGCGCGTCGGAGGCAACCATCCGCCGGGATCTGAACGCCCTGGCCAGGCAGCGCAGACTGAATAAGGTCCACGGCGGCGCGGTGCTGATCGAAGAGGAGTACCACGTCATGGAGCCGGATATGGAGATTAAACGCCAGCTGTATACCGAGGAAAAGGACCGGATCGCCCGGTACGCCGTGGGACTCATCGAGGACGACGATGTGGTCTATATGGACGCCGGAACTTCTGTCTTGCAGATGGCTATGCATCTCCACACCAGCAAGGCTCTGTTTGTAACCAACAACATCGAATGCGCTTTCCGCCTGATGGAAAAGGGCCTGCGGACCTACGTGCTGGGCGGCGCGCTGAAACCGGGAACAATGAGCGTGGAGGGAGCCGAGACAATGGATTCCCTGCGGCGCTACAACTTCACCAAAGCCTTTATTGGCGTTACGGGCCTCTCCATAGGCCAGGGCTGTACCACGCCAAGTCCCGAATCAGCCGCCGCCAAGTATCTGGCCGCCTCCCGCGCACAGAAGGTCTATGTCCTGGCCGACTCCAGCAAGTTCGGTAAGGTTGCCGCCGCTGTTGCGCTTCCATTGGAAATGGCCTGCGTGATTACGGACCATCTGCCGGATCAGAGATATCTGGACTATACGGAAGTGAAGGAGGTGTAAGCGGTGGTCTATACTGTCACCTTTAATCCAGCTCTGGATTACGTGGTGGGGGTAAAGGATTTCCAGCCCGGCGGGCTGAACCGGACGGCGTATGAAACAATCCAGTTCGGCGGGAAGGGAATCAACGTTTCCACTGTGCTGCACAATCTGGGCATCGAGAATACCGCCCTCGGTTTTCTGGCGGGATTTACCGGGCGGGCCTTGGACGAGGGCCTGCGCGCCTCCGGACTGCGGACAGATTTCATCTGGCTGGAGGAGGGGCTGACCCGCATCAACGTGAAGATCAAGGCGGAGGAGGAGGGCGAGATCAACGGACGAGGTCCCGCCATTCCTGACGCGGCGGTGGGGGAGCTGTTCCGGAAGCTGGACCGGCTGACGGCAGGGGACGCGCTGGTGTTGGCGGGGTCCATCCCGGACTCCCTGCCGGATGATATCTACCAGCAGGTCCTCCGGCGGCTGGAGGGCAAGGGTGTCCTGACGGCGGTAGACGCCGCCAGGGATCTGCTGTGCGCAACGCTGCCCTATCGGCCCTTCCTCATCAAGCCCAACGTCTTCGAGCTGGGCGGGATTTTCGGACGGACGCCGGCCGGTGACGGAGAAATCCGTGCGTGCGCCCAGGAGCTGCAGAAGCGGGGAGCGCGGAACGTGCTGGTCTCCATGGCCGGGGACGGGTCCATGCTGCTGGATGAAACCGGCGTCTGCCGCCGCCTGGGCGTCCCGGCGGGTACGGTGCGCAATTCCGTGGGCGCGGGGGACTCCATGGTTGCCGGATTCCTGGCCGGATGGCTCCAGGACGGTACATATGACGCCGCCCATCGCCTGGGCGCGGCGGCGGGGTCCGCTACCGCGTTCCGGGACGGCCTGGCGGGAAAAGACGAGATTTTGTCCCTGTTCCACAGCAAATTTTAATCAAAAGTTTCCAGTTAGTTAGTAAGAAAGAGAGGAATATCTCCATGAAAGAGCGCGTACAAAAATTTGGACGCTTTCTCAGCGGCATGGTCATGCCGAACATCGGCGCGTTCATCGCCTGGGGCCTGATCGCGGCCCTGTTTATCCCCGACGGTTGGCTGGGCAAATGGGGTCCCGCCTCCACCATCAACAACATGGTGGTACCCATGCTCTCCTATCTCCTGCCCATCCTCATCGGCTACACCGGCGGCAGAGCCATCGGCGGCCAGAAGGGGGCTGTCACCGGCGCACTGGCTACCCTGGGCGCCATCGCTTCCACCTCCAGCACCATGTTTATTGGCGCTATGATCTGCGGCCCGCTGGGCGGCTGGTGCATCAAGAAGTTTGACGAGAAGATGCAGGGCCATATTCCCGCCGGTTTTGAGATGGTGGTCAACAACTTCTCCGTGGGCATCATCGGCGGCATTCTGTCTATCCTGTCCATCTTTGTCATCGGCCCTGCCTGCGTCGTGATTACCAACGTGCTAGGCGCAGGCGTCGGCTTCCTGGTCAACCACAGCCTGCTGCCCCTCACCGCCGTCCTGGTGGAGCCTGCCAAGGTCCTCTTCCTCAACAACGCCATCAACCACGGCGTATTTACCCCCATCGGCACTGCGGAAGCCCAGGAGATTGGCAAGTCCATCCTGTTCATGATCGAGTCCAACCCCGGTCCCGGCCTGGGCCTGCTGCTGGCCTACTGTGTCGCCGGTAAGGGCGAGACCCGTTCCTCCGCCGGCGCTGCCGCCGTCATCCAGTTCGTGGGCGGCATCCATGAGATTTATTTCCCCTATGTCCTGATGAACCCCATTGTCATCCTGGGACCCATGGTGGGCAACATTGCCGGTATCTTTACCCTGTCCCTGCTGGGCGGCGGTCTGGTGGCCGCGGCCTCTCCCGGAAGCATCATTGCCGAGCTGCTTATGACTCCCAAGGGCGGATATTTTGCCAATATCGCGGGCATTGCCGTTGCCGCCGCAGTCAGCTTCTTTATCTCCGCCTTCCTGCTGAAATTCTTCGGCAAGGACGCCAGCCTGGAGGAAGCGCAGGCCCAGGTAGCCGCCAGCAAGGCCGCTTCCAAGGGTCAGGCCGCTCCCGCCGCTGCCACTGGCGCTGTCGTACACGCCAAGGATGTCAAGAAGATTGTCTTTGCCTGCGACGCCGGTATGGGTTCCTCCGCCATGGGCGCGACCATGGTGCGCAACAAGCTGAAGGACGCGGGCGTCACCGGTATTGAAGTCATTCACGCGCCGGTGTCCGAGATTCCCAAGGACTGCCAGATCGTTGTGACCCACCATGAGCTGGCCCATCGGGCCGTTGCCAGCAATCCCAACGCGCGGGTCATCCCTATCAAGAATTTCATGGGCGCGCCTGAATATGAGACGCTGGTGAAAGAGCTGGCCGAGGGCAGAGGCGCAAGCGGCGCGGCTCCGGTCATCGAGGAAAAAGCCCAGTCCTCCGGCAAAATCCTGCTGGAGAAGAAGAACATCATCATCGGCTGTCCCTCCGTGAAGTCGGACGAGGCCATCATCCGCTGCGGCAAAATGCTGGTAGAGAGCGGCTATGTGGACCAGAAGTATGCGGACGCCATGATCCAGCGTGACAGAGAATTCTCCGTCGCCATCGGCTGTCATGTGGCGATTCCCCACGGCACAGTGGAGGTCAAAAACAACATCTCCCGCACCGGCATTGTGGCGCTGACTTACCCCGACGGTATCCCCTGGGGCGATGAGGGCGAGGTCGTAAAGCTGGTCATCGGCATTGCGGCTCTCGGTGAGGAGCACATCGACGTGCTGGGCCGCATCTCTGAGGTCTGCGGTACGGACGAGGACACCGACGCCCTGGTGGCCGCTGCTGACGCAGAGATGATCTATCGGAAATTTAACGGCCTGGAGTAATTCCAGAGACAATCAGGCGGAGGCTTTGGATACTGCTCCAAAGCCTCCGCTTTCTGTAATTTCCTATAACTATAACGTGTGTCAGGCCAGCATCTTTTCCAGATGGGCCGCGCGCAATGCCTTCATAATTGCCACCCCCAGAATCGGTGCGCCAACGATTGCAACGATGCCATTGAACAGGGTAGCGGGCAGTTTGGACACCACCAGAGCCCAGCACTGGACCGGTTCCGTGAAGCCCTGAATCAACATCCCGTTATAAAAGAAGACCTTCGCAGAATAGACGACCATGTACGCCACCGCCGCGCAGGCTGCGGCCACCACCTGGGGACCGTATTTCTCTCTGACACTGCGGAACACATAGTACAGCACAAGTCCGGCAATGAGGCCATACATCCCCTTTGTGCAGAGCGTAATCGGCGCTTCGGACACATAGGCAGGATTGGTGGTGTCATAAAAGGCGGACCCCGCCCCCGCCGCCACAAAGCCCCACCACGGCCCCAGCAGGATGCCGGACAGTGCGCAGAGAATATTGGCCAGTGTAAAGCTGGTCACGCCGCCCAAAGAGATGGGGATTGTGACCCGCAGGTAGTTGCCCGCGAAGACGATGGCCGTCATAGCCGCCGCGGCGCAGAGCTTCAACAGCTGTTGATGATTCTTGGATTGGTTCATAAAATAGCCCTCCTCCGAGCCGCGCTCTTGACGGCTCCTTTTGATAGCGCTATTATACACCTATCTGGCACTATTGAAATACTCAGAATATAAATTTTTTATGGTATCAGTTGGAGGGATTGCCATGCTGGAGATGAATCTATACCTGGATCCTGCGGACAGCCGCGCCCTCTACCAGCAGCTATACGAGAATCTGGCGCGGCAGATCAAAACCGGCCAGCTGCGGGCAGGGGAGAAGCTGCCGGGTAAACGGAGCCTGTCGGCACAGCTGGCCGTAGCGGTGAACACAGTGGACACAGCATACCAGATGCTGGTGGCAGAGGGATATCTGGAATCCCGCCCGAAGAGCGGCTTTTACGTTCTGGAGTACACGGACATGCTGCCCCGGCGGGAGGTCCCGGTCCTCCGGACCCCAATGCCGGAGCCAGCCCTGCCCGCTGTGCGCTTCGACCTGTCCACCGGTGCGGTGGACACGGCGTTGTTTCCCTTCCGCACCTGGGGCCGCATCCAAAAGGAATTGCTCTACGCCCGTCCGGAGCTGCTGGGACACGGCCACCGGCAAGGGGACCCGGAGCTGCGGGAGGAACTGGCGGTCTATCTGCGGTCCTACCGGGGTGTGATGTGCTCGCCGGAACAGATTGTCGTGGGGGCAGGGGTGGAGTACCTGCTGGGTCTGGTGGCCCAGCTGCTGCGGGAGGAGGGGGGCACGGCGGCCATCGAAAACCCCGGCTATGACCGCTCCCGGACGATTCTGGAGAACAACGGCGTCCCCTGCCGGTGTGTGGATATCGACGGCAGCGGCCTGCCGGTGCCGGGCCTGGAGGAGAGCGGGGCAACTATCTGCTATGTCACCCCCAGTCACCATTTTCCCACCGCCGTGACCATGCCGGCAGGGCGGCGGGCTCAGCTGCTGCGCTGGGCGGCAGGCGCGCCGGGACGGTACATCCTTGAGGACGACTATGACGCGGAGTTCCGCTTTGATATGCGCCCCATCCCCAGTCTCCAGGGCATGGCGGGACCGGACGGACCGGTGGTATACCTCTGTACATTCTCCAAGAGCCTGGCCCCCAGCATCCGGATTGCCTGCATGGTACTGCCGCCGGAGCTGCTGGCGCGGTACCGGTCAGCCTTCGGCAGTTACGCCAACACAGTCAGCCGGTTTGAACAGCAGACCCTGTGCCGGTTTTTGAAGGAGGGGTATTTTACCCGTCATCTGGCCCGGATGCGGAGTGCATACAAGAGCCGGATGGAGTCGCTGGCCGGGGCGTTGGAGAACCGGTTTCCCAGTGTGGGGCTGGCCGGACGGCACACGGGCCTGCATCTGCTGCTGACCCTGCCGGACGGACCGGGGGAGGACGCGATGGAGCAGTCTGCACTGGCGGCGGGAATCGGTCTGCGGGGACTGAGCCGGTACTATATGGAACGGCGGGAGTTGTGCCGGGAAAATACTGTAGTGCTGGGGTATGCGTCGCTGCGGGATGAGGAGATCGGGTCGCTGGCGGCAGCGCTGGGGGAGGCGTGGAAAGACTAGTGGTGCATCCGGTCAGAAAGCGGACCAGAGGTCGGAGCGGAATTTTCGCATGGCAAGGCGGAGGACGCAGGCGTGCTGACGCCCGTCAAGGACGGCAACGAAACCATATGGTTTGTTTTCTGGACGGATGTACCAAGAGAACATTTGTCAAAGGGGATTTCACCATAAAGATGAAATCCCCCCGTTAAACAAGGATTTATAGATTCATTTCGTCAACAATATTTGTGGGTTTTGCGGTCATTTCTACCCAT
>JAAWQS010000173.1 GCA_022800665.1 Oscillospiraceae bacterium
TGATAAACTTGACAAGTCCTTTCTTGCTTTTGTTTTTATTGCTGCTATTATGATTTGGCTACTTTGAACAACTCTCCTGATTTTTCAAACAAGGCCTAGGTAGCGAAAAGGAGTTTTTGCCTTACGCGGTGATCCAGCCTCCGCCGTCAGCAAACACGTTCTGCCCGGTCATCCAGCGACTGTCATCGCTGGCCAGGAACAAAACAATGGGGGACACATCCTCATAAGGATCGCCGACCCGCTGGAACGGATTGTCCTTGAAAGCGATCTCTGCCCACTGCTGGATTTCCTTGGTCTGTTTGCCAAGATCCGCCTTGCAGTTATCGGTAAAGCTGCCAGGGCAGATTGTATTGACGCGGATATTGTCCTTGCCCCACTCCCGCGCCACAACACGACTCAAGCCGCGAACAGCTTCTTTGGCTGCAGCATAGGCACAGTGGTCAATAGTCCCTTCAAATCCCGCCTTGGAAGCGAAATTGATGATAGAAGCTCCTGCGCCAGGTTTCCCCTTTATGTAGGGATAGCACAGCTTCATCAGCCGCCAATAGGCATACAGAGAACTCTTCAGCTCAATCTCCAAATCATCCTCCGACTTCTGGAGGAAGGGCAGCAGCATGGTAACGGTATGCGCGTTGTTCACCAGGACATCAATTGTCCCGAAACGATCCACGGTTGCGCTCACCAGTGCTTCCAGGTTCTCCTTCACCATGACATCGCAGGCCATAGCCAGGACTTCCGCGCCCATTTCCTCACAGATGCGCTTGGTGTCCATCAGCTTGGACTCTGTCCTGCTGCAGATCGCCAGCTTCGCGCCCTCCTCAGCAAAACGGATGGCTTCCTGCTTGCCCAAGCCACTGGCCGCGCCGGTAATGATACATACTTTTCCGTCAAGTCTTCCCATAGTAGCGTCTCCCTTCTTAAATGAACTGTTTTTCTGTCAAAACGGCCTCGTAGCCGTTGATGGTAACGGTATCGCCAATGGCAGCCTTGTCCACATCGATCATGGCGTAGCCGATATTCTTATCGCAGGTGAATCCGTGGGTGTACTTGGTCGCCCGGCCCACCATTTTACCGTCCTTGAGGAGCGGATTGCCCTTGGTCAGCGGGCCACCGTAAATCAGAGCGCTGTCATCTGCAACGGTGAAACCGACCAGCTTGCGTTTTGCGCCCTGATCCCGCACCTTGGCGGCAGCTTCCTTGCCGATGAAGTCCTTGCTCCAGTCAATGGTCTTCTCAAAACCAACCTCATAGGGGCTGGCCTTGAAGATATCCATCATCAGGACAAATCCAGCCTCAGCCGCCAGGGTCATGACCATGACGTCCAGCTTGGTTACATGGCAGGCGTTCATGGCGTTGCCCTTCTCCTCCAGCTTCGCCACCAGAGCGGCCTCCTGGGCGGTAGCGATGTAGATCTCATATCCCCGCTTCTCGCCGGTGTAGCCAGCACGGGCCACCTTGACGGGAATGCCGTCCATGGTATTGTCCTGCATACGGAAGAACTTTAGCTCGTCCACAGATGCATCCACCACAGCATTGACCAGCTCCATGGAATCCGGCCCTTGGACGGAGTACATCTTCCACTCCTCGGTGATGTCCCGGAACTCCACGTTGAACTCGCCCTTGTTGGCGGCAAACCAGTTGAGCTGATCCCGGACATACAAACCGGACACCCAGTAGAGATCGTCTGCCAGATGGGTGACTATGGTATCGTCAATGATCAGTCCCTGCTCATTGAGCATGGTGGTGTATTTGGAACCACCCAGAGGAGCCTTGTGGATGGCGGCGACGCAGAGCTTTTCCAGGAAAGGCAGGGCATCCGGTCCCTTGACCTCCACCAGACGGTGGGTGAAATCATACCAGCCCACATGATTGCGGACGGCGAGATGCTGTTCGCGGATGCTGGCGTCAGTGCTCAGTAACATAATGCTGTACCTCCTTCATCAAATGATCTGTATTCAGTCCTTTTTCTCGCCCTCGGCGTAGGTGTAGCCAGGCTTCTGACGGCGGAAACCATACACGCCCTTTTCGATCACATAGTGAATCTTGCCTTCGGGGGCGTTCTCACCCAGCTTCACGACCCACTGGGTATCCACCAGGGTTTTCGCCATAGCATCAAAGTAGGCAAGGTAGGCATTGGTGAACTCGGGGTACTGTCCGAAGTAGTTTTGCAGGAAGGCATCCACCTCGACGATGGTACGCTCCTCGGTGAACTCCACAAAGGACCAGGGAACGCTCTTGGCCTGCTGGATCATGCTGATGTAAGCGCCCAGGACGCGGCCATCGTTGATGTCGCTGGGGACGCCCAGCCACTCACGGGCCTCTTTGCGGGTATTGTACTCGCCGAACTGGAATTTACCGGCAGTCTCAAACATCACGTTGACGATATGCTGGACCATCGCGGCATCCTCTGGCTTGGTAAGGGAGCGGATCGCTCCGGCGGCGTGTCCGGCATAGGACAGCGGCGCCAGGCAGGACTGCTTATACATCTCGCCGGCCGTCCAGCGGGAGCCAAGAGGGGAAATGAACTCGCCGTCATGGAGCCACTCACATTCCTTCTTGTGGGGGTGCTGATCCTTCTCCCGGGGATAGGTTGCGCCGGGTCCCCACATCTCCCAGTCATAGCCGTCGGCATTCCTGTTGGGACCATATTTTTCTACGCTCTCATGCGGTACATGGCAGTAAGGGTCGCCTTCGCCCCTGCGCTGGGTCAAGGTAACAGGTCATTCCATCCTTGCCCTTGCGGGAGCAGCCGTGGCAGAAATACTGCCCGCCGCCGTTGGAGAGATCGCAGGCGTCTGGCCCGATGATGTCAATGGGACACTGGTGGACTTCCTTCTCAATGCGGTCATCCGAGGCATACCAGATATAGCCGGGCATACCGGTAAACTCATCACCATTGTCGCAGTAGGAGGCGGAGCGGTACAAGCTCTCTTTCATAAACGGCGGGATGTCGTGCTGGGCCTCAAAATCTTTGACAGCGCCCATGGGATCGTCCTTGCCCCACATATACTGCATCTGCATAGCCCAGTTCTGGGACATGGTGGTCTGCCGCTTTTCGTAATCCGGCTCGATGATCTTCAGCGCATTCATGTAGGCCACGCCCATCAGCGCGCTGTGCCGCCAGAGGAAGTGGCAGGTCTCCCGGAAGGATTTGATCCGATCCCAGGGAGTGATCATGCCGCGGAACATCCGCAGGCCGCTGTCCTCGTCCAACATCGCCATATCGGAAATGTTATTGGGGGTTAATCTATCTGTGTTGATCGCCATACCTAATCTCCTTTTCCACTCTTATTTCAAGTTGCAGTCATGCTCTTTCCTCAATGTTTCCCAGAAACTATGCAGCTTGTATAGAAAATTGTATAGATTATCTTTCAATTTGTAAATTATGCTAAATATACTTGCTGAATTGATTTGTAATGTATAAAACAACCATACATGCTGCTGCTATAGAGCCTTTTTTATGCCTCTGACAAATTTCCTGACATTTTGCGGGCATAAACACGCGGTCATAGCATGGTGCTTTTGAACATATGCGAAATTATTTCCTATGTGTGCCACCAAAAGTTTATGTAATCCGCCGAAGAAAACGGTGAAAAATTGGCAATTTGGAGAACGCTGAAAAAAGGCACCTTTTACATAATTGACAAAATCTCCACTTGTGCGGTATAATAAGTGCAAAATAACCATATCGCATTGTGGGAGGGGTCGCTTTGGATGTCCGTTCATGTCTGATTCTGGATAATCTCCGGGAACATTTTCCGGTGCTGTGCTTTGGAAAAGAAACGAATATGCCGCTGCTCCGTCCTGCCTTTTATGTAAGAAACGGGGAAGTGGAAAAGGGCCGGATCTATGTGACCAGGCCCAATTCTCTCCCGCCCCGTCAAATGTTGGACAGTAGTATGCTCCTGGTCTGTGCGGAAGGTATGCCCAGTCTGGCGTATCAGCATTGCGGGACACAGATGTTTGTGATCCACGATGCGAGCGTTATGGAAGCCTTTCATGCGATATTGTCTGTTTTCGAGAAATACGAAGCATGGGAAAAAACTTTAGATAATATCCTGATGGACAGTGCGGATATACATGAACTGATCCAAATGACGGCTCCGCTGCTGATGAACGACATAACAGTCATTGACCGAAATCTGCGAGTTATTGCGGCAGCAAGCTATCAACGGAATCCGGAGGGACAGCCTGAGGAGGTTTATCATGCAGCACCGATGGATACCATGCCATTGGAATTTGTTCAAAAATACCGGATCGAGCTGCATGAATCAAAAGACCGGCGTACTCCCTTTTTTGATGTTGATGGATGCTACTGTTTCAATCTGTTTTTAGAAAATCAATATTGGGGAAATGCTTCTTTGTATCCGCAGTTGATGCCGCTCCGCCCCAGCGACCCCTACATTTTTGACATTTTTGCAGGTGCGGTCCTGAAAGCCCTTCGCATCAGCGCAATTCATGTAAGTAGACAGGCCACGATGTTGGAGCAGTTTGCAGGGAAGCTTTTAGAACATGGCGATGTAAACTATGAAAAACTTTCGGAATATGAGTCTGCGTACCCAGATATACCCAGCGGGCGTTTTCTTTGCCTGTGTGCCTCTGTCCAATGTCCGCCGGGAAAAATGTCTCCTGATTATTTGTGTCAGACGCTGCGCAAACAGATTCCAGATTTGATTGTTTTCCGATTTGAGGATCATCTTGCTGGCGTTGCGGACTTTGCGAACACGCCGGCCACCAGTGGAGATTTTGAGGAACGTCTGAGAGAAAGCCTGCGTAAATTAGAGCTGCGAGCAGGAATCAGCAACCGTTTTCACCATCTGCGAAATATCCGCAGTTACTATCAGCAGGCGCTTTGCGCACTGGAACTTGGCGAAACAGCTGCTCCTGAAGACTGTGCGTATTTTTTTCGGGATTATGCGCTGCGCTACTTAATGGTCAATAGTAGCGGTGTATTCCCTGCAAAATATCTTTGTCCCACAGGACTACTAGCACTTCAGCGGTACGATGAAGCCAGTGATGTGGATTATTGGAAAACTTTGCGCTGCTACCTGGATGCCGAACGCAGCATTGCCCATGCCGCAAAAGCGCTGAACATTCATCGGAACACTATGATCCAACGAATTGAGAGGATAGAATCTATCTTAGAGATGGATTTGGATGATCCAATGGGTCGGCTTTGGCTCAGAATGGCAATGTGGCTCGTGGATGAAGAAGATTCCCGAAAGGTTGATATTGATGACTAACACGCAGTTCACAAGGATCTCCATGGTCTCCCGGATTGCGCAACCTCGCCTGCTATTTCTACCGCGTTAGTCTTGAATAATGCCTTTCCCTCTGGAGTGAAGAATCCGAGGATAGCATAGGTGCCTGCTTCATCCGAAGCAGGCACCTATATTCGCTGGGTAATACCACAAACTTAGAGCGTAAAGGCAAGGTGACCTTGCAGGCACGGTGGCAATCCCTCAAACCACCGCAGGCCACACCAAATATAAATTGGATTGCTCCTCCTGCTTTGTCTCCTCCCGCCATAACCTGCCTTCCCTCAAAGGCAGGCGGGCTGGGAATTGGGAAGCCTGCTGATTTGCCGTTTCGAATGGAACTCTGCTGCCCTCCATCGGGCGACGGGGATGGCAACTCCAGCAGAAGCGGGCTACTTTGTCAGCAACGTCTGCCGACAATTATATATATGCAAAAAATAAAATTTTTATCATAATATAGCATAAGCCCCTGATCACAACGGTCAGGGGCTTACAATCAAATGATTTTGAGTAATTTGGTCTTGCAAGAGTAGTGATAGACGTTATCCGAGAGGACGTGTTCTGGTTTGACAATTTCCGGTGTGCGATTGCCTTCAAAAACGCTCCTCTTAAGCATCCCTCCTGTAACCAGCCCGTCATCTCTTGCAATCAGAAGCTCGTGGATACTGGCGGGAAGGATATAATAGTCCATCCCAGCCTTCTCTCCGATGGCTTCCAAAATCTCAGGAATCAGGATCAATGCC
The DNA here is from genome assembly GCA_022800665.1 of Oscillospiraceae bacterium. Lineage (GTDB taxonomy): Bacteria > Bacillota > Clostridia > Oscillospirales > Oscillospiraceae > Pelethomonas. The sequence continues at coordinate 6,002 of JAAWQS010000173.1, forward strand.
GCTCCATTGACTTCGATTCCGTTTGTCAGTGTGTACAGGCCGGGAGCGGTCATTTCCACATCCTCGAACGGTTTCGGTTCCTAGTGATGCCCCTGTATGAAAAATTGTCCCATCTCCTGTGTGCTGATGAGCTGGATACCAAATTTGCTGATCGTGTTCCGCCGCGCCGCTTCCGCTAACTGCTCTGCGGTCAATTCCAACTTCTTGGCGATCTGATTGGTAATGAGTCCAGTACTCAAAGAATTCCTTTCCCATTTGCCAACCGGGACACGAAAAATGCCCGCTAAATCCAGAAACTGGATGTGCGGATGAGCTTTGAGCATCTGGCGGTTTCGCTTGCGGCTCAATGCCTGCAAAACTACATTTTCCAGAACGTACTCCCGGGTCATTTCCGGCAGGACGGGCATTACCTTGTCATAGCTGCGCAGTGCCGCCTGGAAGATAGGTGCGACCACATCGGCTACATCTTTTGCGGAAATGTCGTCCAGCATATCATCGATGCAAACCACTGGGGCATTTGTGCAGCCCGGCAGCTTAAGGGCAATACCGGACAGTTCCTCGTTGCTCTTGAAATATGTGGTATAGCTAAAATCAACGCCTTCCCCGAACATCTCCCGAAGCAGAACAATAGCCGCATCAGCGAGGGCTTTCGAATCAGGTTTAGTCATGACGACTCTCCTTTTTCATAATTTTGTAAAACAGTGTTTTTAGGGCAATGGCGCTATACGCCCGATGGATCGTCCTGCGTTGTGTCTTCCGGATTATTCTCCCCACATGTGTTGCCGGGCTCTTCCACATTAGATGTATCCTCCGGAGGTTCATCGCCGCTTCCAGGTTTGTCAAAACCACCGAAAATGCGCTTCAGGAGCGGGTCATGGGCGGCATACTGCGCACGACGCTCCCGCCGCTGAATCTCTTGGGCCACACACCGCAGGGTAGGGGCTGGGTAGGCGTATGTACCTTTGCATATGTCAGCCAGAGGAACAGCTCCTTTAAGGTCAAGGTAGGTTCGCGCTGCTGCTTTCTCTCGGATGCCGTCCGCCTCCAATTGAAGAGAGACTTCAGGCAGCACCGCCATCGCCAAGTCCATGGTGGGAATTCCAAAATATTTGGCAATCACGTCCAAAAAGGACATGACCTGTTCCGCCAGCTCGACAGCGATCTTGCGGTTCTCCGTCAGCAGGTCAGGAACCTTGTCGGAGGGCTTCAAACTTTGCCCAAGAAAGTAGTCTCTGGTTTTGAGAAACGCCGCATTGTCAGCCTTGTTTTTGGTTGTATCACTCATTGGTGAATCCTCCTTGTAGAAAACCTTGTGTAATTTGCCTTCTTATCGGGCTGACTACTATTTGCAAAAAGGAACAATAGTATTACGATAGAATAGAGCCATTCTGCTCGCAAAAACAGGCATACCGTAAAATTACCGTACAATTTCCGTACTATTTCCATACATTTTCCGTAAAGCACAGAGTAACAAAAATTTTTATTCTGGACTTTTCTGTAAATTTTCCGTACAATTTCTGCCCTATTTCCGTACATTAACCGCAATACAGAAAAATTTTGTATCCGTATTTTGTTCGTTCAAGTGCTGACCCATTTCCCTACAGATTCGGTCCATCTTAAGCTATTTCCCTTGAAAGGAAGAAAAGCAGGCTGGCAGCAAGCTTAAACGGTAGAGACTCGAAACGCGCCTCCTGAAGCGACACAATCTGCCATGAAGCCATACTGAGCCGCACAAAACCTCTTTTTTTCGGACAAAACCTCGCTTTTTCGCCGGAACGGACACAAAACGAAATGATACCTGCAGCTTAACGCCAAATCCGCTATAAAAAAGCATAACAATAAGCGTCAAAGGAGGGGGCCATCCGATTCGGTATGGACTCTGAGATGCCTGATTTTGCAACGGTTTCAGAGCCTGATACAGCTTATATATTATATGGATTAGGATCCTTCGAGGAATACATTTCGGGGGCCGGCAAGAAAGAGCGGCCATGCAAATATGGAGCACCAATCTTCCCTGCCGGCCTAACGGCGCTTGTGCCGCATTTAGAAACGCTTGGCTTCTGAATGTCTCATAAGAAATTGTGCTTCTTGCAGTAAAATATGTGACACGCAATGGCACACGGTAATTGAATGAGTAAAGGAAATGTCACGGTAATTGAATGAGTAAAGGAAATGTGAACAGAGGAAGACAAGGGAGGAAAAAGGTGATATACTGGGTTTCAAAAAAGAGGAGGGCAAAAGGATG
>JAAWQS010000102.1 GCA_022800665.1 Oscillospiraceae bacterium
TTATTTGCCTCGTTGCTGTTATCATACCACGTTTTTCTCGCTTTGACAAGTCTTTTATTTTTTGGGAAAAATTATTTCTGCCGGAAAGCAGAACCCCTCAGTCACGCTTCGCGCTCCCCTTTCAGGGGAGCCTTTTTTGATGCCGCGCCTCAAAAGCATCCGGACCCCTTTCAGCGGCGGAAAGCCAAAAATCGCGAAAATTTGAAAAAACACTTGACAATTCCCGCCAATAGGATATAATAAAAAAGCTTGCGTCAGGCAGGCAAAATCCTTGCTCCCGCCTGTATGCGGGGGCCATCAGTCCAAAAGGAGGTGCACAATATGGCGAAAATCACCGGTAAATATGAGGTCGTGTATATTATCGATCCCAACCAGGGTGAAGAGGCTGTGGCCGCAACCGTCGAGAAGTTCAAGACTCTCGCGGAGCAGCACGGCTCGGATGTAGAGGTCGATGAGTGGGGCAAGCGCAGATTGGCTTACGCGATCGACTATAAGACCGAGGGCTGGTACGTCCTCATGTCCTTTACCAGCAACCCGGAGTTTCCCAAGGAGCTGGACCGCGTGCTTGGGATCACTGACGGAATCCTGCGCTCCATGATCGTCTGCAAGGACGACTAAAACAGGAGGATACAACCAAGATGTTAAACCGCATAATCATTATGGGACGTCTGGTCCGGGACCCTGAACTGCGCACGACGCAGACCGGTATTCCCGTTACGTCTTTTACCCTCGCCGTTGACCGGGACTACAAAAACCGGGACTCCGGCGAGAAGAGTACCGATTTCATCGACGTCGTCGCCTGGCGGCAGACCGCTGAGTTTATCTGCAAGTATTTTGCCAAGGGCCGTATGGCCGTGGCGGAAGGCCGGCTCCAGATCAGAGACTGGAAGGACCGGGAGGGCAACAACCGCCGCAGCGCGGAAGTGGTGGCGGACAACGTCTACTTCGGCGACAGCAAGCGGGACAGCAACCCGGACCGGGAGAGCGGCTACGGCCAGAGCAGCTATGGCGGCAGTTACGGCGGCGGCTACAGCGGCGGCTCCGACAGCTACGGCGCCGCGCCCTCCGGCGGCTATGACGCCCCCAGCCGGGACGGCGGCCATGAGTTTATGGAGATCGACGATCAGGACGGCAACCTGCCCTTTTAACGCGCTGTCCCCAGGGACATGCCGTATATTCTAATAGGAGGAATGCACCATGGCAATGGAACGTGAAAACAGACCCGCCCGCTCCGGCGCGCCCCGGAAGCGGAAGAAGGTCTGCCAATTCTGCGTAGATAAATGCGAGCACATTGACTACAAGGACGCCGCAAAGCTGCGCCGGTTTATTTCCGAGCGCTCCAAGATCCTGCCCCGCAGGACCACCGGCACCTGTGCCATGCATCAGCGCCAGCTGACGGAGGCCATTAAACGCGCCCGCCAGATCGCCCTGCTGCCCTATGTGACCGAATAATTTGTGAGCTATCTACCCTGTCGGATGCCCGGCAGGGTACTTTTTTCTTGCATTCCGGAGTGACCAATGCTATAATAATCCCACTGAAAATAAAACTATATGGAAAGTGATATATAACGTTATGCCTTCGCTCAGCGATCTTTTGGTGGGGTATTTGGACGGCCTGACAGGACATCTGGCGTTGGCAGCCTATGTGCTGGCGGCAACAGACGAACGGGCGGTGTGGAGGCGGCTGAAAAAACTGCCGCTGCTGTTCTTGTCCCCTCTCGCTGCCATCCTGCTCTCCCTTGGACTGTATGCGGCTCCGGAATGGGGAATCAATCCATATTACATCATTGCCCTCGCCGTTTTGCTCATGTGTACCCTATGGGTGCGGTGGACGTGGCGGTTCGGGTTCTGGCAGGCCCTGGCCGCCACCTGTATGGCGGCTATTTTCCAGGTGGCCGGCTCCACCGTCTCCAGCATGGTCCCGCTTCCTTTCGCCGCAGCAATCGGGCTGCACCTGGGCATCAGCGCCGCCGGCTCCCTGCTGCTCTATAAGCTGCGGTTTGGCAGGTGGTTCCGCCTGCTGCTGGAGCGCGACGCCGTTCCATGGCGCACGGCCCTCCTTCTGCTTGCGCTGGAAGTCGTTATGGAGATATTTCTCCGGTTGTCAAACGGCGTTCAGCCCCGCTTCCTGGGATTTTATTACCTGCTGGTGTCGGCGGCGACCGTGCTGATAGCCGCGTTGGCCGTCTACCTGGCCCAGCGGTTCGACACCGCCCGAAAAATGCAGGCGCAGCAGGATGTGATCGCCCAGCAGCGGCTCTATGAGCGGGACCTGGAGATGATCCGCCGCGAGGTGCGCACATTCCGCCACGACTATAAAAATCTGCTGGCGGGCCTGTCCCGGCAGGCGGGGGAGGGGGAGCTGGAGGGACTGTGCCAGACCCTGTCCGAATTGGACGCCGGGTTTGACCTGCGGCTGGGAAAGAAAATCCAGGCGTCCACCCAAATCGGAAATTTACAGATTCCAGAGGTCAGAGGCCTCCTGTTAAGCAAGCTCGCCGCTATGGAGGAAAAAGGGGTGGAGTGCCGTCTGGAGGCGTTTTATCCCGTGGCGGCCGTGGAAATGGACGTGTGGGATTTTGTCCGCTGCCTGGGCATTCTGACCGACAACGCTATGGAGGCCGCGCTGGACGCAGAGCGGCCCTGGGTGGAGATTGTGCTGCTGGCTGAGGACGGACGGGTATTTCTTCGGGTATCCAATACCTACGCCAACAGCATTGAACCGAGAAAAATGTGGACCGAAGGCTGGTCCACCAAGGGGGCGGGCCGGGGCGTGGGCCTGTCCAGCTATCAGCAGATTTTAGAGAAATATCCCAATGCTTCCGCTTGCGCCAGCTGGGAAAACGGCGTATTTGTGCAGGAGATGACAGTGGAGGGCAGACTATGATCAGAATTTATCTCTGTGATGACGATGACGCCGCCCGCCATCAGATCCAGACCGCCCTGGAGTGGAAAATTTTTGTGGAAAACTACGATATGCAGGTTGCATGCAGCGCCGCCAACGCGCGGGAATTGCTGGCCGCGTCGGAAAACGAAAAGCGCGGGATTTACTTCCTGGACGTGGAGCTGGAAGATCCGGAGTGGGACGGCTTCCGGCTGGGGCGGGAGCTGCGGCGGAGGGACCCGCACTGCACGCTGGTCTATATTACCAGCTATGGCGATTTGGCCTGGCGCACGTTTCAATACCATCTGGAGGCGTTTGACTACATCGTCAAGGAGCGGTCGCAGATTGGCCCCTCCGTCTCGCAGTGCTTGAGCGAGATACATACGCGCCTGCTGCATGAACGGCAGGACCCGGCGGAGATGTTTACGCTGCGGACAGAAGAGACGGTGCGCCACGTCCCCCTGCGGGATATTCTCTTTTTTGAAACAGCCTCCATCTCCCACCACGTCCTGCTCCATACGCCCAACAGCCGGATGAATTTTTTGGGCAGCCTGAATGAATTGGAGCTTCAGCTGGGAAACCGCTTCATCCGCACGCACCGGGCCTATCTGGTGGCGGCGGATAAGATCGACACGGTGGATTTGAAACACAATAGATTATGGGCCGGCGGCTATGAGTGCCTGCTTTCCCGCGCCGGGAAAGCAGAACTTCGCAGAAAAATGGGGGGGAACCAGTGAGGTTCCCTCCCTTTCCATTCAGGAAGTTTTTGGGTTGATTCAGGAAATTTCAACCACCCCGCCCCTTTGTTGTGGTATGGTTGCACTGTCAAAAGACAGAGGGAGAGAGGAGGTGAGCGTATGGCAAAGGAGCGTTTTGTGGAGGTCTACTCCCAAGGCATTATTCGTGGGACAAAAATTATCGTTGATACGGAAACCGGTGTGAATTATTTGATGGGTTCCAATGGAAAGCACGCGGGAACGGGATTGACCGTTTTGGTCGGTCAGGACGGCAAGCCTGTCGTCACCCCTGTCAAACAGGGAAAAAATAAGTGAGGGATGAAATATGAAATCAAAAGCTACTGCAAAAGAAATGGTAGGAACGAAGATCGTTTATGCGATGCTCCTTGTCTGCTATTATTGGATGTGGGCAAGACGGGATTGGCACAATTATTATAATTCCATCCAGAATGCAATTTTCATGTTCAGCTTCCTGTATTTTCTCTTTCAGGCAAGACGCTTTTACCAGTACAGAAAAGAGGAAAAGGATAGGGAGGCAATCCAGATTCTGCACAGAATAGATGCAATTGGATTGAAAATTATGGTGGCTGCCGCGATTGCGATTGCTTTCGCCTCTGCGGTTGCATTTATAGATGGAATCGCGGCGGGTTATGCGCTCGTTGGAACAATATTGGCATTCGCTATCCTGCGCTTTGTTCTGTTCTGCGCAATGTACAAAAAAGAAATCTGATGAAAAAGCCTATCAGAAACGACGGTTTTGAGCAATCAAAGCCGTCGTTTGTTGTGGCAGTTGCAGTAAGGGAGAAAGTTTGGTATAATATATCCAGACAGCAGATGAAGAAGGGAGGTTCTGCCAGTGGGCGTACCATATACCATTGAGGAACTGCGGCACACTGCTGCCCGATATTCACGCGCTGAAAACGGCTTGTGAAGGGATTTTAACCGCCGGTTAATGCTATCCCTTGTGCCAGAGGAGTTTTTGTAGTATACTATCCATATCTCAACCCCATGCCCCCAGGAGGTCCCCTATGGTTGCTATTGTCACAGATGTCCACTACCGCATGTCGCTGGCCCTGATCCGGGATTTAGGCCAGGCCGGGGTGGACGTAACCACCTGCGAACGGGAGAGCCGTTCCCCTGCGCCGGGAGCGGTATCCCGCTGGAGCCGCCGCCATGTGCAGCTGCCGGACAAAGATTATACGGACGCGCTTTTCCGCCTCTGCCGGGACGTTGGCGGACAAGTCCGTCCCGCCCTGCTGCCCGTGGGCGCGGCGACGCTGGCGGCGGTGGCGGAGCAGCCGGAACGCTTCAGCCAGGTCTGCGGCCTGTGCATCCCCTCCAGGGAGCAGCTGGACCTGCTCAACAGTAAAACGGACCTGGCCGCATTGGCCCGGCAACTGGATGTCCCCGTGCCGGAGTCCTACGCCTGTCAGGACGGGGAGAGCATCCCGCAGCTGGCGGCGCGCCTGCCCCTGCCCTGCGTCATGAAACCGGTGTGTGGAGAAAAGCTGGGGCTGACTGCTGCGGACCGGTACGTGATTGCCCGTACCCCGGCGGAGGCAGAGCGGGCTTACCGTCATTTCCAAACCCTGGCCGGGGAGCCGCCGGTGGTTCAGTCCTATCTGCCTGGAGATGGCCTGGGCTGTTCCGTTCTGGCCCAGGACGGCCAGGTCCTGGCCGCCATATGCCACCGCCGCCTGCGGGAATACCCGGTTTCCGGCGGGCCGTCCTCCTGCTGCCGGTGCGTGGACAGGCCCGACCTGCTGGAGCTGGCATCCCGGCTCGCCGGGGCGGTCCGGCTCACCGGCCTGACCATGTTTGAGTTCAAGGAGGACGCCGCAGGCGCACCCCGGCTGCTGGAGGCCAATCCACGAATCTGGGGGACTTTTCCGCTGACCCGCGCCGCCCGCAGTCAAATCCCCCTGCTGTGGTGCGCGCTGGCGTGGAACAGGGGGAATCCGGACGATGCCGTCCCCCTGCCGGAGCTGCCCCGTCCGCTGCCGAAAAAGATGGTCTTTGCCGTTTCCGACCTGATGTCGGCGGCGGGAAGCCTGCGGCGGGGCAGGCCAGCGCCGGCGGCACAGTCGCTGCTGGATTTGCTGAATCCCGCTGTGGCGGACGGACTCTTTGAGTGGGGCGACCCCCGGCCCGGCATGGCATATATTCAGACTCTATTTAGGAAGAGGCTTCATAAATGACTGATTTCTCTGTGGACCTGCATGTCCACACCAGCGCGTCCCCGGACGGACGCTCGTCCCTCCCGGCCCTGGCCGCCGCCGCCAAAGCGAAGGGCCTCCACGCCCTGGCGGTCACGGACCACAATCTCTGCACGCCGGTTCCGGCGGAGCTGGACGGCGTCCTGCTGATTCCCGGCTGCGAGGTCTCCACCCAGGCGGGTCACATCACAGGACTGTTCCTGGAGCGGCCCCTGGACCTGGACATGACCGGCCCTCTGCCGCCGCCGGAGGCCGCTGTGGACGCCATTCATCAGGCGGGCGGACTGGCGGCGTTAGCCCACCCATACCAGAAGCCCGGCGCGGAACCGGAGCGGTTAGCCCTCCCGCTGGACGCCCTGGAGACAGTCAACGCCCGTGCGGCGTTCAAGGTCCCGGACGCCAACCGTCGGGCGGCCCGGCTGGCCCAGGACTGGTCTCTGCCCGGTGTGGGCGGCAGCGACGCCCACGACGCCGCGGAGGTGGGCAACGCCTGCACTGTCCTGACAGCGGAGGAGCTGTCGCTTCCCGCCCTGCGCCGGGCGCTGCTGGCCGGAGGCAGGGCCGTGCTGTACCGGGACACCCCCCATGTGCGGAAGGGACTGTCCCAGTGGACAAAGGCCCGGCGTACCGGACTGTCCCGCCTTCCAAAAGCGGCGTTGTACCTGGCCTACTGTGCCGCCCTTGACTTATGTAACGCAAGGAGGTCTCCCAAATGTCTCTTGTGACGAAAGGAATTGGCTTTGCTAAGAAGGTAAAGCATCGTTTTCAGGACCAGATCAAGGAGCGTACCCCTGTTTTCCTCTCCCCAGTCCGCCGCATCGAGCGGGTTGCCACCACAGAGCGCATCTGCGCCATGACCTTTGACGACGGCCCCAGCCGCCTGCCCCCTGTGCCCGATCATTTCCGGGGGAAGTCCCTGACGCTGGCGCTGGCGGAAACCCTGGAGAGATACGGCGCAAAGGGTACCTTTGACGTGGTGGGGGACACCTCCGCCAACTATCCGGACAAGCCGGGCAAACACGGCTCCGCCTCCTGGGGCGGGGTGGCCTACGACCACTACCCGGATTTCAAACAGGACGAACACGGCGGCGCGGTGAACTGTCCGGATTTGATCGCCCGCCTGCTGGCCGGCGGCCACGAGATCACCAGCCACACCTATTCCCACGTCCTCTTCGGCTGGAAGCCCCTGGTATACGGCTCCCGGAAATATCTGTCCGGCCTGGAGCCGGTGGTGGCCGACCTGCGGCGGCTCCACGCGCTCATGGAGTCCCAGTGGGGGTACCACATCCGTCTGGCCCGCCCGCCCCACTATGTGGACGGCATCCGGGGCGGCTTTACCAGCTACGACGCCTATGCCCTGCTGGGATACCAGTACATGGCCGCCAGCTTTGACGGCGCGGGCTGGCTGCCACTGGAGACCTACGACGCGGAGGTGGAGGCCACCTGGCGTCCCATGGAGCGGCTGCTGCTGGAGACGCCGGACGCCTTCTGCGGACAGATTATTTTCCAAAAGGACGGATGCAATATGGCCCGGCGCACGCCGGTGGCGGACGGGCTGGACAAACAGCTGCAGCTGCTGACGGACCACGGCTACCGGATTGTAACCGTGTCGGAGCTGTTGGAGAAGTCGCCCTTCCAGGACGTGACGCCTGAGAGCGGGACCGGAGCGGCGGCACGGCGGCTGCTGGGCCGGGGCTGGTGCGTGGCCTATCAGGACAACACCATCCGGCCCGACGCGGTGCTCACCCGCGGAGAGCTGGCCATGATGTCCTTCGGCTGGGAGACAGTGCGGCAGAGAATCGCGCTGGTGCGGTCCGGACGGGCTCCCTTCCGGGATTTGGAGCCGCGGCATCCCTACGCCGCCGCCGCGGCACGGGCCGCGGAGATGGGAGCGATTGCGGCGGTCAATGGCCGCTTCCGGCCCAACGACCCGGTGACAAGCGGGGAGCTGGCGCAGTTCTGCTCCGCACGGCTGGGCAAAACACTGGACCCGGTGAACCGGAACGCCTTTACCCATGAGGAGTTTTTCCGGACGGTGGTGGGATTGCTGGATCAATGATTTGCATGGACCGAGCGCAGTATTCATTAAGGAATATCTTTCTGGGGACTATGCGGCGATTTGGGAGGCCATTACAAATGATTCTATCAAGAGAACATTTGTCAAGGGGGATTTCACCCAAGTGAAATTCCCCCAACAAACTGAAGACTACTCGTCCTTTTTATCCGTATTTTTAATAAAAATCATCGAAAGCCCAA
>JAAWQS010000103.1 GCA_022800665.1 Oscillospiraceae bacterium
CTTCAAAAGGGCGCGGGCGATGGAGATACGCTGCCGCTCACCCCCAGAGAGGGTGGAGCCGTTTTCTCCGATCATGGTCTGATACCCCTGGGGGAGCTTAGAAATAAACTCATCGCACATGGCTTCCTTCGCCGCCTGCATGACCTCCGCGTCTGTGGCGTCCTTCCGGCCAATGCGGATATTCTCCATGACCGTGTTGTTGAACAACGTCACATCCTGGAACACGATGGAGTAGGCAGTCAGGAGTTTTTCCGGGTCAACCTTACTCACATCCACGCCGCCCACGGTGATCCGGCCCTGGTCAATATCCCAAAACCGTGCTGCCAGCTTCGCGACGGTGGATTTGCCGCCCCCGGAAGGACCGATCAGGGCCGTGACCTCGCCCTGCTTGGCGGTGAAGGAAACATCCTTCAGTACCGTCTCGCCGCTGTTATAGGCAAAGCCCACATGGTCAAAGGTAATGTCGTAGTCTTTGGGCGAAAAGGCCGATCCGCCCTCCTGGGACGGGGTTTCGTTGATCTCGTTCATGCGGTCAATATTGATTTGCAGGGAGTTCATAGCCGCCAGATTTTGCAGGGCAAAGTTCATTGGCTCATAAATCCGGGAGACAACCAGCAGAAACAGGAAGAACGCCGCAAGGGAAAGCTCCCCGCTCATCAGACGCATACTCCCCATCAGCGCCACCGAGACGATGCCCAGCTTCAGAAACATCTGCGCCGGAACTACGAACATGGCCGAACCCAATTCACTTTTGAACTGCCGGTTTTCAAACGTGTCGATTTTCTGATACAGTCCGTCCAAATATGCCTGCTCGGCCTTATTGCTTTTCAAGTCACGGATGGTTTCCAGACACTCCTGCACACCGTCCGCCATAGCAATCAGGGCGGCGTTCTGTCTGCGGGTAAAATAATTCTGCGCTCTCTTGGAAAAGCCAACAATCACCAGCGTAACAGGCAGTACCCACAGGGCGGAGAGAGCCATCTGCCAGTCGTAGCAGAGCAGGCTGACCGCCACCAGACAGGTGGAGAGGATAGCGCCGTAAAATTGGGGGACATAGTGGGAGAACATCTGCTCCGTGACCTGCACATCCCCCATGATGGTGTTGGTCAGGTCGGCCAAATCCTTTTTGCCAAAGAAGGACAGGGGGAGCCGCCGCAGCTTTTCCGCCAGCCGGATACGGCAGGCCCCGGATTCCAGGTAAGTGGAGAAATAGGTGGCATTATACTTCCAGAACTCGGAGAGCAGCGCCAGCAGCAACGCCACAACGATACCCAGGCCGTAGAGGGGATAGCGCCCCTCCGGGACGCTGCCGCTCAAAAAGTCGCTTGCCAGCAGGTAGAGAAGCCCCACCGGGAGCATCAGTATCAGATCGGCCACGGCACAGGCGGCAACGGCCCGCACAAGCCCTTTCGCTCCTTTTTCGGAGAGGGCAAAGCGTTTCATCAGTCGTTCAATCATTTCTCTGCACCTACCTTCCAGCTTATAGAGGTCTGATAATCCTGCCACATCTTGGCGTAGAGGCCGCTCTGCGCCACAAGGGCATCGTGAGTTCCGCTCTCCTCCGCATGGCCCTCCCGCAGTACAAAAATGCGGTCGGCGTTTCGGATGGTGGTCAGCCGGTGTGCGATCATAATGACGGTCTTGCCCTTGGAGAGCTTCTCAAAGGCCCGCTGCACCAGCGCTTCGTTCTCCGGGTCCGCAAAGGCGGTGGCTTCGTCCAGGATGAGGATGGGCGCGTTTTTCAGCATGACGCGGGCAATGGCGATCCGCTGCTGTTCGCCGCCGGAGAGGTACACGCCCTTGGTCCCGATCACCGTGTCAATTCCCTGGGGCAGCTTGGCGATGATGTCATCGCATTGGGCGTCATGGAGCGCCCGCTCCACCTCCTGCAGGGAGGCGTTAGACCTGGCCAACCGCACATTTTCCAGAATGGAGGCTTTCAACAGGCGGCTATCCTGGAACACATAGGCCACGGTGTCCATCAGCGTCTCTTTGGAAATGTCCTTCACATTGACGCCGCCAATCTGAATGGCTCCGCCGCCCACGTCCCAAAACCGGGAGATCAGACCCGCCACGGTGGTCTTGCCTCCGCCGGAGGGTCCCACCAGGGCCACAGTTTCTCCAGCGCCCACCCGGATGGTCACGTCATGGAGCGCGTCCGTTGTCCCGCCCGTGTAGCGGAAGATCACATTTTCCAGGGTAATGTCGTTGCCTGTGGGGACCTTGCCGCTGCGAGGTTCGGGCAGAGGCTCCGCATCCAGAATGGAGTGGATACGGCTCATGGCGTCCTCCACGATCATCCCGTTCTCGCTCATGAACATCACCTTGGTCATGGCGGTGGCGATGATGGGGGTGAAGATCACATAAAAGATGAAGTTCAGCAGTACCGGCTGGGCCACCGGCCCGTCCCCCGTCAAAATCAGGGCCAGGACGATCAAGAAAGCAAAGGCGCTGTTGACCAGAACCGTATAAGACAGCATGGAGGGGCGGCATTTTTTACAGTACGCCGTAACAAAATCGTAGTAGCTGTCAATGGCGCCCTTAAACCGCTTGAAGGAGTGGACGGTCTGCCCAAAGGTCTTGACCACGGGAACGCCCCGCACATACTCCACCGCCTCGTTGTTCATATCAGCCAGGGCGTTTTGATAGAGCTTCATATCCTCCGCCATGGATGGACCGGCCATTTTGAACATGGCTACAAAGCCCAGAATCACCGGCAGGAGACTGACAAGGCCAAACCGCCAGTCGAACAGAAACAGCATGATAATCATGCAGACCGGCGTGGTGATTGCCACTGACATATCGGGGAGCTGGTGGGCCAGATAGGTTTCCGTGGCCGCGCTGCTGTCATTAACGATGCGGCGGATCTTCCCGCTGCCCATCTCACCGATGAAACCCAGGGGAAGCCCGGCAATGTGGGCCATCAGCGCCTTGCGGATATTCCCGGCAATGCGGAAGGCCGACAAATGGGAACACATCAGGGCGCAGACATAGACCACAATGGACAGCGCCGCGAAGCCCACCGCCATCCAGCCGTTGCGGACAATGTGGGTGGCCTGGGCATAGTTAGGGGCCACCGCGATGACTTCTTGGATGATACGGAACAGGAAAACAAAGGGGAAAAGGGCCAGGATCGCGCTGATGGCGGACAGCAGCAGGGATAGGTAGGTCAGATACCTGTGTCCCCCGGCGCAGCTCATCAGCTCCCGGAGATTGCTGTTTTTCTTCAAGTGAATACCTCCTTGCGAACAGATGATATATGATACAGAAAGCGCCGCGGCCGCTCTCTCATATCCAATCTCTGAAAATTAGTTATTGCTAACTCATATCTAAAATGAAAGGGGTCTTAGACCCCCATCATGCTGTGCCAGCCAGCAAGGAAAAAATCCTGGAGCTGCTTGACATAGCGCTTTGCCCGGTCATAGGGCATATCGTGAACCACGACCTCGAATATCCCATGGAACATTCCGCTGGAGATGATATGGCAGAGCTGGTTGTCCAGGTCTGGTATCTCCCGCCCCTGCCTGCGGAGAACTTCCATGAACCGTTGGGTGGCCTCCGCTTCGATCTCTACCATGTTGTGGATAAAGTTTTCGTAGCTGGTGCCCTGGGCCTTACAGATCAGCAGTCTGAACGGTTCAAGATGCTGGTATACATACTCCAGCATTTCCTTTACGCAATCACTGGATTCTACCCCTACATGGCTGGGCTGTTCCGCTTCCGGCAGCTCCGAGAACGCAGTCTGCGCCCGCATGAACATCCCCATCACTGCCGCCGCATGCGGCTCCACCAAAGCGGTGAACAGGGCCTCCTTGCTGGAGTAGTATCCATAAAAGGCCCCGGTCGTCACTCCGGCGTTCTTCACAATCTGCCGCAGGGAGGCGTCCGCAAAGCCTTTTTCCAGAAACTCCTCCATGGCCGCCTGATGGATACGCGCTAAGGTTCCGCTGCGTTCTTCCATACAACTGCCTCCCGCTAATAACGCTGTTATATAACGATGTTATAATAGCGGAAAGAATGGATTTTGTCAAGCCCCAAACATAATTTTATTTGGCAAACTCTGCATGGATCATAAAGCCCATGTGAAATGTCCGCATGCTCCAATTAAATAGGTGGGTGACAGGTGTTTTTTTGTATCCGCCTTTCAGATAACCGTCAGCATAGTCTTTCTCAATCACATTGATGATGCTGGGCGACCAGCCCTCCAATTCCTCCTTGGGCCGCTCCAATGAGAAAAAGGACTTTGTGCGATTCATTCCCGCCAGCTTCACCTCTGCGTTAACTCCTTTCAGCCCCAAGGCGTTTACCGCATCGAAAGCAATCATGCCACCGGAGAATTTCTCTGCCATAGCGTACAGTAAACGGCGGACGTTCTCTTTTTCAAAGTAATAAAACAACCCTCCAGCGGTGAACACGATGCCCTTTGCCGGGTCAAAGCTGATTTTATCAAACCAGGAATGATCGTTGAGGTCGCAGGCGATATTCTGCTCATGCTCTCCCAACGGAATATGCTTCTCCCGCAAGGAGATCACATTCTCCATATCCAGACAGTACCAGGGATTCGTCTCATTTCCCGTCTGCCGCCGCAAGCAGGAGAGGCCCGCGCCCAACTTCACGACTGTGGCTTTGGGATGCTGCTTCAGGTACTCGGTGATTTCCCAGGCCAAGTTATATTGCCGGATGAGGCAGTTCATCCACATATATTGGAGCCGGTACATGGCCCTGCCGGATATATCCTCCCCCAGTTCCCGAACAATGCGCTCCGCGTCCCGGTCAGGAAACAGGTCAGGGTACTCCTGCGCCGCGATCATTCGCCCGCACAGGGGCATACAAAGGGTGTGCTGGACAGTGTTTTCTTTCAGTTCATTTGACATTTTCATCACCACCGCGTAACAAATTCCAGCGTTTTTGTCAGGGAATCCATTCGTGCTTCCCGGCTCAGTTCCTTATACTTTCCCCGGTCACCTCTGAAAAACTTTGCCAGCCGCAGTTCCATAGGGACAAACAGATGACCGCCGTAGTCATAGCTCAAATGTTGATAAGAATATGAAAAATTGTTTTCCCGCAGCCGTTTCATGATTTGTTCTGCCGCCGCCTCGGAGGGCCACATGGTGTCCATCTTGGAGGAGATCAGCAGGATGGGGCCGGTGATGCTCTCCGCCTGGATGACTGCGGCGGGGTTGGGGTTTTGCACCAGTGGGATGTAAAGGTCGTACATAGTGACTTCACGGGCCTTGAGACTTTTCCACACTACCTGGCCCGTTGGGAATTTGTCCAGTCCGAAAGGGGTGTAGGGGACTTCCTCGCCGTGAAAGGTCCAGGCGCTCCCCGGCATAATGGTAATTCCCGTTTCTTCGGAAAACCCCTGGCACACCGTATTCATCGGGGCCACCGCCACCACTGCGTTAACCAGTCCCGGCAGGAGGCTCCCCGCCGTCAGCGCCAGCTCCGCGCCCTTGGAGATGCCCCACAGCCCTACTTTTTCATAGCTCATGCCGTGCAGCCGCTTTGCCGCCGCCTCCAGTGGGTCAATGGGAACATGGTAGAACGCTTTGGGCAGCCCTTCCTCCGCCACATAGGCCAGCGCCAGGGCCGTCAGCCCATGGGCCTGAAAGACCTGTGCCAGCATCCGAGTCCACTCGAATCTCCCGTCGCTGCCGCTGAAGCAGATCAGCGCCTTGCCCGGATAATTGTCCCGCTCCGGTCGGAACAGTTCCCCGTGAAAGCCGTCTGTTTTGAATCGATAGACTTCATTCACCGGTTTGAATATCTCCTTGCCACGATACATCGGTCTCATGGCCTTTTTCTGAAAATTTGATGCCTGTTTCGACATAACGCAATTTCCTTTCTATTCCCGGTTTCTCCGG
This sequence comes from Oscillospiraceae bacterium, assembly GCA_022800665.1. Classification (GTDB taxonomy): domain Bacteria; phylum Bacillota; class Clostridia; order Oscillospirales; family Oscillospiraceae; genus Pelethomonas. The sequence continues at coordinate 5,868 of JAAWQS010000103.1, forward strand.
TAACCCTGCTCATCCACATATTCCGGGCGCTTTTTCAGATATTCGTCCTGATCTCCGCAGATGGCGTAGTCACACTTGCAGCCGTTGGCGCAGGTCATTGTCCGCACCAGCCTTGCGTGCAGCGGCTCCATAGCGGCGTAGTCCGGGTTGCACAGAGCGGGCATGACCTCCAGAAGCCCATGCTGCCGCGCAAACTCCGCGATGGGACAGGCGGTAAACTCGTAGCAGAGCGGTTTATCGTTTTCATAAGGGGCAACAGACATTTTGTAGTCACCCCATAGCCTTCGTCTCCGGATAGAAATGGGAAAAGAAATTGAAGCCCCTATTGCACAGCAATATCCAGTCAAAGAATATGACATCGAAGACTTTGAGCAAAAGCAGCATAATCAATCGCCTCTATGACTCCCTGCACCATTCCCAAATGGTATGGGACAGCTTTTCGATAAAACCCCTCCATGATAAAGTCCGGCGGGGTCATAGCAATGGTCAGAGTGATATCCGGGAAGAAGGATGCCGCCACCAGAGCCATCATGCCTGTGGTGGCGGCCCCAACAATGCCAATTTTCTGGTTCCCATGGGATTTTAAGACCTCAATGGCCCGCCCGATCCGTTCCAGAGGATAGTCATGGTGGCCATAGTCCTTTTTGCCGGGGACGTGGCCATGACATTGCAGCCCCGCTTTTGGAGCCATTTTGCGCCGGACTTTACCATGTGGTCGTCCGAGGAATCCCCCAGCAGGGCGATCATCGCTTGATTGCTGGACATAGAATTGGGGTAATAGACACCGTAAAAACCGTCCTGTTCAGGACTGAAATATTGCTTTTTCATTGACTCACCTCATATTCCGCTTACACCACCCATGCAAAAGACGCCGTCAGTCCTCCTGTCAGCAGACACACCGGCAGGCCGATGAATATCCCGATGCAGGACTGCTGAATATGGAATCCATAATCGTGGTACGCCGCCGTCATATCCTCGGTACCAGGAATGATGCACCGCTTGCTGTGGCAGAACCACAGACAGTCGATGACCAGCGCGTTGTACCAGTCCACCACCAGCCAGAGCAGGAAGCTGGTCACAAAGCCGGAGAGAAAGGTATCCGCTCCGTTGAATATACGGAGAGTTACCGCAAGCAGTACCGCAGCAATCAGGCAGAATACCAGCTTGGCTGCAATAACCTTTGGCGCGCGCCGCTTTCGTTCACGGAGAACCAGCCCAAGCTCCTCCGCCCGCGCGACAATGGCGGGCGGGTAGGAGTCGATCATGGCTAGCGGATCACGCAGGCCATATAGCGGAACTGTAAGGGTGAAAATGAGACAAAGGACAATGCTTTCAATCAAAAATATCATAATCAGCCGCCTTTCTTTGCGGTAAAGCAGACCATTGACTCCACTGTTTCCATTGCGACCTGCTTGTATTGCCCTGTCAGACGCTTCCGTAGGCTCCCTACCGTTTCATAGGGAGGGGTAAAGTATCCCTTGGGGGTATAGAGTTTTTCTACAAACCAATCTGTACGGCGGTTCTCGCCACGCACATAGAAGCAGCCGCAGAATATTCCGCCTGGACGGAGAACACGATAAATCTCATGGTATGCTGCCTCTTTGTCAGGAAAGGCGTGAAACCCGTTGAGGGACAGCGCTAAATCAAAGCAGCCATCCTCAAAGGGCAACGCACCTACATCGCCCTGTTGGAACCGGAGGTTGGTCAGCCCTGCCGCTTTTGCCCGCCGCTGCGCGGTGGCCATCATGTCCGGGGAATAGTCCAGGCAGGTAATGTCCGCATGAGGCAGCGTCTTATAGACAGGCATGGTCAGTACCCCCGTCCCCACTGGCACCTCCAGCAGCTTGCCAGAGAACCCGTCCGGGATGCGGTCAAGGGCCTTTTCCAGATAGCGGGTATTCTTCTTCTGCCCCATGTTCCATACCAGCCCACAGACCACCCGTCCCGGCAAGGTGGAGCAGGTAATCATGCCATCATAAAAGGTCGCCTCTTTGCCCAGGGAGTGGTAGGCATTTTGAATTTCATTATGACGGCTCATCTGTGAAACAGCCCCTTCTTCTCGTAAGGCTCCTTGGACACCGCCTTGACCTCATAGCCCGTAGCGCCGATGGCGGAGCGCAGAGCGGCCTCGTCAATGTCGCTTTCCGTGAGGATC
>JAAWQS010000104.1 GCA_022800665.1 Oscillospiraceae bacterium
TCGAAAAAGACCGTGAAAACCCAGCTTGGAGCGGTAGATGTGAAAGTCCCACGAGATCGGAATGGAGAATATGAACCGCAAATCATCGGCAAGTACAGCTGGAACGCGGACGGCATGGAGGAGAAAATTCTGGCGCTGTATTCCTGCGGAATGAGCCAGCGGGACATCGCGGAGCAGATCAAGGAACTGTATGATGTGGACATCTCGCCGGAGCTGGTGACGAAGATCAGCGAGAAGATCATGCCGGAGGTAGCCGCATGGCAGAACCGCCCGCTGGAGGCGGTGTATCCGTTCATCTTCATGGACGCCATCCACTACAAGGTTCGGGAGGATCACCGGTATGTGACAAAGGCGGCGTATGTGGTCCTGGGGATCACCATGGATGGACGGAAGGACATCCTTGGAGTATGGATCGGGGAGCATGAGAGCAGCAAATTCTGGCTGAATGTGTTGAACGACCTCAAAAGCAGGGGAGTTCTGGATGTATATCTGTTCTGCACGGATGGCCTGTGCGGGATGATGGAAGCCATCCGGGCGGTGTATCCCCAGAGCCGTCTGCAGTGCTGCATCGTCCATCAGATCCGTTCCTCCACCCGCTTTGTCAGTTGGAAGGACATCAAGCTGGTGGTAGCTGACCTGAAGAAAATCTATACTTCCGTCACGCTGGATGAGGCGGAAGAGAATCTGCTTCAGTTCTCGGAAAAATGGAGGAAACAGTATCCCTCCTGCGTGAAAAGCTGGGAGGATGATTGGGAAGTTCTGAGCACCTTCTATGAATATCCGCCCGAGGTTCGTAAAATCATATACGACGAAATATCATTGAAGGCCTCAACCTCCAGTTCCGGCAGATTACGAAAAACAAACCCAGCTTTACCAACGATGATTCCCTGCGCAGGATGCTTTACCTGGCCTCCCAGCGCATTACGAAGCGCTGGCGCACCAGATGCCAGAACTGGGACCTGGTGCTCAGCCAGTTGGAGATCATGTTCTCCGACCGTGCTGTTGACTGATCCCTTGGCCACCGCCTGTGCACTTTCCATCGCACCTCTTCTTGACTTTGTCGAATTTCGCTTACACAAGATTTTACTCCAAGCCATAAACCTTGACAAGTCCTTTCTTGCTTTTGTTTTTATTGCTGCTATTATGATTTGGTTACTTTGAACTACTCTTCCTTTTTTTCAAACAAGGCCTAATGAGTTTGCAGCTAACTTCCGGCTCAGGGGGACGGACTTTCCATGAAGCAGCCTTGTGGCTCAACCAGGAGGTAGAGAACTTAACCCTGCTGTCCTACAGCTATTCTATCATGGGTATCTCTAAACCTGCTGATACTGAAATCTATTAACTTGAAACTTATTATACAAGGAGGTATGATTGAATGGATATTAAACTTTTCGACTCTGAGTTGAAAGTGATGGCTGTCCTTTGGCGCGATGGTTAGGTATTGCCATAGGCGATTATTAAAGTTTGTTGGAATATATGGAGGACAATGTCTCTGACAGCCGGTCCTGATACATTTTCTGTACCCACGCCAGTTCTCCCAGACCGGTGAAAGCGCACGTCACAGAATGCCCCGCCTGTTCCAGCCTCTGCCGCCAGTCGATGTCCATGTCATTTCTGGCGTGATCTCCCGCCACCAGCATCAGAGGCAGCAGCGCGACTCTGGAGGGCGTTTTCAGCTGGCGGAGAATATCCTCCAGTCCCGGCCAGCCCTCCACGGTTCCAATGTAAATATCGTCCCTGCCCGCCAGATGGAGAGCCGTCTGCAGTGCGGGATAGACCGCGTTTGCAAAGTGTTCCGTACCATGCCCCATGTACACAACCGACGCCCCTTCCTGCGCGGGATGTGTTTCAGCCAGTTTTTCCGCAAAACAGAGAATATCGTTGTTATCTGCCAGCAGCGGCCTGCCGGTGGACAGTGTCTCAAAGCAGCCGGAAAAGCGTTCTGCCTCCGCCCGCAGTTTATCGTACTCATAGCCGTACAGCAGGTGGGTGGGCTGTACCACGACACGGTCCATACCTTCGCGGCGCATCTGCTCCAAAGCCTCTGTGAGACTGAAAATCTGCTCTCCCCGTCCCGCGAGAATGCGCCGGATGGTGGGACTGGTAAAGGCCCGGACAGCGGTATATCCAACCGCTGTTTCCTGTAAGGCGTTTTCAACAGCGTCAATACTGCCCCGCGCCTCCGGCACGCTGGTCCCGAAGCTGGTCATAATTATCGCTTGTTTCATAGACGTGTTCTCCTTTTTAATGTCTCAATTTCTACCAAGATGCGCCGCCAAACAGATGACAGGCGGTCTTATGCCCCGGACCGGCGGCAATCAGCGCAGGACGCTCCCTGCGGCAGATTCCGGCGCAATACCTGCACCGGGGATGGAAGGGGCATCCGGGCGGCAGATCCAGGGAGCTGGGGATTTCGCCGTCAATGGGCTGGATTTTTTTTGCAAAGTCCATTTTTATGTCAAAAACAGCGTCCAGCAGAGCCTGCGTATAGGGATGCCGGGCCTTTTTCACGTCCGTCCCAGGCAGAATCTCCACAATACTGCCCAGATACATGACGGCGATCTGGTGGGCAAAGGATTGGAGCAGCCCCAGGTCATGGGAGACAAAGCCAATGGACACATTCTTTTCCCGCTGGAGTTTGCAGATCAGCTCGATGATTGTCTTCTGCACAGATACGTCCAGCGCACTGGTGGCCTCATCCATGACGATGATCTCCGGTTCCAGCGCAATGGCCCGCGCAATAGCGGCCCGCTGCTGTTCTCCGCCGGACAGACTGTGGGGGAAACGGTCTGCAAAATCAGCCGGCAGGTCTACCGCCTCCAGGTACTTCCGGGCCGCGGCATCCTTTTCCGATGGCCGGATGCGTCCAAAGTTCAGCAGCGGCTCGCAGATGATGTCCCGGATTTTCATTCTCGGGTTGAACGACCCGCCGGGGTCCTGGAAAACCATCTGAATCTGCTGCCGGGTTTGGCGCAGCTCCTCGCCTCTCAGTTTGGTCAGATCCATCCCATGGAAAAGAATTTCCCCCTCGGTGGGGGCGTCCAGCCGGACCAGAAGGCGCAGGAAGGTAGACTTACCGCAGCCAGACTCGCCGGTCAGCCCCAGGGTCCTGCCCCGATAGAAATGCAGGCTGACATCATTGCAGGCTGTCAGCTTCCGTCCGCCGGGCGCTGGGAAACGCCGGGTTACGTGCTTTGCCTCCAGAATCAGGTCCTTTTCGTCAAACATACCGCGCACCTCCCAATGTGGGGACCGCGTCCAAGAGCTTCTGGATATAGCCGCCGCTGTTCCCGGAGAGAATCTCGTTCCGGTTTCCGCTGCCGGCAATCCCGCCGTCCTTCATCACAACAATCCAGTCGGACATATAGGCGGCAGCCCCCAAGTTGTGGGTGACAAGCACAATACTGGTTCCATACTCCTCCCGCAGTTCCATCATCTGGCGGACAATCTGCGCCTGTGCGGTCACATCCAGGGCGGAGGTAGGTTCGTCCGCCAGCAGCAGCCTGGGCCGGAAGGCCATCGCCATAGCGATCCCCACGCGCTGCCGCATTCCGCCGGAGAGCTGGAAGGGGTAGGCGTTCATAATCGTATCGCCGCCGGGCAGACGCATACGCTCCAGCATGGCCGCGCCCTTCTTCCAGGCGTCTGCCCGGCTGATTTTTTCGTGGGTGCGGATGTATTCCACAAAAACCGCTCCAATTTTCCGTGTGGGGTTCAACATGGCCCCGGAATCCTGAAAAATCATGGCGATAGCGGTCCCCCGGAGCTTTCGCCACTGGCCGGGCGTATTTTTCAGCAGCGACTTCCCCTCAAAGAGAATATCCCCCTCTGTAACTCTGCCGCCGCTGGCCAGCAATCCCAGTACGGCGCGTATGACCGTTGTCTTGCCGGAACCGGATTCCCCTGCCAACGCGGCGATTTTTCCTTGCTCCACCGTCATGCTGAAATTTTTCACCGCAGGGCAGTCCTGATAGCAGATCGTAACATTTTTGATCTCCAGCATAGCCCCCTCCTCACACATCCCTGGGGTCCAGAAGATCCCGGAGCGCGTCGCCCAGCAGGTTGAACACGGCGACCACCACGAAGAGGGCTGCGCCGGGATAAATCATCATCCAGGGCGCGCTCTGGATAAACTGCCGTCCCTCGTTCAGCATCAGGCCCCACTCCGGCGTGGGAGCTTTTGCGCCAAACCCCAGAAAGGATAGACCCGCCAGCTCCAGCATCATGCCGCCGATGTCGGCAGCCGCTGTAACTGCCAGCGTGGGGATGACGTTGGGCAGTATGTATCTGGTCAAAATACAGCTTGTTTTAGAACCGGTGACAACGGCGGCGGATACATAATCCAGACTGCGGATTTTCAGCGTCAGACTCCGGGCCAGCCTGGCATATTTGGTCCAGCTCACCAGAGATACGGCTATGACGGCATTCCTTACGCTTGCCCCCATAACGCCGGCAACCGCCATTGCGAACACCATGCCGGGAAACGAAACCATTAGGTCGGCAATCCGCATAATCACAGCGTCCGCCCATCCCCCAAAGCTGCCCGCCGCTACGCCCAGCGCCGTACCCAGCGCAAAAATAATCAGGACCACCGAGAAGGCCGCAGCCAGACTGGTACGTGCGCCGTAGATCACCCGTGCAAAGATATCCCGGCCCAGCTTATCTGTGCCGAAGATATGGCCTGCGCCAGGAGGCTGCAGCGCGTCCTTGAGCACAGCGTCTTCCGGACTGACGCCGCCGGTTACAACCGGCGCAAAAACAGCCGCGAGTACCAGCAGCAGAGCAAGGGCTGCAAAGAGACAAAAGACTCTGTTTTTCTGTACAAAGGGTTTGAACTTCATCCTCCCCGCCTCTTTTCTCGTATTCTGGGGTCAATATAGGCATAGGATACGTCCACCGCCAGGTTGACAAGCATATAGATCAGGGAAATCCACAGGACATAGCCCTGAATCAAGGGATAGTCATAGGCTGTGATTGCCGAAACCGCCAGACTGCCCAGGCCGGGATAGGAGAAGATGACCTCCACGACGGCGGCGCCGCCCAGCAGGGAACCCAGCGACAGGCCCAGCAGTGTAATCAGCGGCAGCAGGGCGTTGGGGAATACGTTCCACCACAGTACCTTCCACTCCGCCACCCCTCTGGCCCTCGCGCCGGTGACGTAATCCTGCCGCAGTTCCTCCAGAATGGCAGCGCGCACCTGCCGGGCGTACTTAGCGGACATGGCAAACGCCAGGGTAACGGCGGGCAGAAGCAGGCTTTTGAAGTCCCCGGCAGAACAGACCACCGGCAGCAGCTGGAGCCTGACGCAGAAAAACAGCATCAGCAGCATCCCCACCCAAAAGTTGGGCATGGATATTCCGAAGAACGTCAGGCTGCGGAGCGCGTAGTCCAACGCACGGTTCTGATGGGTGGCCTGGGCCATGCCAACGGGGACCGCCGCCAGAAGCATCAGGACCATAGAAAAAAGGGCGAGCTTCAGCGTGGGCCAGAGCCGGTCCAGCAGCAGCGCGGATACAGGCTCGTTGTACGCATAAGAGACGCCGAGGTCCCCGCGCAGGCAGTTCTGCAGCCAGTCAAAATACTGCGCCAAAACGGGACGGTTCAGCCCCATTGCTTCCCTGGTCTGCTGGATGATCTCCTCGCCGGGCATGATGCCGGCGGTGGCGTACATAGTGCGCACGGGGTCGCCAGGGGCCAGGTAGGTAATCAAAAACGTCAGGAACGTGATGCCCGCCGCCACAACGGCAATTTGAAGCAGCCGTTTTCCCAATTGCTTTGCGGTCAAGGACGTCCTCTCCTTTCCATCAGGCGGCAGGATAGATCTCGGTGGTGATCCAGTAGTAGTCGGCAGTGTGGATGGCCGCGCCGCCGATGGTCTCGTTCTTGGAGATCATGGAGCTGTTGTAGTAGCCGTGGACAACGGCGGCGGCATCGTCAATGAGAATCTGCTGCATCCGCTGAATTATGTCCCGGCGGGCGTCGTTGTCGAAGGTGACGGCCAGCTCGTTGAAGAGCTTGTCATACTCATCGTTCTTGTAGCCGCAGTAGTCGGAGCCGGAGGTGGAGCACCACGCCGCGAGGTACTCCGTGGGGTCGCCGGTACCCACGGTGGTCCAGTTGGAGCCGTTGAGGTCGAAGTCCCCGGACTGATAGCTGTCCCACTGCCGGGCGGAGTCGCCGATTTCCAGGTTCACGCCAATACCGATGGAGCTCAGCTGCTGCTGGATGGCCTCTGCGAAATCGCTCAGGCAGCGGTTGGGGTAGGTGACATAATGCAGCACGACTTCCTTGCCGTCCAGTTCGCGGGCGCCGTCGCCGTTGGTGTCCACAATGCCCGCCTCGTCCAGCAGCTTCATGGCGGCGTCCGGGTCAAAGGCGTAGGGGTCCGTCAGCTTGTCGTAGCCGTAGTCCAGGTTGGAGGGCAGGACGGAAAATCCGGAGGTGTACAGCCCGCCTACGGTGACAGAACACATCGTGTCATCGTCCAGCGCCATCAAGACCGCCTGTCGAAGCGTCTTGTTGGACAGCAATCTTCCCTCGGCCATGTTCATGTGGGCCAGACCCGTGCGCACGCCATTAGCAATTGTTACGGTGAAGTTGGGGTCCGCCTGCAACTTTTGCAGGTCGCTGATATTCGTGACGTTTTCCGCCAGATCCAACTGGCCGGACTGCAGCGCCATCGCCTTCGCAGAGGCGTCGCCCATGTACAGTAATTCGATAGAGGCATACGGAACATTGCCGCCCCAGTAACGCTCATTGGCAGACACTGTGCAGCCCACGCCCTCCCGGAAATTCGTGACCGCATAGGGGCCGGTGCCGATGGGGGCGTGGTTATAGTCGGCAGTGTGCTCCACATCCAGAATGATCATGACGGGATAGGCCAGGTTTTTGGTCAGATCCACATAGGGGCGGGTAGTTTTCACCGTCAGATTGCCGGAAACATCGTCGGCGGTTATTTCAGCCTCATATTCCAAATAGTTCTGAGGGGCGGAAGAACCCTGCGGCCCCGCCTCAAACAGACGCGCAAAGCTGGCCTCAACCGCACTGGCGGTCAGAGCGCAGCCGTCGGAAAACTTCACGCCCTCCCGGATGTGGAAGACCCACTCGGTATGCTCCTCATTGACGGTATAGCCATCACAGAGGGTTTCGACCACATTCATTTCGTTATCAAATTTGAACAGGCACTCCCCTATGCCGTAGCGGGAGTTGTTCCAGGCGCAGTTGATCTCACGGGCCGGGTCCAGCCCGCCGCCGCTGTAGTTTTGAATCCCAAAAGTCATGGTGCGGGTCCCGGAGGTGTCCCGGTCCGCTTCATGGGCCTGCTGGTTCACCTCGTCCTCCCTGCCGCCGGGACCCGAGGGCGCAGCAGGCGCATTGGCCGGGGAGCCGCCGCAGCCGGTCATGACCCCGGCGCTCAGCAGCGCGGCCAGCAGCAGTGCAATGCGTCTTTTCGCTTTTTTCATGCTGTACATCGTCCTTTGTTTTGAATTTGTTCCATCCGGCCATCCCCAAAAGCCTGCACTACCCTTGCCGTGAAGTGCAAAAGAAAACCAACCGCAACGGAGCGTTACGGTCGGTCAAAGGGTACATCAGCAGCATATCAACCGCCAGACGGAACGCCCGGCATATTGATACAACAAATGTATGAGCTTTCCTATCTCCCGTAAGAATCTCAAGATACATGGAATAAGCAGGTCTCCTGACTTATGCTCAACGCTTGCTGCGTCTTCCCAAGGGTCATGCCTCAGTGACATCCTGCAGCCCGCTCACACTTACAGTGACGGGATCGTCCCGGATTTGCACCGGGTTCCCTATGAATCCATTTCTGGAACTTATTCCACTGCCTAAATGGCCATAATATGAACTTCTTTTTATCATATACTCGATGACTGTATTTGTCAAGTCCCTGGACTGGCATTCACACGGTATTTGAATGAGTGAACAAATCATGAACAGAGGGCGCAACGAAGGACTGTATCCAAGAAAGATTCATCAAGCAAGCAAGCATTTGAACTGCTTG
>JAAWQS010000105.1 GCA_022800665.1 Oscillospiraceae bacterium
ACCATCGGCGGCGGCGCGGCGGAGTACCGGGCCATGGAGCTGGCACGGCAGATGCTGGCGGAGAAGCGGTCCGGCTTCGCGTCCTACAGCCTGTCCGCCGGAGAGTCGGCGGATCTTGGCATGATCTGCGGCGGCTCGCTGCGGCTTTATCTCCAATATTTTGACCCCGCCCGACGGGATCTCCCGACCGTCCTCCAGACAGCGTCGGAGCTGCTCTCCGGCCCGCAGGCCGCATGGCTGGTCACGGCCATCTCGCCGGACGGCAGCTGGCGCATGGGGACGTTTGACCGTCAAAACGGCCTGCGCGGTCTGCCCGGCGTCTCTCCGGCGGATGTGGAGCCGCTGCTGGGGAGACAGGCGGCGTTGTCGGAGGGGGAACCGGCGTTATATGTGGAACCACTGAACCAGACCGGGACGGCGTATCTCTTTGGAGCCGGACATGTGGGCCGGGAATTAACCCATATTCTATCTCTTGCGGACTTCCGGGTAGTGGTCTGGGACGAGCGGCCCCACGCCGCAGACAAGGCGGCTCTGCCCGATGCGGCGGCGGTTCTCTGCGGTCCCTACAGTGTTGCTATGGAAAAACTGCCCCCCATCACGCCGGAGGACTACGTGGTTGTCATGACCCCAGGCCACCAGGCGGATTATACCGTACTGGAGCAGGTCCTGCAAACTCCAGCGCGGTACATCGGCTGCATTGGAAGCCGGAAAAAAGTGGCCGCCACCAGGGAACGGCTGCTGGAGGCGGGCTTCACGGCGGCGGAAATCGACCGGGTCTGCGCCCCCATCGGCCTGCCCATCGGCGGGAAGACCCCGGCGGAGGTAGCCATATCCGTGGCCGCGCAGATGATCGCCTGCCGCTGGAACCGGCTTGACTGGGAGGGAATGCGCTATGCTGCAAATTGAAAACATACGGCTGGAGCTGGAGGAGGACGAGACCCTGCTGCCCGCCAAAGCCGCGGCTCTGCTGCGGATTCCGGAGGAAGAGCTTACAGGACTGGAGATATACCGCCGCAGATCCAGCCGCTTACCAACGGTTTCAAACGTATAAAACTCCGGGATGGTCTCCATCTGCGCGTAATATTTGAGGATGTTGATGACATCCATCGGCGCGTATGGCGGAAGCATCCCGCCGCGGAAGAAGTTCGCATAGCACTGCCGCTCCATTTCGGAGAGCAGCTCAGCGTCCAAATACTCGCCGTCAGCCCCATAGGCGTCAAACAGGGCCGGGAGGTTTTCCATCATCTCCGCGTAGGAACGGACAGCATTGCTGTATACCATAACCTGGCAGGAGCACTCCGTCGCCTCCCCGGTCTTCTGATCGGCTGCCTCCAAGTACGTGAACACATACATGCCGACAGGGATCCGCTCAATAAAAGGAAGCCTTTCCAGCGCTGAGGTATCTATGGAGGCATCCATCATACGCGCAAACTCGGCAATTTTCGACACCGCAATCGCACGAATATCCCGCTGCATCTGACTAAGCTGCTCCGCCTCGGGATCGTTTTTCCCCCAAAACAGGGATTTCGGATTGATCCACGCAATGTTGTCTCCCCAGTCGTCGATGAAGGTAACGATATAGGCTTCCAGGGTTCCCCCGGCCTTTGGCCCCCGCAGCGCACGACCCACCATCTGGGTCATCAGCACGGAGGAAACGGTGGGCCGCGCCAGGAAGACCGTTTTGGTCGCCGGAAGATCCACGCCTTCCGTCAGGATGTTCACGCTGATGAGAACCCGGAGCTTCCCCTCGCGGTATGCCTTCAGCTTCTCGTCATTCTCTTCTTTTTTCGTGATCTTGCCTGTCTCTAAATCACGGACACCCGAAACAATATAATCTGCCGCAACCCCTTCCTTACAGAATACGGCGGCAAGTTGTTCTGCATGAGTAACATTCAGGACAAACACAATCGTCTGGCCGTATTCGTCCTTCTTGTCCAAATAAGTTTTGACGATCAGCCCATTCCGTGCGGCGTTTCTTGCAATTTGCATCGCAATATCATCCGGGATCAGGTCAGAACGCTGGATGCTCTCCAGCGCCTGCATACCCAAAGCCTCCCCGTAGCTTTCATGCGTGGGGATGTTCTCGAACGCGGGCGTTGAGAGGATCCCGCTGCCAATCAGTTTCGCAAGGCTGATCTGGTAGACGATGTCATCGCGGAAAATTTCCCGGAGCGGGCCGGTATTGTCGAGATCCTTCCGGAACGGAGTCGCCGTCAGGCCGATCATTTTTACACAGGGGACCTTCTCCTGGATATGGTCGATGATGCGGCGGTAGGACTTTGCCGGGGAGTGGTGGGCCTCGTCTACAATAAGGTATAGCTCCCGCACCCCTTCCAGCCAATGATCCAGGCACTTCACATTGCGTGTAATGCTGTCCTTGCTTACAAGCAGCAGATCGTCTTTGGGGGAAATGCTGGAAGGGCGGCAGTGGTTGGATGTCCCAGAAACGATCCGATACCGGAAGGGGGACAGGGGCGGGTGATCTTTTTCGTATGTATACTCCTGAAAGGCTTCCGCCGCCTGATCCAGCAAAAGGGTCCGGTGCGCCAGCCATAAGACCTTTTTGCCATTATCCAGGGCCGCCTTTATGAGCCACGCGGAAGCAACATATGTTTTTCCGCCGCCTGTTGGCAGGACAAGGAGAGCGCTATACGATGGACGCATATCTAACCGATCCAGATTCTCTATCGCGTTCATTTGGTGGGGGTAGGGCATCCGTGGATTAGGTACTTGCCGGGGGATCATCACCCCGAACGCTTTCTTTTTGCGGGTACGCGGTGCCATAGCGGGTTCACCTTCTATATATTATAATGTGTCAAGATAAATATACTACAGGAGCTGCTATTCCGCAAGCCGCAATGGCGGTTTTCGCCCTATACATTATAATAATGTTGGGGGCATCCTCCCAAAACAGCGAGAGGCTATTCGTAAAGGGATAGTCTCTCGCTACTATTTTTGTCTGCCCCCCACGTTACCCGGCCTATACGGCCCAGGTGTCCCACGCAAAAGGGGGTGGATACAGCCCAAATAAATGCGTGAAAAAATTTTTGAGATTTTTCGATATTTTTTTCGCGAAGCGCATATTATGCGGTTGGTAAATGCGAAAGCTGCCAGATTTTAGAACCCGTGGCCTGCCAGGGAGTCCTCGGTGCAAAGACAAAACTGCGCAGTTTGTGGATTTGCATGAGATATTGCGAAAAATCAAATACAAATTTAACCGCTGACCTACCGGCGAAACGGGGAGAAGGAGAAAAAGTTATGTTTAATCTTCATCACGACACTGGGAATGAATCAGGGATCATCGTATATGAAGATAACGCTGTCGGCGTATTCAACTGGGCAGCGTTGGGCTGTGAAGACAATTGTCTCCCGATGCTCTCGCCGTTTGGTACACCGATCAACTGGCCGGCCGCCGCTGACGACAACGATGAGATAGTCCACATCGGCTTTGTTGACGACGTTAGAGAGTATCTTCCCGGAACCGTCTTTTTGGAAGATGGGAAACTATATACCGATATGGATATCGTTTACGATGAATTTGATGATATCCCAGCGCTATTTGGATTTGGACCTCATTTGGAATCTTACAATGGCCGCGAGAAACCCTATAGCGGAGACATTTGGGAAATCCCTGGCTGGGGAAAGGTAATTACCATTCCCTGGTGGAATTAAAGCAGAGCGCTGGGCAGCTCAAATAGGGCTGTCCAGCGCAATGACAAAAGTACACAGCTTGTGATTAACATATGCCATCCCAATCGGGAAGAAAAATTTTAGGAGTTGATAAAAATGACACCCAATTATCGCAGTGTTACAACCATAGAAGGAGTCCGGGCATACATCGGAAACAACCGCATAGCAGCATTCGACTTTGAAACGGCACCGGACGCTCCCTACCGCGAAGAGCCTAAAGCAGCCCTGAACCCAGCGAAAGCCCATATCGTTGGCTGTTCTTTCTCGACAACCATCGGCACGGGCATCTATGTCCCCATTGCGCACCAGTCAGGCGAGAATATCGACAGACGCGAATTCCTCGCTTTCCTGGCAGAATTCCTAATGAATCCCAATATCATCAAGGTCGCCCATAATATCGCCTTTGAATCGGCAATGGCCTACGCCCAGGGCATCGTCATCCAGCCCCCCGTGTATGACACCATGTGCGCGGCGCAGATGACCCTCAAAGGCGCATACGAGTTCCGTACCCTCCAGGACAGCGGGCTGAAAAAGCTGGCGAAGGAAGTGTTTGACGAAGACCTCCCGACATTCGAGACGGTCACCGCCGGGCGGCACTTTGACGAGCTGGACGGCAATGCGCCGGAGACAGTCCGGTATGGAGCTGCCGACTCGGATTTCGCTCTGAGACTCTACCACGCATTCAATGATTGGTTTGATTGCTACCTTCCAAAGCACCGAATCATTGTGGAAAACATCGAATCCCCAACGGCGGTCTACCTGGGACTGATGAAGTGCAACGGCATCCCGGTGGACGTCCCTCTGATGGAGGAACGCCGGGCGGCGGCGGAAGCGGAGATGGGGAGCATTCGGAACGAAATACGGTTTATGATCGGGGATGTCAACATCGGCGCGAACTGTTCCACACGGGAATTCGAGAAGTATCTTTATCAAGTGCTGAAACTGCCGGTGCTGAAAACCACGGAGACGGACAAACCGGCAATGGACGACATGACCATGACGCTGCTGAAAGAATGGTGCGAACAGAACCGCCCGGAGCTGGCAAAGCTCTTTACTCTGGTGCAAGCCTACCGGAAATGGGGCAAAATCAAGTCCACCTATATTGACGGGTATCTGAAGTATGTCAACAACGCCACCGGACGCATTCACCCCGACATTTTTGCCCTGTCCACGGACACAGGCCGGATGAACTGCCGGAACCCCAATGCCCAGAATATGCCCCGCAAAACCAATGACCCCCTGGGCGTCCGGGATTTCATCAAGGCACCGGAGGGCTGTAAGATCCTGTCCCTGGACTTCTCGCAGATCGAGCTGCGGGTGGGCGCGTTCTACTGCCGGGATGAGGTCATGATGGACACCTACCGCCAGAACGGGGATATCCACGCGGCAACCACCTCCGTCATTTTCGGCGTGAGTTATGCGGAGGCCCAGGATAAACATGCGGAAGGCTACAAAGAGCATCGAACCATTGCGAAAAATGTCAATTTCGGAACATTCTATGGCCTGTTCCCAAGCGGATTGCAAAAGACATTGAAATTCAAAGCCGGGGTGGACAAGTCCCTTGACGAGTGCGCCGAGATCATCGCAAATCTCAAGCGCGGGTACAAGGGCCTGGTCACCTGGCAGGAGGAGACCAAAGCGGACGCCCGGCGGCGTTCGTACACGGAGACTTGGCTGGGCAGGCGGCGGTATTTGCCGGACATTACCTCAAACGATTGGGGGCGGAAATCCTTCGCGGAGCGCTGCGCCCTCAACACGCCCATCCAGGGGACGGCAGCGGACATTCTCAAGCTGGCTATCGTGCGCATCCTGGCGGGACTTCCGGAGCGGCCCTGGCTCCGGCCCATCCTGCAAATCCACGATGAACTAACCTTTATCGTTCCGGACGAACGGCTGGCGGAAGCGGTGGACTTTATCCGCAAATGTATGGAGGAGCAGCCCTTCCCGGCCTTTGACCTGCCGCTGATTGCAGAAGCCTCAGCGGGAACAACCTTTGGAAAAATGGAAGAATTGGAGGATTTTTAACCAATGAAAGTGTCAGCAGACGATATGCTCAAGTGTCTCTTTAACCCAACGGACGATGTGCATTTCCGCATCCTTGATGACAAAAAGGGCGGAATGTTCACCGGAACAAGATTGGCATGCAAGTGCGCAGAATATACCAGCTTCGAGGAACAGCTCAGGCAGCATAACGCGATGAATCGCGGCATCTTCTATGTGGTCAACTTTGGCGGAAATGATGACGCCTCGATTACCCGGATCAACGCCCAATTCTTCGAGATGGACGAGGGAACTTTCGAGGAGCAGCAGAAGAAAATCGATGCCTTCCCTCTGCCGCCGTCTATCGTGGTCAGGACGCGGAAGTCCCTGCACGTCTACTACCTCATGGACAGCAACGCAAAGGTGGAGCGGTTCCGCCCCATCCAGAAGCAGTTGGTAAAACAGTTCGGCGGCGATCCGGTATGTATCAATGAATCCCGCGTCATGCGGCTCCCCGGATTCAATCACTGCAAAAAAGACCCGATCATGGTGGAGTGCATCTGTTTTCACCCGGAGCGCAAATATTCGCAGGAGCAGTTGGCGGACGCGCTCCCGGCGTTGGAGGAGCAGCCGGCAGAGGAGCGGCGCGGGGCAGAGCAGGGGCTTGCACGGATTCTCCATTCCTGCGATTTTCTGGAGCACTGCAAGACCGACGCGGCAACCCTGCCCGAGCACGACTGGTATGCCATGATCACCAACCTGGCCCCCTTCGCGGGAGGGGTGGAGATGATTCACACGCTTTCCGCTCCCTACCCCGGCTACACCCCGGAGGAGACCCGAAAGAAGATCAACCACTTCCTGAAGAGCGGAACCAAGCCCATGACCTGTCAGACCATCTGTGAGAAGGGGTACCAGTGTCCCAAACAGGCGTCCGGCGCGTGTAAGGCCAAAGCCCCGGCGGCGTTGAGCCACATCCCTTTGAGTGCGGATGACTTAACGGAGATATTGGACGGGCTCCCCATCACGGGCAAAGCGGTCAAGGATTCCCAGACGGCGGAGCAATTTGTCCGCGAGTACCTGTATAACCAGGACGAAATCACAGCAATAACCATGATCTCCTCCGAAATTTGCAGTCACTTCCGAATGAGTGCCTTAGCCGCAAAGCCCCTCAAATCGGCACTCAAAAGCGCTCAAAAATCTTATCAGGCCAGCGCCCACACGAAGAAGGCAAAGTCGGCCACCCCGCTCCCCGACTGGTACGAACCAACCGACCGGGGCGTGCGGTTCCTGCCGGGGGTGCTGGCGGAGCATCTGGTGAAAGACCAGCACGCGCTTTTTGCAACAGGGCAGTACTACCGGTACCAGAATGGTGTCTACTGTGAGATGACGGAGACGGAGACGGAGGCCCAGCGCATCGTGCGGGGAAAGATGCTGCCCCAGGAAACCAGGATGACACAGATCGTCGACGTGGAGAAGCAGTGGCGGCTCCTGATCCAGCGGGACATACGGGAACTGAACGCAAATCCCTACATCATCAATGTACGAAACGGCCTGTACAACGTGCTGGAGGATAAGCTGGCGGAGCACACGCCGGAGTATTACTCCACCATACAGCTGAACGTGTCCTATGACAAAGAAGCGGACTGCCCGCGATTCAAGCAGTTTCTGGCGGAATCCATGGGAGGGGATGCGGCGCAGGTGGCGCTGCTCCAGGAGATGCTGGGATACTGTCTCATCCCGGTCAACTCCGCGCAGAAGTGTTTTGTCATCGTTGGCGCGGCGGGCGCGGGGAAGTCGGTGCTGCTGCGGGTGCTCAACGACATCCTGCTGGGCAAGGAGAACGTGTCCAACGTCTCCTGGCAGGCCCTCAATGAGCGATTCAAAACGGCGGAGCTGTTCGGCAAGCTGGCAAATATTTTCGCCGACCTGCCCACCCGAAACATCGACGACAACGGCATCTTCAAGGCTCTGGTGGGCGAGGATTACCTGACGGTGGAGAAAAAGAACCGGGATCCCTTTTCCTTCCAGTCCACCGCAAAGCTGATTTTCTCCTGCAACAGCATCCCCAAGAACTACGGCGACCGTTCCGAGGGCTTTTACCGCAGGCTCATCATCATCCGCTTTAAGAGTCTGTTTAAAAACTTTTGACAAGAGAGGGAGAGAAGTAGATAATAAGGGAAAAACAGGCGGGAGATGAAGGCGAGATGCATCAATATCCAAGCGATATCAGCCGGGAAGAATATGATTTGATTCGAGAGGATTTGGAAGGAGCACGGAAAAGAACTCG
>JAAWQS010000106.1 GCA_022800665.1 Oscillospiraceae bacterium
TCTGTTTCTAAAAATTGATTGGCATTTTGGACGAAACCTGCACTTTGACGATAAGGCTTATTAGCAAGCCTATTAGCAGACCTCACCCAACCCATAAGCATATCAAAAAAGGGCAAGTCGCCTCTGATTTGCCAACAATAACGTTTTCCGGCTCCCTGCTAATAAAATTAGCAGGGATTCCGCATTTTCAGGCCCAAAAAGCACCCTCCTGCTAATTCGAGGAAAAGGTAGCCCCTTGATTCTGCTAATCTCAAATGCGGGCGATCACGGTACAAGGATAGCCGGGATTGCACTTATTACATAAATTGGCCCGCTCAAAGGGCCGGAACCGTGGCCCGTTTACATAGCCGTCGCGTCGCCACAAGCGCCGCAGCATTCGCTTCCGTGTAAACACGAAAGCTCATTTGCTCTGCTGTGGCTCCTTTTCCCACAAAGTCTTGCGACTTTGCGGGAGCCCTGTGGCGCGGGCGGCTATGATGATTTCCGCAGAAAGGAGGAAGAACCCCATGGACAAATGCAAAGTCATTGCCGTTACCAATCAGAAGGGCAGTGTCGGCAAGACCACCACGACGGTCAACCTGGGCGTGGGGCTGGCACAGCGAGGGAAAAAGGTGCTGCTGGTGGACACAGACCCCCAGGGCAGTCTTACGGTGAGCCTGGGCGTAAAGAACCCGGACGAGTTGGACACGACCATCTCTGACCTGATGCAAGTCGTTGTGGACAACGGCAACCTCTCTCCACGGGACAATGGCATCTTGAAGGACATTGAGGGCGTCGATCTGGTGCCCTCCAATATTGGCCTGTCCAGTTTTGAGGTGAGCCTTGTGAACACCATGAGCCGGGAGTTTGTGCTGCGCAGCTACTTGGGAGCGGTCAAACGGGACTATGACTACGTTCTCATTGACTGTATGCCCTCGCTGGGTATGCTGACCATCAACGCCCTGGCAGCGGCGGACAGCGTTCTCATTCCATGTCAGGCCAACTACCTGTCCACCAAAGGCTTGAAGTTGCTGATGGGATCGGTTGCCAAGGTGCGGCGGCAGATCAACCCGGCCCTCAAAATTGACGGTATCCTGCTGACCATGGTGGACAACCGCACCAACAACGCCAAAAGCATCATCGCCGCCCTGCGGCAGACCGGGAGCAATCTCAGGGTATTGGACACGGAGATACCCTTTTCTGTCAGGGCGGCGGAGTGCAACGTGGAGGGCAAGAGCATTTTCGTTCACGATGGCAAGGGGAAGGTGGCGGCGGCATATACCGCACTGGTGGAGGAGGTGAGCGCCCTTGAGCAAAGGAACCGCAATCGACCTGGGGCTGAACGAGGCTTATAATGACCTGTTCTCCACCCAGGAGGAACGGGACAACGCTGGGCGCACCTTTGTGACTGACCTTGACCCCGCAGAGATCAGCGACTTTCCCAACCACCCGTTCTATGTGCGGATGGACGAGGAAATGGAGCGTCTGGTAGAGAGCGTAAAGGAGCGGGGCGTCCTCTCCCCCGTGCTAGTACGGCCCATGCCGGACGGCGGCTATCAGATGGTGTCGGGCCATCGGCGTAAAATGGCGGCGGAATTGGCGGAGTTACCCACGGTATCGTGCATCGTCCGGGGGCTGACCGATGATGAAGCCGTCATTATCATGGTGGACAGCAATCTCCAGCGAGAGCGTGTTCTGCCCTCCGAAAAGGCGTTTGCCTATCAAATGAAGCTGGATGCCATGAAGCGGCAGGGCCAGCGGACGGATTTAACTTGTGCAACACCGTTGCACAAGTTGGATGGGAAGAAATCAAGAGATATTTTAGCGGAACAATCAGGTGAAAGCCATGAACAAATCCGCAAATATATCCGCCTGACCAACCTTATCCCTGAACTGCTGGACATGGTAGACAATTCTGTGCTGAAAGAGAATGACAAACTGCAAATGGCTCTGCGCCCCGCTGTGGAGCTGTCCTATCTGCCACAGAACGAGCAGAACGCTTTGTTGGAGGCTATGGAGAGCGAGGACTGCACCCCTTCCCACGCCCAAGCCATCAAAATACGGGACTTTTCCGAAAAGGGCAAACTGAACTCCGGCGTAATCCAGTTCATCTTGCAGGAGGAAAAATCCAACCAGGTAGAACAATTCAAAATGCCGAAAGAGCGCATCAGCAAGTTTTTCTCGCCGGGGACGCCCGCGCAGAAGATCGAAGATACCATCGTAAAGGCTTTGGAGATGTACCGCAGGCGGCAGAGGGAGATGGAACGATGAATTTTACACCTGGGGGGCAGTCTGACCTTTTGCGGCCCTGGCACCTTCCGCGCCCTCCCCCTCTCGCACTCTCCCCCTCCAAACCTGCTGTACCTGCTGAAAAAAGCGCTCTGCGATACTTGCGGCTTGTACCTTTGCGAAAGTTGGCCCCATACCCTAAAATGGGGCCAAAGGAGGCAAGAGTCATGAAAAAAGTATTGTGGAGCGTCGCAGCGGCGGCACTCATTCTCACCCTGACCGGCTGTGCCGGAACCGCTGGTCCCGTCCAGTCAGAGAACTGCCCGCCCCAAACAGCGGTAGTAACTACGCCGGAACTTTCCGCACCTCCCCCCAAGGCTGTTGAAAGCGAACCTGTTTCTTTTTCAGCCAGTAATAAATTGCCCGTGGGTGATAGCCCGGAGGACAGCACCGCCAGCGAGGAACCTACGCCCAGCCCGGAACCCCCGGCCAAGCCGTCCGCCAGCCCCGTGTCGGACACAGCCCTGGCACCGGCACCCAGGGAAACCCCAGCCCCGGCCCCTGCGGTGGAGGAAACCCCGCCGCCCAAGCAGACCACCATCACATTCAACGTGACCACGCAGAAGGGCGCCGGGGAAAGCCCCAGCCCTACGCCCAGCGCAGTCCCGGAGCCGGAACCTACGCCGACGCCCGCCCCGCCAGAGAAAACCCCGCCGCCCGCATCTGCTGAATCCACATTCAGCATCGACCACTGGATCAGCTACGCTCAGAACTATGCCAGGGACGCGGGCTTGAACCTGGACGCCACCGCCGTGGACTGCTGGGACAACCCCATCACAGCGGGCGCTCACTGCACCTGCCTGGAACGGGACATCCAAAGCCGTCTGAACCGCTACGCCAGGGATGAGAGCATCACAGACGTGTGGATTTGGGCCGAGCCTCGCGGCGACGGCAGCTATGACCTGTATATCGGTTACGCCTAAAAAATCAACATTCAATCCAAAGGACGCACCAATCAAAGCGGTGCGTCTTTTTTATGCTCAAAAGGAGGAATTTCATCCTGAAAACCAGCATTTTTAAACGGAGCACGGCGCTGTTTCTGGCGTTCCTGCTGTGCTTCACCACCATTGCCAGCTCCATTGTCACCCCGGCCTCTGCCGCTGGGACAGAATCGGAGGTCTATCTGATCGGCTTCCCCCGTGACGGCGATGTAAACTACCGCAAAGGCACCTGGGGCCATGAGAACCTGACCTATATGAACGGGTGGTCGTCCAGTTCGTCCCGCCAGACCATCGTGCGCACAGTGGGAACCTACACGGGGCCTGTCTGCTACTGCATCGAACCCGGTATCCGTCTTGATACGGGCGATAAGCTGGTAGACCGGGGCGAGGATTTTTGGGACAACTACCCGGCCAGCTACAACAAGACCATCACGCCCGATGACATCAAGCTGCTCATTGGCCGCATTATGCAGTACGGCTACACGGACACCGTTTCCACCAACTGGCTCTCTCAGAATGAGGGCGGCAATAAGCTGGCCCACGCAATGGCGACCCAGCTCCTGATTTGGGAAACGGTCGTTGGTGAGCGTGACGCCGCGTTCAACAAGGTCAGCACCGGCGGTTACGCTGCGGTGATCGACCAGATCAGCGCCGACCATCCCCTGCGTGACAAGATTATGAACTACTACAACAGCATTGCCGCCAATGTTCAGACCCACTCCAAACTGCCCAGCTTCTTTGCCCGCAGCACCGGCAAGGCGCAGGACGTTGAGCTGACTTGGGACAGCGCAAGGTATAGCGCCACGCTGACCGACACCAACAACGTCCTGGGCAATTATACCTTTTCCGCTTCTGCTCCCCGCGTTTACTGCTCTGTCAGCGGCAACAAGCTGACCATTATCGCCGAAACAACGACAGACGGCCCCGTTACCATTACCGCCGCCAAAAACAACGCTCAGTGCCGGGGAAATCCAGCTTAACAGCATCGCTCCCGGCGTCTACACTGTTTCCGAACAGGTTTTTGACCAATATAAGCCCCAGGAAAGCCGCCAGATCACGGTCATTTCTGGACAGACAACAACGGTCACATTCAATAATACCCTCCGCAGAGGCGACGTTGTTGTTCACAAGACCGCCGAGGACGGTCTGACAGAGGGCACAAAATTCCACCTCTATGGCACGTCCCTGTCCGGCACTGTCGTAGACGAGTATGCCGTGGTGGACTATTCTGGCAGGGCCTATTTCCGCAACGTGCTGATTGGAACCGGCTATACCCTGGAGGAAGTGGATGTGCCGGGGCGCTATGTGATCCCCAGCAGCCAGAGCGTAGCCATTGAGTGGAAAACCGTCACACGAAAGACCTTTGAAAACCAGCTCAAGAAATGGAACGCCACCGTGACCAAACGGGACGGCGAGACTGGCAGCGCCCAGGGGGACGCTTCCCTGGCCGGTGCCACCTACGGCGTGTATCAGGGAGACACGCTGATCGACACCTACACCACCGACGCCGCAGGCCAGTTTACCACCGACTACTATCCCTGCGGTGATGATTGGAGTATTCGTGAGATCACCCCCTCCGAGGGCTACCTGCTGGACAGCGCCAGCCACCATGTCGGTGCGGAACCCCGGCATTACACCGCTGAATACAACAGCATTTCCATGGATGTGACCGAGCAGGTCATCAAGGGCAGCATCGCCATCATCAAGCACACCGACAGCGGCGAGACACAGTTGGAAACCCCGGAGGCCGGGGCGGAGTTTGCCGTCTATCTGAAATCCTCCGGCAGCTATGACGGGGCAAAGGCGTCGGAACGGGACTATCTCACCTGCGACGGCAACGGTTTTGCCCAGACCAAGGCCCTGCCCTACGGCGTTTACACCGTCCATCAGGTGCGCGGCTGGGAGGGGCGGGAGCTTCTGCCCGACTTTGACGTGTATATCGCCAAGGACGGACAGGTGTACCGCTATCTGGCAAACAACGCCGTGTTTGAAAGTTATATCAAGATCGTCAAGAAGGACGCCGAAACCGGCAAGACCATCCCCTATGCCGGGGCGGGCTTCCAGCTCTACCGCCCGGATGGTTCCAAGGTGACACAGACCTTCACCTATCCCGAAGTGACTTCCATCGACACCTTTTATACCAACGCCGAGGGCTGTCTGATTACCCCCGAAGCCCTGAAGTTTGGCACCGGCTATTCGCTGGTGGAGGTGGCCGCGCCCCTGGGCTATGTGCTGGACAGCACCCCCGTTTCCTTTGATGTGACCGAGGAAAACGCCATCAAGGAAGGCCCCATATTCCTGGTGGAAGTGGTCAAGGCGAACACGGCGCAGGAGGGCGTTATCAAGGTCAGCAAAACCGGCGAGGTGTTCTCCACCGTGACCGAGAACAGGGGCGTCTACCAGCCCGTCTACACGGCCCAGGGGCTTTCCGGCGCTGTGTTCCAGATTACCGCCGTCGAGGACATCTACACCCCGGACGGCACTCTGCGCTATTCCGCTGGCGAGGTGGTGGACACCCTGACCACCGGGGCGGCGGGCACCGCCGAGAGCAAGCCCCTTTACCTGGGCAAGTTTGAACTCCGGGAAGTGACCGCCCCTGCTGGCATGGTGGTAAGCAAAGAGGCCCATGCGGTGGAGCTGACCTATGCCGGACAGGAGGTGGAGGTCACTGAAACCGCCGCCAGATCACCAACCAGCGGCAGAAGGTATCTGTCACGCTGGAAAAGGCTATGGAGCAAAATGAGCTGTTCGGCATCGGCATGAACGGCGAGAGCACCGCCGTCACCTTTGGCCTGTACGCCGCCGAGAATCTGACTGCCGCAGACGGCTCCATGATTCCCTCCGATGGGCTTATTGAAATCATCTCCGTGGATGAGAACGGCCACGGCACCGCCGCCACCGACCTCCCCATGGGCAGCTTCTATCTGAAAGAGCGAGCCACCGACAGCCACTATATCCTGTCCGATGAGAAATACCCCGTGGTGTTTGAGTACGCCGGTCAGGACACGGCGCTGGTGGAGATCAAGGCCAACGGCGGCAAGGCTATCACCAATGACCTGATTTACGGCAGCGTCCATGGGCTGAAAAAGGACGATGACGGTACGCCGCTGGATTGGGCGCTGCTGGGGCTGTTCCGTGCGGATGAAAGCGAGTTTACCGCCGACAACGCCCTCATGACCGCCGTTTCCGGGGAAGATGGCAGCTTCCAGTTTGACCGTGTGCCCTACGGAAATTGGCTGGTGCGCGAGATTGCCAGTCCCATCGGCTTCCTGCTGTCCGAAGTGTCCTACCCCGTGGAAATCAGTGAGGATGGCGCGGTAATCGAAGTTGAGGTGGAGAACACCCGCATCCGGGGCACCGTCCAGCTCACCAAGGTGGACGAGGACTACCCGGATAACAAGCTGTCCGGCGCGGAATTTGATGTGTACCAGGACATCAACGGCAACAAGGAGCTGGACGCCGAGGACAAGCTGGTGGGTACGCTCACCGAAACCAGCGTTGGCGTGTACGAGATGTGCGGCGTGGAGTACGGCGGGCATTTCGTGAAGGAGCGCACCGCGCCGGAGGGCTTCTGCCTGGACGAGAACGCCTATTATTTTGAGATTACCGAGCATGGCAGTCTGGTCACGGTAGAGAACAAGGCCGGAGTAGGCTTTGCGAACACGGCCCAGGTGGGCAGCTTGAAGATCGTCAAGACTTCCTCCGACAAGAATGTGGAGGGCTTTTCTTTCCGTGTCACCGGGCCGAACGGCTATGAGCAGATGTTTACCACCAACGAGGCGGGAGAGATCGTTATTGAGGGCCTGCGCATCGGGGAATACCGGGTTTCCGAGGTGCTGAATGAGAAATCCGCCGCCTATGTGCTGCCCGCCGATAAGACCGCCGGTGTGCTGAATAATTCTGTCACCACAGTGGAGATGCACAATGAACTGCGGGACACACCTAAGACCGGGGACGATAGTAACCCTGCGCTGTGGGCGGCGCTGATAGGCGTTTCTGCCCTGGGCGCTGGGGCCTGCGGGGTGGTCTATTTCAAGAACAAGAAGAAAGAAGATATTGAGTAAAGCTCCCGAATCGGGAAGGGACGGCTGAAAAGCCGTCCTTACATAGTGCTATCAATCTATACCCCCGGCTGTTTGCACATTTGAAACCGTTTCTTTTTTCTTGTACTATGAGGATAAGGAAAGGAGCTGTTTCAAATGTTCAAACGGGAAAAGAAAATTTATCTTGAACTGACTGATAAGGAATACCGGCGTTTGAGGGAGTACCTGCTGGGCTGGCGGAACAAGCTGACCGCCCAGGGCCGGGACGCCGCCCCGGTAAACGAGCTACTGATAAAACTGATGGCCTGCGGATAAGGCGACCACTTACATACGCCGCTCTTTGTCTGATGGACACAGGGCGGCGTAAATTTATAGATAAGGAGGAACCGAATATGGACAGCAACAGAGAGAAGCGCATGGCTGGTGATTATGTTATCATCCATGCGTTTCACATTGGCGACCGGGAGATAGTGCTGGGCGAAAACCCGGATGATGTCGGCGGTGAACGGTATATGTGCGCTTTCTGCCAGAGTAACGGCCTGATGGCTGGCTACACGGAGATCATGGTCAGCGATGATTACCCGGAACTTGTAAAGCTGTTTGGGGAGCGCGTGGCGGAGCAGGCGGAGAAAACCCGCATCGACCTGAACGGCCCGAAAATCCAGGGCATCCCCAAC
>JAAWQS010000107.1 GCA_022800665.1 Oscillospiraceae bacterium
CCGACAAGCAGTTCAAATGCTTGCTTGATGAATCTTTCTTGGATACAGTCCTTCGTTGCGCCCTCTGTTCATGATTTGTTCACTCATTCAAATACCGTGGGCCTGTTTGTTATAAAATGCTTTTGGGATGCTATAGGGAAGAAAAATTCAGCAGCACACTCAAATGAAACTGCCCTCCTTTTTTTTCAGCCAGAACCGCTCCGTGATACTTTCCCGCCACCGCTTCAATGTTGGAAAGCCCGGTTCCCGCTGGAGGCACGGGTTCGTCAGAGCAGGTATTCTCAAAAGTCAGCATGTAAAAATCCCCCTGCTGCTTCCCGCTGATGCGGATTGCCTTGGCTCCATCGTTGGCGCGGCAGGCGGTGATGGCGTTGTCCAGGGCGTTGGCAAAGAGTACGCACAAATCAAAGTCGTCAATTCCACATGGCTTGGGCAGGACCAGGGATACCTCCGCAGCGATTTCCTTCGCCAACCCCAGCTTTTCTCCCAACAGGATGTCCACCACCGGATTGCCGGTCTGGTAGGGGAAGGACAGAGACGCCGAGACGGTCTCCAGCTTTTTCAGATACTCCTGGCCCTCCTCCAGTTTTCCGCTCCGGAGCAGGCCGTCCAGGACAGATAAATGGTTTTTGATGTCATGGCGAAAGGATTTCGTCTGCTCGTAGCGGGCCTGCGCTTCTGCAATATAAATTTTCTGCGCCTGGGCCGCCTGGGTCAGAGATTGCAGCGCGGCCTGGGCCTGGAAGCCCTGGCAGAGCTGACGGTATGCGTACAGGGTACACAGCAGCGCCGTCAATCCCATCACTTGCAGGAGCAGCAGCGTACTGTGCTTTCCGACTTCCTCCAGAGAGACGATGGGGGCAAAAAAGCTGTAGGCGGTATCGAGAATATACAATTCCGACGCAAAGAAAAACAGTCCGGGAAACAGAAGAAGTCCGATATAGGGCGCCTCCTCCGTCCGGGCCAGAAGCTTCAGTACGGCATAACAGCAGCCGGCGCACAGCGCAAAGAAAAGAACCTGCGCCGCCAAAAGCAGCAGATACAACAGAGGACTTCCGATAAAGCGGGGAAAGAGAGCCGCCTCCACAGAGTTGATAATGCCAAAGGAGAGTTGGGAGATGTAGCAGGCCAGCACGGCAGCCAGCCAGGACACGGACGGTTGATTCCCCATCCCAAAACGGCTGACAGCATACAGTTCCAACACACATACGGCAATGGAGAGTGTCCCGCTGAGGGAAAGCCTGACCGAGACAAGCTGGAGCACAGTCAAAAGGAGGATGTAAACGGCAAAGTGCAGCGGCTTCTGCTTTTTCCCGGTGAGGCGGCTGACGAAGAGAATGTGTATCACCCCATGTCCCACAAGGAGGCAGAGGCTGTCCAGAAACAGAGCGAAATAGTCCATATCAGATACCCCTCTCTTTCATGTGGCGCAAAAGGGCCTGGGTCAGCTCCCGCCCCCGCAGCCGGGAGGCGGGGATACATTCCCCTTGGGACAGCAGAACCTGCCCGTCCTGGCATCCGCGGACATAATCCAGGTTGACCAGGTAGCTCCGGTGACACTTGAAAAAACGTCCATCCACCCGCTGTTCCAGGTCCTCCAGCTTGTCGTAATAGTCGGTCACAACTCCGTCGCTTTTATGGAGATAGATTTTCCGGCCCAACACCTCGCAGTACACAATGTCCGAAAGCCGAACTACTTCGCAGCCGGTTCCCCGCTGAATGACAATGCCCCCGGCGGTCCTCTGCTCCAGGGAGCGGAGGACCCGGTCCATCGTTTGATGGAAACGGACGTTGTCCAGAGGTTTGAGTAAAAAATCATATGCCTCTACCTGGAAGGCGTCAAACACACACTCCTTCAGGACCGTCACAAACACCAGCAGGCTGCGGTCTCCACGCTGGCGCAGCAGCCTGGCCGTCTCCATGCCGTCCGGCTGCTCCATCTGGATGTCCAGAAAAAGAACGTCAAAGCTGCTGCCGCTCTCCAACAGGGCGCAGCCATTGGAAAAGCTGCTGACAGAGTAGGCAGTGATTTGCTTTCCTTCCATATAGCTTGTGAGATGGCCGGTAAGCTCCCGGACCATCAGCGGCTCGTCGTCGCAGATCGCAAATGTTATCATGTTCGCCACCACGTTTTCTTATCAATCTATCAGATTAGCAAAAGTGGGACACGGTTACAACCCCGATGTAATAGAATGTCGCAGAAATGTCATGAGATGTTTTCTCCCCGCTTAAAAGGCCAGCGGAGCAGCTGCTCCGCTGGCCCAGAGAACTGCCGGTCAAGTAATATCCTGTCTCTGGTAGATCCTTGCCGTAACCTGATATGAGACAAAAAACCAAACGGCGGAAATCCCAAGCGCAATGTTAAAAGCCAAGAGGATATTTTCTTTCACGGGGATAAACAGATTGGTAAGAAGCACAATTCCTGCAATGATTCCCGTGGACGCCATAAAGGACAGCATAAACACGATCTGCGATTTTTCCGGGTCAAACAGATAGGCGCATGGCAGGCTGATGCCGCCGGCCAGCAGCGTGGCGCTTATGCCAATCGAGCCATACAGACACAGGGAATGGGGGGTAATATCCCCGCTGAAAAAACCGAGAAGGACGCACGGAATCAGTGCAGTCATCAGCCCCAGGACCGCAAGCAGGATGTAAAACACAAATTTCTCCCCAATAATCTGCCCTCTTGATACCGGCATTGCGATTACATTTTTATTCCACTTCGAGGCGGCGTCACTGGTAATGCTGATAAATACAGCGGTAGTGGAGACAACCGGAGCCAGGACCAGAAGGGCGCTTGTTTCGAGGAGGAACGACAGCCCGAATCCCAAAACAACCAGACTGACTGCGGTTACAAGAATATTGCTCTTGGCAATGTAGAGATCCTTCAACAAAACGCCTTTCATTTCTTTTCCCCCTTTACATAGAGAAGCATAATCTCGTCAATTGAGGCCGGGACCACCATAGCCTTTGGATATTTTTTCTGCATCTGCTCCCGGTCGGCCACCAACGCCTGCCATTCGCAGTCCATTTTGCGGTACGCGAGAATATCGGCTTTGTCCAATGCGTCAAACTGCGCCGCGCCGCACTTGATAATGCCGTACTGCTCAATCAACTCGTCCTTGGGTTTGGAGAAAACCACATGGCCCTCATGGATAAAGACGATATAGTCCGCAATTTTTTCCAGGTCGCTGGTGATGTGGGAGGATAGCAGAATGGAGTGGTCTTCATCCTGAATAAAATCCAACAGCATATCCAGAATATCATCCCGAATGACAGGGTCGAGACCGCTGGTCGCTTCGTCCAGAATCAGCAGCCTGGCGTGATGGGAAAAGGCAGCTGAAATCGCCAGCTTCATTTTCATACCCTTTGAAAACTGCCTGATCTGTTTATCAAGGGGCAGGGAAAACTGTTTCAAAAGCTGGAAGTAGGCCGTTTCATCCCAAGAGCGGTAGATACGCTTCAAGACTCCGTTGAGCTTCTTTGGCGTAAGAATTTCGGGATAGTTGCTGCCGTCGAATACGACGCCGATCTCTTCCTTGACGCCGCAGTCCAATCTTTCACTCCCTAAAATGGAAACATGTCCGGCCTCTTTTTGGATGAGGCCCAACGCCGCGTTGATCGTTGTGCTTTTTCCCGCGCCGTTTTCGCCAATCAGTCCCACAATGGAGCCGCTTGGGACGGAAAAGGAAACCTGATCTAAAACAAAATCCGGATACGTTTTGGTCAGCTTCGAAACAGTCAGAGCGTTATTCATTGTCAATCCTCCTCATACAGCAGTGTTAATAAGCGAACCAATTTGTCAAGCGGTATTCCGCTTGTACGGGCAATCTCAATTGCTACATTCTCCAAATGTCCACCAGCTCCCTGTTGCTTTCTGTATTGTACTAACAAGTACAGTATAATACATACAAAAACGGTTGTCAAGAATAATTTATGGGGAAGCGCATGGCGGATTTGACAGTCCGGCTGAAGTCGGGTATACTGAAATGGCTCTCTGGAGTGGAAAGAGATGAAAACAGAAGGGTAGGGGAAGCGGCTATGCCCAGAGAAACCAGTCCTTATGAGATATACGCAAAACATATTTTGGAAGCCATATATGGAAAACGGTACGGCACGCTGCTTCTTCGGGATAAACCGGATCTTCAGACGGCGGATGGGGAGGCCGGTATCGAAGTGATGTCGGTCAATGGGGAGATATTTGAGCGGCTTGTCACGGAAATTGCGTTAAGCCAACCGTATCAGGCCCCTACGGACAGAATTCTGAAGCTATGCGCAGACTGTGGGATCGAGTATTCTGATTGGCAGACTTACGTTATTCACCCCCTGCCTGCATCCGGCTTTGTTGAGCCGTTTAAGCGAAAGCTCAGAAAATTGAACGCTGGATATATCTCCCTGGGACACTATGATTTGTTTCTGTACTCCGACCGGCACACGATGGAGGCGTATGAATTAGAACCGCTGCTGGAGGATTTGCGCAAGGAGAATCAAGCGCGCATATGCTACCGCTATGTTTACATTGACGCTGCCGGTAAATTGGTTTGTTTTGATCTGGCGCACGGGGAGTACGAGGTCCATAGAACCAGTAAGGTGAGAAATATGCTGTTTTCCGATTCTTCGTAAAATCAAGAAAAAGAGTCAGTCCTGAAATGTGCAGGACTGACTCTTTTTACATACCCCGATCCTCGTTTATAAATTTTGTGGTTGACAGTGTAGACCGAACTGTGGTATACTTGGTCTATATCGTAAACCAAAGGAGGGACAGCTGATGGAGCCAGTCCGGATTAAGAACAGCGAGTGGAACGTACTGAGCTGCCTGTGGGAGAAAAGCCCGCAGACCGTGATGCAGCTGGTAGCAAGACTGAGAGAAACCGTGGGTTGGGCCAAAAGTACTACCATCACCACCCTGCGGCGAATGGAGGAGAAGGGACTTGTCAAGTGCGAAATTATTGGCAAGGGGAAATCCTATACACCTGCTGTAGAACAAGAGAATGCAGTGATTGCAGAAACCAGGAGCTTTTTAGACCGTGTCTACCAGGGCAGCGTGGGCATGATGATGAGCGCGATGGCACGCCGGCAAGAGCTGACACAAGAGGACCTTGCTGAACTGCGGAAAATCCTGGAGGAAGCTGAGGGAAGGGAGGGAGAATAATGCTGGAGTGGATTGTGTCCGGCTCCTTTTTAATTCTGGTGGTGCTGGTTCTGCGTACCGCGCTGGGACAGAAGATCGGTGCGCGGTTCCGCTATGCACTGTGGGCGTTGGTACTGCTGCGTCTGCTGGCGCCGGTGCAGCTGTTTACATCGCCGGTAGCCGGAATTACGGTGCAGGTTTCGGAACAGGTCAGGGAGAAGATGGCGGAAAAGTCTATCTACGCAATCCCTATTGACCGCATACCTGTGGAGGAGGCGGAGGGCTATGTGATCGGAGAGGATGGACAGATTGGCGGCGCAAATTCCTTCGGCTATGCAAAATTAGAGAATAACGGTGAAATTATTGTTCGGTATGCTGACAAGTTAAGTCCTTTACAGATACTGCAAATCATATGGTTTTTCGGCGGAGCGGTGTTGCTCTTTACCATCCTGATTAACAATCTGCGCTTTGCGGCCCGTCTGCGCCGGGTGCGGAAGCCGCTGGAGACGGCGGCTTGCCGGATACCGGTTTATGTAGCAGATGGATTGCCCTCGCCATGCTTGTTCGGCGTTTTGCGTCCTGCGGTCTATCTGACGGCAAAGGCGGCGGAAAACCCGGATATCCTGCGCCATGTGCTGGTCCACGAGCTGACCCACTACCGGCACCTAGACCACATTTGGAGTATCCTTCGAGGGGTTGCGCTGGCGGTCCACTGGTGGAATCCGCTGGTATGGCTGGCGGTAGTATACAGCCGCCGTGACGGAGAACTGGCCTGCGACGAGGGCGCATTGAAGGGATTGGGCCGGGCGGAACGGACAGCCTATGGCGAAACCCTGCTTGCGCTGGTGACAGCAAAGCCCAGTCCACGAGATTTGTTTCGCTGTGCAACCACGATGTCGGGGGAGAAGCGCAGTCTGCGGGAGCGTATCCACCGGATTTCCTGTGAACCAAAACAGCTTGTTAGCGCCTTTGCCGCAGCGATTATTCTGATTTCTGTGACAACAGTATGTGCTTTTGGAAGAGCGGAGGAACTTGAGATGCCTGATGCGTATACCTTTCGATCGCTGTCCCACCAGCCGGACCTGAACCGGGACGGGATACCGGAAACAGTGCAGGTCATTGAAAAAAAGGGTGGGGGGACGCCGGAATGGCGGTTGGAATTGAATCAGGGAGACACTGACATATGGTCAGTCACATTAGATGAAACCCATGGGAACTGCGGTACCTATTTCCTGTACCGAAAGGGAGAAGATTATCTTCTGGAATACACGCCGAAGATGCGGCAGGGATATAGCGCCTACGCTTACCGTCTATTCCATATAGAGGACGGGAAAGAGGTCACGGACCAGAAAAACGAGATAGAATTTGACATCAATTTCAGCTCCCCGGACCACAACTTTGATCCTTATGCTGTCGCTTCTTTTATGAATGAAGTCAACGCACTGATTCGGAACAGTGAACTGCTGGTGAATACCAACCACTATGCGCTCCATCTGGAGGAGGACTCTGCGGGAAGGCTGTACGATAATATTTTGGCCGGTCTTCCCCGGATTCAGGAGACTGAATACAGCCCGGAAACGCTGTTTGGCGTGCTGCAGGAGTTTGACAGCTATGCGGAGGACCGTCCGGATGACACGAATTCCCCATTGGGGAGTCTGCTGGCTGAAATAGAGCCGGCGGATTTTCAAACCCTGGACAGGGACGCGGCGGACAAACTGGCTGGGCTGCTGCGGAAGGCTGACCGCGTGAGCCGCTTTTATGATTATAGCGACACTGCTTATGCGGGAGACGAGAGCTGGGCCTGGTCGCGGGCCGGGTGGAGCATACCTCTTGCAGATGGCGGTATACTCCATCTGGAAGCAAGCGCCAGAGACGCAGGCGTCTATATTTTCTGGGAAGCGGCGGACAGCACAACAGCGGCGTTTTACAGCTCAAAAGAGCTAAACGAACTGATCTATAACACTGGAAATCATTATCCCAGGGAAATCCTGTCCAGCGATCTGGACTTGGATCACAACGGGAAACCGGAGACTATGTGGCTTGCAACCTGTGAGGACGGCAGCGCCTTTGCTCTGAATTGTATCGGTGGGGACGGTGACGGGGAATGGAGCTGGTTCCAGACGGCCTACAGACCCCACGTGGGCTGGAACGCGCTGTTCCTGTGCCGGGTCAACGGCGAGGATTATTTACTGCAATACAATCCTTATATGGGCGGCGGCGTATGCCAGTACAGCTATAAACTGTTTTATTTGCAGGACGGCAGGGAAGTAGTGGTACAGGAGAGTGAGGTTGACTTTGATATTATCTTTAACCCAGATTATGAAGAACAGCATATATTTGAGCCGAAAGCAATCGCCGCCTTTATGGATGAAATCAACGCGCTGCTTGCGGACAGCGTCCAACTGCTGAATACGGATGAAAATCTGCTGGGCACATTTGAACGGGAAGGGCGTCTCTACGACAGCCTATGGTGGTTGGATGACGACAGGGAGAAAGACCTGAGCCTGCTGGAAAATTTAGAGGCGTATCAGGACAAAGCGTAGAAAAAGGAGGGAAGCAAATGATACTGCAATGGATTGTATCCTCTTGTTTTTTGATTCTGGTAATACTGGCATTACGCGCCGCGTTGGGGAGAAAAATCAGCGCACGGTTCCGTTATGCGCTATGGATGCTGGTACTGTTGCGTCTGCTGGCGCCGGTGCAGCTGTTCACGCTGCCGGTAGCCGGGATGACGGTGCAGGTTTCGGAACAGGTCAGGGAGAAGATGGCGGAAAAGTCTATCTACGCAATCCC
>JAAWQS010000108.1 GCA_022800665.1 Oscillospiraceae bacterium
GGCGGTCTATTTGTAGTTCCCCTCACCGCCCTTTCTCTGCCTGTTAATAATCTGTTGTCAAGTCCTTTTTAGGGCTTGACTTTTTATTTGCAGGCTTCTCCCGGCGGGTCAGATGCAGCGTATCCCGGTCAATGCGGCCCGGCAAAGGCTTTTCTGCCTGGAAACTGAAAAAGTTTTTATGCAGGTTGTTTAACTGTGGGATCAACAGGCTCAATAAACGAAGCTCCTGCTCCCCATATGGCTGTCCCCGCAATCTGTCCAAAGCAAAGATCGTCCGGGGCTTGCCGTAAATATCGTAGAGCGGAAATCCCAGTGATTGCTGGATGCCGTAGGGACGGATATAATCCGCCAGGAACTCACTGCCTGGTTCCACCGCCCATTCCCGCAGTTGGACCGGCGGCTGGGACGGATTTTCCCGGAATTCCCGTCCGCAGTCGTAGCGCCCATTTGCAGTCTGGAAATAATAGACAAGATACAGGTGATTCCACCGCTCGTCCATGTTGACCAGGCGCTGGTGATAAATTCGCCCGTTTTCATCCAGAAAGTAGACGAGCGCCTGATCATACGGGCAGAACTGCGATACCTCCGCCAGGACCTTGATGCAGAAACTCTCCAGTTGGTGTTCGTTCCCACAGGACAGAACCGCTTGGTATATCTTTTTCCAAGGTACTTTACTTTGTTCCATCCTCGCGCCCTCTTCGCAAACAGATTTGGTGCATTCTATCCATCCAAGGAGGTTGCTTTATGAGCTCCGCTGTAAACTGGAAGGTTCTATATGAGTTGATTGCGCAGTGCAGTCAGGTACATACGCCAAAAGGGCTGGCTGCCACGATTGTGGAGGACATTGAGCCGGTCTGTCCCTATGACCGGGCGTTGGTCTACTTTTTCAACGGCAACGGCAGGGTCTGTGACCAATATCTGAAAAGAGTCTCCGATCACTACAGTGTGCAGTATCTAAGTTATTACGTCTACGCGGATAACGGCCAGTACAGCTGTTATAAGGAGTACCGCGAGGGCGATGGACATCCAATCGTGAAAGTATTCTCCTGGGATCAACAGATATCAAACGAGTTTATCCCTGATTTCATTCGCCCCAACGGCTTGAAGCACTCCGCCGCATTCGTGCTGTACGATCTAAACGGAAATTATCGTGCCTTTATTTCATTGGATCGGACCAGAGAACAGCCCTTCCGGAAGTCGGAGTTGGAACAGCTGCGCCTCTTGGTTCCCGTGCTGAACCATATACATAAAAACTTTTTCTACGAAGAATTCCAGCAGGAGGAGATATACAGTAAGACATGGCAGGAGGGGCAGCTCACAAAGCGGGAAACAGAGATTGCCAATCTGCTCTGTCAAGGAGTCTCCCCAGCCAATATCAGCCGCACACTGTATATTGCTCCGAAGACAACCTACCACCATATTTCCAACATCTATAAAAAGCTTCACGTGTCCAGTAAGCAGGAACTTCTTGTCCGGCTCCTTCGCAGTTAGATATGTTCACATACACCTGCCTCTACCGTGAGCAGGATGGATGCCAGTGACACTGCGTTTTGGAGCGCCGTTCGCGCAACTTTTGCCGCATCCGCCACGCCAGCCTCTAGCATATCGGTGTACTCTCCAGTTTCAATGTGATAGCCTGTCCCGGCTGGCATCTGCCGCAGGTGAGCAACCACACTGCTGCCATCCAGTCCGGCGTTTTCCGCTATTTGCCGCGCCGGCGCTTCCAGTGCAGACAGCAGGATACCCGCTCCTGTTCTGCGGTCGCCAGAGAGCGAGTCCCTATAGGCTTCTATGGCGGGAAAAATATTCAGATAAATCACTCCGCCGCCGGGAACGATGCCCTCCGCCCTGGCGGACTTTGCTGCTGCCAGGGCTCCGGTAATCCGAGTTTTCCAGTCCTTCTGTTCCGCCTCTGTGGCGGCGCCCGCCTGGATAACCGCGATACCGCCGCTGAATTTTGCCAGCCGCTCCTCATAGCGGCTTCGTTTGAAATCATAGTCCGTATGGCGGATGTACACACGCAGAAGAGCTTTCCGCTCCTCAATAGCCTCCGCCGCGCCGCCGCCGTTCAAAATGGCGGTTTTTCCTTTTCCAATTACGGCCCGCCCAGCGGAGCCCAGCATATCCAGCGTAACATCCTCCAGCCGTATTCCCATATCCTGGCTGATAAACTGTCCGCCGGTAAACACGGCAAGATCCTCCATGAAGTCCCTTCGTCCCTCTCCATAGGCGGGCGGATGGATTGCCACAGCTTGAAGGACTTTCCGCTGGGTATTCACGACCAGGAGTCCGAGGGCCTCCCCCTCCACGGTCTCCGCCGCCAGCAAAACAGGGCGGCCTGTGGGGATGACCTGTTCCAGAATGGGCAGAAGCTGCCGGGCCGCAGTAATTTTGCAGTCTGTAATCAGGACAAATGGGTTTTCCAATTCCGCGCACATAGTATCCTGATTGGTTATAAACTCAGGCCGCAGATAGCCCCGGTCAAACTGCATCCCCTCTGTTATCTTCACTTCGGTCAAAGCGGTGGGGGAATCCTCCACGGTAACGATACCCTCCGGACCAACGGCTTCCAAAGCGTCAGCAATGTATTGCCCGATCAAAGGGTCCCCGGACGCGATCTCCGCTATGGCCGCCAGACCGTCGCGGGAGGGGATTGGATGGGACAGCTTCCGGATTGCCGCCGCTGCCAGCTGTGCCGCTCCTTGAAGCCCCTTTTTCATTTCAATGGGGTTCACCCCGGCCGCTTTGCTTTTCATGCCGGCGTTTATGATCGCCTGTGTCAGTACCACCGCTGTAGTGGAACCATCTCCCACGGCCTCCTTTGTACGGGTGGCCGCCTCGCGGATCAGGTCAACACCCATCTGGACACCAGGGGCTTCCGATTGTATTTTTTCTGCTGCAACAGCTCCGTAATTGGTAACCAGCGGCAATGGTTTCGACTGTAGAACAGTATTCCGGCCCTTTGGCCCCAGAGTGACGCGAACCGTATCCGCCACGAGATTAACTCCAAATAAAATCTTTTCCTGTATCTGTGAGGAATTCAAAATATCTTTTGCCATCAATCAAGTCCCTCCGGAAGTTTCTGTATTATATCTATTATAATGGAGTTTTCCCTGGAGACAAATGCGGAAAATTACCCATTTTGCGCTGAATTTTCCCCTCGACCCGATGGCGGAATATTACCAATTTTAGCTATTTTTTTTACATGCGTTCTCTGTTATGCTGAAACCATTACCGAAGGGGACCATCAGCTATCTTCGAAACAAAACAGGAGGAGAAACAGCATGGGATGCTTGACAGGAAAAACAGCAATCGTCACTGGTTCCGGCCAGGGGATCGGTCGTGGAATCGCTATCTATCTGGCCCGGGAAGGCGCAAAAGTTATCACAAATAACAGGAGTCCCAAAGCGGAAAGTATTTTGAAGTACGATAGAGCTTCTATGCCGGAGGAGGATTGGAAGCAGATGCTATCTCTCTCCGGAGATGCGGAGGCAACTGCGGAATTGATCCGGCAGGAGGGCGGCGAGGCGATCCATTTCTATGGGGATGTTTCCAAAGAAGAGGATGCCAGAAAACTGGTGCAGCTGGCCATCGATACCTGGGGCCGGCTTGACATCGTGGTCAACAACGCGGCGGGACTTGGTTCCGGCTCCATTGTGTCGCTGGATGAGAAAAAATGGGATTATCTGACTGTCCCCAAGCTGCGCGGCGCATTTCTGATGATGCACTATGCCGTACCGCACATGATCGAGCAGGGCTTCGGGCGCATTTTCAACTGCGGCTCCTCTGCCTGGACGGGTCTTGTGGATAATGATGCATATACTGCCGCCAATGCTGGTATTGTTGGCTTGAGCTGGGCTGCCTCCAAAGAATTGTACCGGCATAGTATTACGGTCAATTTCTACTGCCCAGAAGGCGCTTCCCCTGCCCATGCGGTTGAGTACAACAAGATGATGCGGAATATCAAGGCTGCGACCGGGCAGGACCCAGACCCCAGACTCTTAAAAGTGGTGGAAAACGATCACGGTGATCCTATCAACCTGGGACCATTTATCGCCTACCTTGCGACAGAAGAAGCGGGATATATCAGCGGTGAAATTTTCAATATCAAATCTTCCGGGAAAATTGCCCGATATACCCGGCCTGAGCTGACACAGCAGATCCAGCGTCCAGAGGGAAGCGGTTATCTCTGGTCTGTGGATGAGCTGAAGGATGTTTTCCGTAAGGATGTGTTGGGTGAGGGCTATGTCTGCTATGCAACACAAGGCGCGTGGGGCTGGGACGTGAAAAAATAAGCGACAAGACCGGCTTTCACCCCTCTTTTCTTGCTGCTTTTGATGAAATTCTATAACTACCAGGGGAACATCCTGTCTCCCGTGTAAATACTGTAATGAAATAGTTATAGTCAGTGAATCCGCAATCGGCTGCAATTTCTACAAGAGGGATACGCCGCTCGTCTTCCAGAAGGGCCTTCGCCCGGTCTATCCGCAGTTTCCGGATTTGCGCAGCCACCCCGGTTCCATAAAGCTGCCTGGAGATTTCGTAAAGCAGCGTCTTGCCAATCCCCAGCTTCTGATACAAATCCGCCGCCTTCAGCGGCTCGGTATAATGGGCATTGATGTAAGCATTCAGCCGCACGGCAAGGCGGTCCTCCCGGAGCGTGACCATCTGCTCCAGGATCAGATAGGATGCCACTGCGTGCAGGATATGTGTGGCGGAGAGGACATAGCTGCGGGAAATCAGAGGCCGTTCTTTACATGCCCGCTCCAGCTTCTTAAAATCCAACGGCAGCGCTCTGCAGCATTTTCGCACAGCCTCCCATCCGTCCGCAACAGAGGGGTAATCGAAGACATGTCCGAACAGCAGATACCCCACCGGCACGTCATCCACATATAACGGTGTCACAGCCTCCGTCAGACCGGCGTGACACTGGTATATGTGGGTGTTCTGCTTTTTTGCGGCAACGCGGCAGGCTTCCTGGTCGCACTGTGCGCAGGCATCCAGACCCTCCCCACAGGAGCGGATCATCTGGCAGAAGGGCGGGATATTCTCCGGGCAGGAGATTAGCTCCTGGAGGTTTTCATCAAAAACGGTGATACGGATGTTGGTGATGGCGTAAAAATCCCACAGCAGGCCGGACAGCTTTTTCAAATCAAAAATAGAGATCATGACAGTGCCTCGACAGTTTGCACAAATTTTTATGAAATTATTCTACCACACCTCCGAACAAAATCAAAGTAAAACGAACAAATTTATATATACAGAACATCCCGCCGGAAGCTACAATGGAACTGCAAGAAAAACGATGGAGGCGATTGAACTGGAACAACAGATGAAAACCGGCTACATTGGCCACACCCGGCAGCTCTATACTCTGCGTTGGGTAGGGCTCCGGGAAGGCCGGGCCAAGGGCTGTGAGGTAATTGAGGTCTGCACCGCTGGCGGCTTGCAGATAGACATCCTGCCGGATACCGGTCTGGATATCGGGCAGTGCCGCTACAGGGGCGTCAACATGAGCTGGATGAGCAAAAACGGCTATGACAGCCCTGCCGTGATTGCACCCTACGAAACTGAGTTCCTGCACACATTCCCCGGCGTGCTGCTCTACACCTGCGGACTCCGCAGTGCGGGCCCGGCAAACCAAGACAGGGATGAGTGGCATCCGCTCCATGGCCGTTACCACGGTCTGGCGGCCGAACAGGTCTGTGCCAGTGTGGAGAATGACGAGATCATCGTCAAGGGGATCATTCGGGAGACAGCGCTCTTCGGTCATGTGCTGGAGGTGCGGCGAACCATCCGGGTTCCCTGCTTCGGAACCAGCATTACGGTGGAGGATCAGGTATCCAACCTGACGCCGAGGGACGAGGAGATCATGCAGATCTATCACTGCAATTTCGGCTACCCGCTGCTCAGTGAAAAAGCAACACTGATCCTGCCGGAAGGTCGGCAGACCATCCCCCGCACGGAATTTGCAAAGGCCGGCCTGGGCCGGGCGTGCGAATTTGACCCCCCCATTGATGGCGAGGAGGAGCGGGTCTTCTTCCAGAAGATGCAAAACGAGTTTTGGGCGACGCTCCGGAATCCGGAATTGAGCGTAGAAATGACCATCTCATGGAGCGGGGATACGCTGCCCATCCTCTCCCAGTGGAGCAGCATGGCCAGCGGTGACTATGTGCTGGGTCTGGAACCCACCAACTGCTACATTATGGGGCGCAGCGCGGAGCGGAAAAACGGAACGCTTCCGGCGCTGAAAGCCTTTGAAACCATTACAAACACAGTGAAATTTGATTTTGTGGAGGAAAAACAAAATGGCTGAGAAAATGACCTTTGCACTCTGCTTCTGCAACCGGGGTTTCATGCCCGGCGAACTGATTTACGGCGCACGGGACGACATGGTGAAAGCTGTCACAGATGCGGGCTATGACTACATTATGATGGACAAGAACCTGACCCGCTACGGCGGTGTGGAGACCCGGGACGAGGGGCTGCTGTACGCCAGGTGGCTCAAGGAGCGCCAGGGCCAGTACGACGGTGTGATTTTCTCCATGCCTATTTTCGCCGACGAGAATGGGGCCATCACCGCCCTCCAGAATGCCGGCGTTCCTATTCTCATGCAGGCATACCCGGACGAGATTGGCAAAATGGACTTTGCCCACCGCCGGGATGCCTACTGCGGCAAGTTCTCCGTCACGGATGTGTTCACCCAGTACAACGTCCCCTTTACCGTCCTCAAGCCCCATGTGGTGCATCCGCTGTCCCCTGAGTTCCAGGAGAATCTCCGGGACTTCGCCGCCATCTGCCGGGTAGTAAATGGTATGAAGCGCTTCAACCTGGGCTGCATCGGGGCCAGGACAACTGCCTTCA
The DNA here is from genome assembly GCA_022800665.1 of Oscillospiraceae bacterium. GTDB lineage: Bacteria > Bacillota > Clostridia > Oscillospirales > Oscillospiraceae > Pelethomonas. The sequence goes on from JAAWQS010000108.1 coordinate 6,865, forward strand.
AGACCGTCCGTTTTGACGAGATCGCCATGCAGAAGCACGGCATCAACGTGGAATCCTTCGACCTCAGTGAACTGTTCGCCAAAGTTCGGGAGAAACGGGACGATGATCCCGCTGTCCTGGCGAAGGTTGAACGGCTGCAAAATTACACCGACTGCTCCCAGGTTCCCGCCGGCAACATGGCAACGCTGGCAAAAGTGGCCGTGGTGTTGGACGAGTACATCGAGGAGTACCATTTGGACGCGCTGGCCCTGCGGTGCTGGAACAAGATGGAGACCTACCTGCGGATCTGCCCCTGCGTGCTGCCCAGTGAGCTGAACGACCGGGGGATCGTAGCTTCCTGCGAGATTGATATGTGTTCCGCTATCACTATGCGGGCTATGAGCCTCGCCACCGAGGGCGCGGCCACTGTTCTGGACTGGAATAACAACTACGGTGATAATGAGAACAAGGTGATCCTGTTCCACTGCGGTCCCGTAGCCCAAAGCCTCATGACTGGCAAAGGTATCGTCACCGAGCACAAGATGTTCGCCAAGAACGATCCGGGTTCCGGCTGGGGCTGCAACGAGGGCCGCATCAAGCCCATGCCCATTACCATCTCCAACTGCCAGACCAAGGACGGGAAGATCGTTGTCTACGCCTCCGAGGCCAAATTTACGGACGATCCCATTGAGGACGCTTTCTTCGGCTGTGGCGGCGTGGCGGAGATTCCCGATTTGCAGAACAAGCTCATCAAACTGGCCCGAGGCGGATCCAAACACCACACCTCTGTATGCGAGGGCCATGTAAAGGACGTTCTCAAAGAATCGTTCACCACTTATCTGGGCTACGACTCACGGAAATCAATTTTTGCAAAAGGGATAAAAACGAGCTATAATAGAAGAATGGGAAAGCAGAAAATAGTCGAATATTTCGAGGAAGTAGAAGCGAACC
>JAAWQS010000178.1 GCA_022800665.1 Oscillospiraceae bacterium
TTTTCCTCCAGAGAGGCATCCTGAGACTGGAGCGTAGCCAGTGCCTGGGCGATAGCGGTCTGGAGCTGGTTCTCCACGATGTCCGTGTCGGACCTGGCCTGGAGCTCATCCAGTTCAGCCTCTGCCTTGGAGATGGAGCCTTCGATGTCGGTCTTCGCAACGGAGAAGTCTTCCAGGTTCAGGACGCCGGCCAAGTATGCCTCCTGGAGCCGCCCGCGCTTCGCGCGGAGCTGCTTCACAGTTGCCTCCAGGCGGGCCAGCTCATGCCCGCCGCTGGCGTTGGTGTAGGTGATGTTGTAGGCGAGGGGAGAGGTGCTGGTTGCGTCCTTCGTCAGACGGGCGATGATGGCTTCCTCCAGGGCCTCGGCCCGAACGTGCTGGGAGTGCCTGCATCTGCCACGGGCGTAGTTGTTGCACTTGTAGTAGTGAGGCTGGGCGAAGATCAGCGTGGCTCCGCATGAAGCGCAGCGCACGATGCCGGAGGTCCAGCCCTTGAGCTCGGAGGTCGGGCGGGCCTTGTAGCCCCACTGGGCCTTGATTTCGTCGAGCCGGCGCTGGGCCGCCTCCCAGGTCTCAGTGCTGACCAGCGGCTCGTGCTCGCTGTCGGCTACGATGATGTTCTCGTTGAAGAAATCGCGCCGGGTCCGCCCCGCTGGGTTCCAGCGGAGCTTCCCGATGTAGACGGGATTGCGAAGGATGTACTCCACGGTCCGGTTCTCGAAGGGATTGCCCCGGTGAGTGCGGACGCCCATGGCGTTGAGCTCCCTGGCGATGACATAGATGCCCTTGCCTGCCAAGAAGCTGTCAAAGATGCGGCGGATGTAAATGGCCTCGTCCTCGTTCGGGATCAGGATACCGTCCTTGGCGCTGTAGCCGAAAGACGGGGTAGCCTGGAGCCGCCCACGCTCTGCGTTGATTTTCATGCTGCGCTTGACCTCTTGGCTGAGGCGGATGGAGTAAAATTCGTCCATCCACTCGATGATGCGCTCGATGAGGGAGCCAAAGGGACCGGCGATCAGCGGTTCGGTAACGCTCACCACGTCAATGTTGCACTTGGAGCGCAGGATTGATTTGTAGAAGATGCTCTCCTCCTGGTTCCGGGCGAAGCGGGAGTATTTCCAGAGCAGGATGACGGAGAATGGGCAGTCCTGCGACTTGGCTGTGGCAATCATCCGCATGAACTCAGGCCGCTTGTCGGCCTTCTTGCCTGAGATGCCGGCGTCAATGTATATCTGGTCTTCGAGTAGTAAGATGCCCTCGCGCTGTGCGTACTTCCTGATCTCCTCCAACTGACTCTCCGGGGAAAGTTCGACCTGATCGTCAGTGGACACACGGATGTAGGCAGCGCCGAATTGTGGCGTTTTCGTTTGAGTAGACACGTTGATTGCTTCAACCTCCTTGCCAGAAAAACCGCCGGATGTCAGGTGGAAAAACCCTGGGACACGCGGTCGATTAACCCGCTGACATCCGGTGGCTACCAATACCAATACCAGTACCTATACCAGTACCGTAAAAAGAACCAAAGAACGTAAGAGGACCCTGCACTCCGGCAGGGCCCTACTCGTCATGCAGGATCATCGCTTGACCCCTGCTCGTTATCAAAATCCGGTTCATCGCTTACAGGCGGAGCATCGACGAACTCTGGCATGGCAGACCGCTCCTCCTCCGTCATGACAGGCTCAAGCTGCATCCAGACCATCTTCTTGGTGAAGGCGCTTGCCCGGCTGTATGACGAGATGATTGCCCGCATCTCCGGCGTCGGAGGCTCATTCGGGATGGAAGACTCAGAAAGCCCCAACAGATAGTCTACGGATACGTTGAGCGCCATCGCCATTCTTGCGATCAGTTCGATTCTCGGGCTGTGTATGCCAGTCAGGTATCTGGAGACAGTGGCCGTTGTCGTGTCCGTTTTTTCAGCGAGCCACGCTTGAGTGACGCCACGCTGCCTGATAATAGTGCGTAGATTCTCCTTGATGGTTTTATCGAAGTCCATGTCATCCTCCACCTTTCGATATTATTATAATTATAGCATATTATTGTCCATATTGCAACAAAATTACGAAAACTCAATTTATTCCTTGACAATTACAATTCTTGTGATATGATATAACCATCCCCCCATAACAACCAACACTACGAAGCAGAAAGAGGTGTATGAAGTGAATCCGATTGAGCTGAAATGTGCGCGTATCCGCCACGGGAAGACCACGAGGGAGATGGCTGAAGCTATCGGCAATTCCATGGCTGCCTACAATCTCCGGGAGCGCGGCGTTTGCCCCGTAACGCTGGAAGACGCCCGGCGGCTGGGGCCCGCTCTCGGCCTCAGTAAGGAGGAGTTCTTCACGATTTTCTTCGATGGCGACGTGCCGTACCGGGAAGAAACCGAAGACGACTCCTCCGATGCTGATGGCATCGCATCGCAGAACGGCTCAGAGTAACGGGAAAGAAAACGGAACCGGCAGGGGCCGTTTCTTTTTACCCGATAGTTACGAAATCGCATATTAGCAGATACTGATTACCGAAAATGCAACAAAGCGTCAAAAGGCAGGTGAAGCAAATGTGGATCAGCGTCCATGATTCTGTTGACGGCTCGAAGCTCCGCAAATTGGCAAGGCTGGCCGGGTGCTCAAAGGGCGAGGCCCTTGGCGTTCTCAGCGCGGTTTGGTTGTGGGGGGCAAAGAACGCCGACCAGAGTGGCCGCATCCGCGACAGCACAGAGGAGGACATCGCCCTTGTCGCCCTCCCGTTCCTCTCGAAGGGCATCGACAGCGACCAGTTTGTGGAGAACATGATCGAGGCCGGATGGATAGACAGGATGGACGGTGAGCTGTATTTCCATGACTGGGAGGACTGGCAGGCCCAGTGGTACAAGTACCAGCGCGAAAAGGCCAGGGATACGAAGCGCCGGCGGGAAGCGAGGCAGGCCAAGAGGGAAGCTGATGGAGGAAGTCCACCAGCTCCCACGGACGAAGAACCTGAGTCTGTACCCGTTGCCCCTCCGAAAGAGCCGAAGCCCAAGAAGGAACCGAAGCCAAAGGTGGAAAAGAAGAAGTACGCCGAATTTGTTACGCTGACCGAAGAGGAGTACGGAAAACTGGTCGAAAAGTTTGGCGAAGAAGCCGTCAAGCGGATGATTGACGTTTTGGACAACTACAAGGGCTCAAGCGGAAAGAAGTATGCCAGCGACTACCGGACCATCCTGAATTGGGTATGGGAGCGGGTCCGGGACGAAAACCCCGGCATGATTAAACCACAGGCGCCGCAGCCGAGACCGGTTGATGGGCTGTCTGACATTGTTCCTGAAGAATGGAGGAATGGACGAGGTGGATAGCATCAGGGACATCAACATTTTGGCTCCGATCATTGCGATGGCAGAGAAAGACAATCCGAAGAGAGCCGAGGACTACCTGGACGAGGAAGGTTTCCTCGTCTGCGGAAGGTGCCATACCCGCAAACAGTGTGAAGCGCGGATGCCGGCCGGAATCTTCGGACCGGAGGAGCACATGAGGAAGCTCCCGACCCCCTGTGCTTGCCGGCGGGCAGAGATTGAGCGAGAGGAGCGGGAGCTCCGGGAGCAGAAGGAGATGGAGCTTGTCCAAGAGCTCAAGCGTAACAGCCTGATGGATACCGCGTTCCGTGAGGCTAAGTTTGAGAACTACCGGGTAGATAAGGATAACGCCAGGAATTTGAAGCTGTGCCGCCGGTATGCGGAGCACTTCGACGAAATGCTGGAGAAGAACATGGGCCTCCTGTTTTGGGGAGATGTCGGAACCGGGAAGAGTTACTCGGCCGCTTGTATCGCCAACTACCTGCTCGAAAGAAGGGTATCGGTGGTGATGACCTCGTTCATCAAGCTGCTGGATGCCATGCAGAACTTCAGCAACGACAATGAGGCATTGATCCGAAAGCTGAACAGGGCGAAGCTGCTCATCATCGACGACCTTGGGGCCGAGCGTGGGACAGACTTCGCCCTTGAGAATGTTTACAACGTCGTTGATAGCAGGGTGCGCGAGGAGAAGCCACTCATCATCACGACGAACCTGACGCTGACAGAGATCAGGTCGCCAAGCAACATGAGGCTGTCCCGCATCTATGACCGGCTCAACGGGCTGTACCCGATGCAGTTCACCGGGTTGTCCTACCGCAAGCATGATGCCGCTGCGCGACTGAAAGAGATGGAGTCGATTTTGGAAGGAGACGATTGAATGGGGAAGATTGAGAGAGTCCCGTTCCTGGTATCCGGGACGAACGACACCGTAGAGATGATGACCGACTGCGGGGTTGCCAAGCTCAAGACCGCTCTTGGCAGAAAGCTCGATGCGAGGAAGACGACCGAGAAGAGCTGGTGCAGGCTCATCGCCAGCAAGGATCGCGGCCTGTTCAGCATCGTGGTTGGCGAGAAGAAGGTTCTTGTGAGCATCCGCCTGGACGAAGCCAAGGAGCTGATAAATGCGGCCGAGGAAGCCTACAGCAAGGTGGAGGCCAGTGAGGAGGGCGCCGATGTACAGGAAGGCACCAGTCCGCAGGGGTGACATCTACATGGCTGACCTCGCCAGGGACCCGCTCAGTAAGAAGAGCGGCATCCGTCCGGTAGTTGTCGTCCAGAACGATGCTGGGAACGCCAGCAGCACCGAGGTCATCGTCGTGATCGTCACGAGCCGACACAAGAAGGAGCTGCCGACCCACGTTAAGCTGGGTGCCAGCCACGGTGTCAACCGCCCAAGCACCGCCCTGTGTGAGCGTATCTTGACCATCGAGAAGCGGTGCCTGATTAACTACATGGGGAGTGTGGCCGGTACGACGGAGGAGGAGCTCCTGAATGAAGCACTAAAGGTCAGCCTTGACCTGAAATGATAGAAAGGAGAAGCAAATATGATTTACAAATTTACGCCGAAATGCCCCAAGTGCGGAAGGGAATTGAAGGGCGTCACCCTTGACTACGACCGACAGTGGGAGTGCTCCGACTGCGTAGAGGACAAAGAAGACCCGATCCACTGTGAGAGCGGATGCAATGTTGTCTTTGCCTTCCCGGAAAACGGCATGGAGTATGAGCGTAAGGAAGCAAATGAGCTGCTGGCTGAAGGAGTGCCGTATGAGGTTGAGGAAATCTGTGTCGGTGGCTGGTCCAGCAAAATCAAGCTGAAGGAGTTTCCTGGCACCCGCTTCAACTCGGTGTTCTTCAAGCGGATCGTATAGGAGGCAACCATATGACGATCAAGGATTTCAAGGTCGGGCAGACCGCCTACATCCTCGGAGACGGCCGACGCAGGAACGACGGAAAAGCGACGGCTGTGGAGGTCATTAAGGTCGGCAGGAAGTATGTCACCGTAACAGAAGCCGGAAGGCAGGAAACGCGGTTTTGCGAGCCGGCTGGCCTTACCGATTGTCTCACGGAGGACAAGGACTGGGGCTCTCCCAGGCTCCTGTTCCTGACGACCGAGGCTGTGGACGAGTATAACGAGCTGAACGACCTGCGAAGCTGGGTGCAGGAGGCCACAAACTGGCTGAAAGTCAAAGAGTACACCCTCGCCCAGCTCCGGGCGGTCAAGAAGATTTTGGAGGGAGGAGAACAGCAAACATGAACGACACAAAGATTGAGTGGTGTGACATGACCTGGAACCCCGTCACCGGCTGTAAGCATGGGTGCGAATACTGCTATGCCAGACGGGTGGCGAACCGCTTTGGGTGCGGGGCAGGAGATGGTGGCGAGCATTTCCTGGGAGAGCCGATGATGAAGCCGAAAAAGCTGGGCAGCGGCGACGCGATAGACCCATACCCCTATGGATTTGACCCCACGTTCCATCGCTACCGCCTGGAAGAGCCGGCCAGGAAGACCAAAGGAAGAACCATCTTCGTTTGTTCCATGGCAGACCTGTTTGGGCCCTGGGTCCCGACGAGATGGATTGTCGATGTGCTGGACGCTTGCATGGCCGCCCCGCAGCACCGCTATATGTTCCTCACCAAGTACCCGGAGAGATATGCCCAGCTCGATGCGCTGGCGCTGCTTCCCCGCGAGGAAAACTTCTGGTATGGCAGCACCGTTACAGGGATGTACAGCAAGCGATTCAAGGGCTCGATATTCCTGAACACGTTCTTGAGCATTGAACCGCTGCATGAATACCTTGATGCAGGGCTCGGGAGCTTTGGCAGCGACCGCCTCATTATCGTTGGGGCGGAGACCGGGAACCGGGCAGGGAAGATCACCCCGGAGAAAGCGTGGGTGGACAACATCTGCGAGGCGGCAGACATCACACACGCTGCGGTCTTTATGAAAGACAGCCTCAAGCCCATCGTCGGCGAGGAGAATATGCGGCGGGAACTCCCGTGGACGAAATGCGCGGGGGGGGGGTACTGATTGCAACCGACTGTGAAACGGGGAGACATCTTCTATGTCGGGGGCGGAGCAGCGACGGGCAGCGAGCAGCGGGCAAACCGCCCGGCGGTTGTCGTCAGCAATAACGCCGGAAACAAGTATGCCTCCATCGTGGAGATGGTTTACCTCACGACGCGAGAAAAGGCAAGCCTTCCGACCCACGTTCGCATTAACTCTGCGGAGAGACCGTCGCTGGCCCTGTGCGAGCAGATTGTGACGGTATGCAAGAGCAGGCTTGAGCGCCGGATCGGGAGCGTGACCGCAGAGGAGATGCAGAATATCGACAAGGCCCTCAAGAGGAGCCTTGGAATACACATCATAGGAGGAGATTCCGTGCAAGTAACGATGATAACGCCGTTCGGGGAGATGAAGTTCGCCATGCCCCAGGACAAAGTGACAGCCCTCATGCAGCAGGCCATCCAGTATGCTTCCGGGCAGGAGCCGGAGACAAAGGAACCGCCGCAGCCCGTCGCGCCAGAGGTGATCCCGCCCAAGCCGGAGCCCGAGAAAGCCCCGTTGGTTATTGGAAGCCCGCACAGCCGGGTGGAGCGGATGTTCGGAAAGTTTAAGGCAGGGGCGCAGCCGGAGCACAAGGCGGACGATCAGCAGGACGAGACCCCGCAGGCAGGCCCCTCGACCTATAAGGGCTTCCTGCTCATCAAGTGTGAGCATTGCGGAGAAATCAAGGGCTTCTGCGCCAAAATCCCAGCCAGCCGGAACTATTGTAATAAGTGTGGCAAAACCACTGAGATGCGCGGCCTCAAGCCGTTGCACCTCAAATGTAAGTGCGGCAGCGACTTCACCTACCACACCAACATCACCGACGAGTCTTTCGACTGGCCCTGCCTCAACTGCGGAAGCCCCGTTGACTTGGAGCTGAACAAGCGTGGCGATACCTACGTCACCGTCATGGACTGAGGAGGAGCGGTCGTGGGCGTATTTATCGCAGACGCAACGCTCCCAAAGAATTGTTTCCGGTGCTTCGCCTCTTACTGGCAAGACTTCGGCGGAGAGAATCGCGGGTTCCGTTGCAGAGCAATCCCAAACGACTGCACGATGGTATCTAACTGCGAGGGGAGAGAAAAGCGGAGAGATGACTGTCCGCTCATTGACGTTCATTTGCAGAGAGGAGGATAGCAATGAGAAGATGTAAAGCCGTCATTGTGGAAGACAGAAAGAGGGTTCCTGTAGAGGGCCTGTTCCACCAGTGGGCCAATGACTTCGAGGACTGCGGGGAGGCTGGCATTGGCAACTACACCGTTGCCATCATCGAGCTTGATGACGGCCGCATCGTGGAGGGTATTCCGAATACTGTGGTGTTCACAGAGCCTGCTTGCTTGCAACCGACATGGTGGATGAGAGTACCTGCGATGCCCGCCGTAAAGTGTTGCGAAAACTGTGGGAAGCCGTGCAAGAAGACCTATCCGTTCAGCTCCTATGCGTGTGGCAACTGGGTCAGCCGGTGGGTTGTCGGAGTGGATACGTCAACGGAGCCTGATAAGGGGGGTACGACATGACAGAAATCGAAATCTATAAGGCTGCGCTCAAACAGTGGGGACCGGAGGCGCAGACGCTCATGGTATTCGAGGAAATGAGCGAGCTGCAAAAGGAGCTATGCAAGAGCGCCAGGGGCAAGCAGAACAAGGAGGCCATAGCTGAGGAGATTGCCGATGTCTATATCATGCTTGGTCAGATGATTCTCCTGCATAAGTGCGCGGAGGAAGTTGAAGAGCAGAAAGCCCGGAAGCTGGAGCGCCTCGCCGACCGAATCGCGGCTGCACAGGATGGTAAGTAGCAAGTGGCCGACAGAAAAAGGGGCTGCGGTGCCACGCATTGTTATGGATGCCTTTGCGATACCTGCGCCAACAGCGTCGAACTTCTCTCGTGGTATTTCACACCCGGAGAAACGACAGAGCCGTGTTTTAGCTGCGACGAGTGCCGCCACTACGACGGCGATCTCCACAAGCCAGACCAATGGCACGGCACCTGCCCTCAGCACATCGAGGCGAAAAAGGCTATAGAGGCCAGAGAACGAGAGCTGAAGCGACGAGCAGATGCCGAGGACAAGAGAGCGCAGGCCATCCGCGCCACGTTCCAGATCATCAAGGGAGGGAAAGACTGTGTATAAAAACGCAGAGGGCTACAGCGACCCAACGCCCGGAACAGCCTTGGGCAACATCCTTCGAGATGAACGGCAGAAAGAGACGGACCGTCTTGCTGTGATCGGAAGGCTGATCCAGGTCATGAAGGGCGCGGCGGAGCTGGCAGGCTTCGAGGTGGTCGGAAGAATCACCCTCAAGGACAAGGCCACCGGAAAGGAGTACAGGTAGGCATGATCGACCTGATTAGAGAATGGTTCGAGCTCTGGGCAAAGCAAAACTGGCTGAAGCACATCGACCGGGCAACTGACAAGTATAACAAGCTGAAACGGAAAACTGAAGTGCAAGCCTATGTCGTACACAAGCTGGTGGAGCGGTACAACGAACTCTACCCCGGAGATAAGCTCGCCGTTGGGCGAAAGAAGGAGGCACAGCATGAAAATTGTTGATTTGGTTAAGGCGAACTCTCGGCTCTGGATCGTCTTTGACGAACCGGTCGGGCAGCTCACCTACGAAAGGCACAGGGACCTGCTTATCGGCTCCGACGATCAAGGCGTCTTCTACGATTGCCTGTACTATGACCGGCCGACACCTCACATGAAAGCGTTTGGTGGACGTGAGTTTGATCTCCCTATGAAGGATGGGTCGGTTACGCACTGTTATGGGCAGTATTGGGACGGTCGCGTTGCAGAAGCTGAAAAGGTAGTGGGAGAAGAGATCGCGGAGATCGGTGCCAGCACAAAAGAAGAACTGAACCGGTGCTATGTCTTCACCGGCCGGAAAATCAGCAAAAGGAAGCTCGAAGAAATGATTGAGGAGTTCGAGGCATCTCACCCAGGCTACGAGCCGTTGGGATACTGGGAATATGAAGATATGCTCAAGAGGGAAGGCAGGAAGGATGCAGCTCCTGGGGATGCGCAAGATGTAATGCAGCCCACGACGTAAAAAGCGGCCCTGCCCCCGGACCGGAAAGCAAAGCCGCTGTATGAATAGCGTCATCATTGTAGCAGTTATTGCTTGAGAAGTCAAGGAGGCAGGGCATGAAAAAGTCCAGTACCACACCGAAAATCAGCGAAGCCCAGCGCAAGGAGATCATCGAAACGGCTTCTCGGATTGCCATTGAGCAGTACCACAAGGAAGCCGAAAGAGTCAAGAAGGCCGCCAAGAACAAGCGGCTGCACAACACGGAGCTGTTGATGAAGAACTACCGAAAGTTCGTGATTCACAGCGAGAGCGCCATCTACGACGCCTCCCAGGTGGACGACGACCTTGACCTCGACACCCTGCTCGACATCATGGACTGCGGGGGGAAGGGCAAGGCGCCGTCCGTCAGGAGCGTCCAGGAGAGCGTGGCAAAGACCCGGCTGCTCATTCGCCATGTCGATACCATGCTCAGTTGCTTTGAGGCCGTCTGCCAGAAGTCCCGGAAGCCGGAAGACGCCCGTAAGCTCCGTGTCATCCGGGGGCTGTACCTCGTCGATGAACCCAAGACCCCGCAGGAGATCGCGGAAGAGGAGAAAGTTGACCCCAGCACCGTCTATCGGGACAAGCGCGACGCCCTCCGGCAGTTGAGCGCCCTGATTTTCGGATATTTTGAGTAACGAAAGGAAGAAAGAACATGATTGTAGGACAGATTAGCGCATTGGATTTGGCAATCGTGGCCGTCTACCTGATCGTCATGGTCGTAGTCGGCGTTTGCCTTGCACAGAGGATCAGGAACACGGACGACTTCTATGTGGCTGGGCGGTCGCTCGGGCCGTTTGTCCTCATGGCGACCGTCTGCGCCACGACCCTCGGCGGCAGTGCCATGTTGGGACGGGCCGGTATCGCCTACACGGAGGGCTTCAAGTGTGTGGCGACCGCCATCCCGTACATGATTGGGATGTTCGCCTTCTCAGCCTACGCCGGACGCATACAGCAGGTAGGCGAGCGGTACGGCGTAAGGTCCATCCCAGAGTTGTTTGGCAGGCGCTTTGGCAACGCCGCCAAGTGCCTCCTGTCTGCTATGGTCGCCTTCGCCATGATGGGCACCGTGGCCGCGCAGGTCACAGCCACCGCCACGATCATCAAGCTGCTCGGGGGACAGGCCGGTATCTCGTATGAGGCTGGAGCCCTGATTGCCACGGTGATTTTCCTGGTGTACACCGCCGCCTCCGGCATGATAGGCGTGGTCTACACGGATGTGATCCAGTTCGTGGTCCTGATTACCTTCGTGTATATCCTCGTCCCGACGGCAGGCTTGAACTCCCTCGGCGGCTTCGGGAGCTTCTGGAGCGCCCTGGACAAGTCCTACCTCATCCCACATATCGACGGGAGTATCCTCGGAGACATAGTGACATATCTGGTGTTCACGATGGCCGGGGCCGAGATGTGGCAGCGAGCCTTCGCCGCCAAGGATGGGAAGACCGCCCGCCAGGGGATGTTCCTCGGAACGACCGTCTACGCTGTGACCATCGTTCTGGTCCTGCTGATGGGACTCATGGCCCAGCAGATTCTCCCGGACGTAGTGAACGAGTACGGCAGCCCGGACGCCGTGATTCCGGCCTTGGCAATCACGATACTCCCGCCCGGCCTGACTGGTTTGGCACTCGCCGGTATCCTATCGGTGATGATGTCCACGGCAGACAGCTACCTCCTGGTGTCTGTTCAGACGCTGGTGCATGACATAGGCACGATCTTCCAGCCAAAGATGACTGAGCGGCAGGAGATACGATGGTCCCGGCGTCTGTCCGTGATCCTGGCCCTCGGGGCTCTTGCCATCGCCCTGTACATCAAGAGTGCCTATGATGTCCTGATGTTCGCCTGGGCCTTCTACGCGGCGGCGGTCGGCCTCCCAGCTATGGCGGCATTGTTCTGGCGTAAGGCCACGGCTTTTGGAATCCTGGCCGGTATGATTGGCGGCTTCGCCGTCACCGTAGGATGGAAGCTGGCCGGTCAGCCTTTTGGCCTGGGCGCCACCGTCCCCGGCACAATCGCCTGCGCCGTTGCTCTTGTGACCGTCAGTCTGGCAACGTACATGAGGTATCCTGCCCCGTATCTGAACAGCGGTTCGCCCCATGCCAAAAAGCTGCCTTGACAATGCCTGTGGAAAAATGTTAAGGTGTAGGGCGTAAAAGAACGCAAGGGACGAGTGCCCTTGCGTTCTTTCTGCCTCTGATTTGTGCAATTCGACAAAAGCGCTAAATTAGCGGGGCGTGTGGTAAAATTAATTGTTTATATTGACTGTTCAGCGCATCAGCACTGATGTCACGCAGCTTGACAAGCATCCGCTTGAACGCTGTGGAAAAGTCAGAGTCCCCCATCAGATGCAGGTCGAAGTACACGCACTTTGGCGTTTCCCAGAGCAGCCCCTTGTTTCTGGCAGCGTCCGCACCTGGGATGTCCGTGAACAGTGCCCGTAGCTTTGCCTCGTCCCACTCGGTCCCGTCAAGATGCCGAACATGGTCCGGCAGGAAGAGGTCGAGCGTACAGACGTAGACCTGCTTCCGCCACCATGCTGTGACCTCGAAGAGCGCCCAATCGCCAAGGTAGCCTCTGAAGGACGGTCGTTTGCCGTTGCGGAACTTGCAGACCAGCACCAAGTCGTTGGCCGCAAAGTTCCAGATGTCCTCGACCGCCTGCGTCACAGCTTCCAGGCCATGCTTCTTGAGACTGTCCAGGCACTCGCCCAGCGTCCACGAGCGGGAGACCCGATTCCCCGCAGAAACGGCCTTTCGCTGTTCGGCCAGGGTGTTGCCTATGACGCTTGAGGAAAGCAGCAGCGCATTGTCCGTTTTGTACTGGCGGAGCTCCACGCCGTAGACCTCAATGCTGTTCATGCTCCGGTCGAGGAACTCGATCATCCTTTTGAGGGTGCCAGGGATACGGTCGGCCGCAAAGACCAGCCTGCACCGTTCGGCCTTGAGGCAGGTCGCCACCTGCTCCCAGAACTCGTCGGTATCGTACTCGTCCAGCAAATCGCTCTCTGCGTTGTTCTCGCGGAAGCGCTCCCGCAGCTCCCCCGCATCCCAGGTTGAGACCCTGGAGGCGTAGTCGATCATCTGCGCTACGACCTCGCGCTTTGTCCTGGTGTCGGTGCTCCGCTTGACTTCCACCAGGACTGGCACCCCGGCATGATCCACCATCAGGTGGTCGAGGTAGTAGCACACGGCGCTGTCCTCGCTCACCGGCATCTCATACTCCCTCGCAACGAGTATGAGCCTGGCGCCATCTGGCTCGCTGCCACGCAACAGCAGCTCTGGATTGTCGGCGATGAGCTTTTGCAGCTCATCTTCCGTGTCGTACCGGTACTCGGCCATCGCTGAGGCCGTACCGTCCGACACGAAATATAGGTTTGCCCCCATGTATTCGCTCCTTTCGTCAATAATTTCTGAAAAAATCTCCTTTTTGACTGCCCATGTTCGACCTCATGTGAGAAAATATAATCAGGAGGTCAAAAAAGCAACCACCGCTACTGCCAATAACGGTGGCTGCTTGAGCCCGACAGTCGAGCTGGAGACACCCAGAATTATAGCACGAACGGGCCCTGTGTCAACCTCCAATCAAAACGAAGGGAGCGAGAACATGAGCATCAAACAGGTACGGCAAGTCATCGTCATCGTCACGAACGCCATCGCTGATGCGACTGTTGGGGCGGTTGACATTGAGAAGATCGCGGGAGCCATCGACATCCTCGGAATGTTAGATGAGAGTCTGGCCCGCTGTACGGAAGGGGGCGAAGAGAGTACTTGATAACACCGTCTTCACCCGCACAGACGACCAGCGCTTCATCATCAGCGCCGAAACGATGGCCCAGTATTACATCCGCGCCGCTGTCCATATGGGCAGACCGATGGTCAGCATCAACGATACGGCCCGGTGCTGCGGCCTGAAGGAAACGTCCAAGATGGCCGAGCGGTGTAGCTGCGACAAGGTAAAGCTCCAGAGCCGGGGCAAGGGAGCGCGGCGTGTGACCATGTGGTACTTCGGCCTTGAGGATGCCGTGGAGTTCGTCCAAGCGCGGCTCCTGCCCGATGACTTCTTCTACGGCTGGTTTATCAACCGGCTTGTCCCGGAGCTGAAAACAAAAGACCTGAGCTTCACCAGCGTGAAGCCTGCTGGTGCGGGGGATGTTCCTCCCGTCCAGCCGCCACCGAAAGCCCCTGCCGCCACACGGCAGGGCGATGGCTTGGATAGCTTCGTCGCCCAGATCGACCAGATGATTGTCGAGTTGGTGACGATGAAGCACGAAATCTCCTGTATGCGAACGTAGGAGGACGGATATGAAGATTCTGATAACCGGCTGCAACAGGCTTAGGAAGTCTGTTGTGGAAGCACTGAAGAACAACCGGGACGGTCGAGAGGTCTATGTCGTCGGCATCGACAGTTCTGAGCAGAAGATTCTCCGGGACGGCGTGGATCAGTTCCGCATCGCCCCGAGGATTGACTCCGACGGCTACGTCGATTGGCTCACGGAGCTCTGCAAGAGCGAGAGCATCGACATCGTTATCCCGTTCCTGCAAGCCGAGCTCCCGCTGGCTGCGGAGTACAGGGATAAGCTGGCTGCGGTCGGTACGAAAGTATCCATCGCCTCCAGGGAGACCCTGGCCGCCGTGAACAGCAAGGTCGCTCTGCATGACCGCTACCCGGAGTATATGCCCAGGCAGGCGGTTTGTTGGAACAAGGCCGATCTGGACCGGTTCCGCGAGGAAATAGGGGCGGGCACGCCCATCTGCTGCAAGCATGACGGCTGGTGGGGCGGCTCTGGCTTCTGCGTGGTCGATGAACAGATTTGCAGCGGGCACATATCGCTGGCCCAGCTCGAAGCCATGCTTGAGCGCGGAGCTGGCTGGCTCATCGTACAGGAGTTTGTCCGGGGGACCGACTACAACACCGTTGCCCTCGCTGACCACGGAAAGCTGGTCGGCGTCTGTGGATTCTCCGGCGGAGACTTTGAGCTTGGCGCATACTCCTACGGGCAGATGCTGGAGGTGCGGGCGGCCTACGACATCACGGAGAGGATCGTGCGGGAGACCTGCCTCGATGGGAACGCCTGCTTCGACTTCATCCTGAAGTCTGACGGAACCCCCGTCCTGCTGGAGTGCAACCCGAGGATCAGCTCCGGTTTGGCGTTCCCAAGTGCCGCCGGTGCGGACTTCATCTACCAGCGGTGCAAGATGCTCCTTGGAGAGGAGTATGTCACAGACTACAGCATCGACTATGACTTGAAGATGGTACTCTGCCATGAGTACAGCTTCTACAAGTCCTGAGCTTGGAGGGACCGGTATGGAAAAAAGAATCGAGAGCTGCCGGATGAAGGCCGGAGACCTGAAGACTGAGTTCGGGAACCCCCGGAAGATAGCGAAGAACAAGCTCATTGAGCTTGAGGAAAGCATCGCCGCATACGGCGATTTTGGTATTTTCCTGATTGACGAGGACAACAACGTGATTGCCGGAAACCAGCGTCTGAAGGCTGTCCTGAATTTGTACGGGCCCGACTTCGAGATTGACTGCAAACGGCTGATTGGTTACTCCAGGCAGGAGCTCCGCGAAATCAACGTGAAGGACAACACCCATGCAGGAACCTGGGACCTGGATATGCTGGCCGATTGGTCAACCGGCGCCCCATCGTTCGGTGGGATCGTGGATGCGAAGACAAAGCCCGTCGAGAACCGGCGGGTGAGGGAGATGGAGCTGCTCCCGTTTGAGAAGTACGACTATGTGATGATTGTCTGCAAGTCCTCGCTCGACTACGACGAGCTGATTGAAAAGCTCGGCATCCGTGGGAAGGTCTGCAAGGTAACGAACAAGAGGACCATCAAAGCCAGGGCGATCTGGTATCACGAGTTCCGCAACAAGCTCTGGGGCAAAAAGGAAGAAAAGAAAGAGGAAACCGAAGGAGGGAGCGAAGAATGAGACATATCACTGTTATGTTCACGGCAGTATGCGGGTGGCCGACCCACGCCACCTGCAATTCGCTTCGCGGCAGCAAGAACGCTGAGTACACCATCATCGGCGTAGACTGCAACCCGTATGACACGGCGAAGAACTACGTTGACCACCTGTACAAGGTGCCTCGGTACTATGAGGCCGGGTACTGCGATGAAATCCTCGCCATCTGCCTGAAGCACGGCGTTGAAATCGTCATCCCTCTCATCAGCGAGGAAATCAACGTCTTGAGAGAGCACGGTACGATGTTCGGAGCCCACGGTATCCGGTTCCCCTGGACCGACTCCGATGGCTTGTTTGGGATTGCCAACGATAAGAAACGCTGCCAGGACTTTCTTGAGCAACGCGGGATGTTCGTTTTCCCGAAGAACGTCATGTTCAACCCCGACACCGCCACGAAGGACCTGGAGAGCCTTGGCTACCCGCATAAGTCCGTGGTTCTGAAGCTACGGGACGGCTGCGGGGGCGTCGGATTCAAGGTGCTGAACAACGAAAAGGCCATCGCCGTGGCAAAGGCTGGCGGGCGTGAGGCAAGGGCCAATCCCTACATTACCATTGACCAGTTCCGTGACATTGCATCGACCAACCCGGAGCGGTACATGATCCAGGAGTATATGACCGGAACCGAGATGAGCACCCTCTGCCTCGTTGACCACGGAAGGACGGTCTATTCCCCGTCCCACGAGAATTATGCCATGCAGTACGCCACGACCACCTACTGCGAGCTGGTTGACTGCCCGGAGGCCACCGAGATCGTTACGGAGGCCAACCGCCTGCTCAAGCTGAACGGCAACATCGGCTACGACTTCAAGCGGGATGAGGACGGGAAGCTGAAGCTGCTCGAAATCAACCCGAGGATCAGCGCCACCGTCTCGCTGGCTGTAAAGGCCGGCCTCAACATCGTTGAGTACGGTGTGTTCCAGGGCCTGGGGCTCCCGTTCCCGGAGGACATCGTTCCGCTCTACGGGATGAGGTTGCAGCGAGTATATGGCACCCTGTATTCCTACAAGGGGGAAGCGTATGGGACCTGATGGTGAGTTCACGTTTGGCGTCTACATCATCAGCGTCGGCAGAGCGAAGCGCGGACCCATCACAGCCAAGCACTTCCTGGAGTACACGCATGTTGTCAGGAAGTCGCAGGAGCAGGAGTACATCGACAACGGCTTCCAGAACGTATGGGGCATAGAGGATGAGCTGATAAACGGCTACGACAAGGTGTTCAACTATCTCGTTGACTATGCCAAGGACGATGTAATCGCCATCGTAGACGATGACATCGCCCAGTTCCTGTACCGGGAGAAGGACACGGTGCCCATCGAGTCCCCGGAGACCGTCCAGGCCGAGTTTGAACGCATTGCCCAGATGCTCGTGGACCTGCGGCTCGGGCTGGCCTTCGGGCCCCCGACCGCTGTGCCGTACAACTACACGAGCGAGTGGTCGTGGACTGGGATGCCTGGGGCGTTCAAACTCATCAACCGCGCCTGCATCAAAGCCAGGATGGACCCGAAGATTTGGCGGAACATCGACGTTGACTACGTTCTGCAAGAGACCCTGCACAACCGGATATGCCTGGACGCCAAGTGGCTGTGCTGCAAGGACTACGTTGACAAGGAGACGCACACCAGCGGCTCCCTCTACACCTACGACGACGTTCAGGCGTCGTTAGAGGTGATGAAGCTCCGGTGGGGCCGGTACTTCGACTACTCCAGAAACATTGTCAAAATAATGGTTACGAGGTGAACGACATGACACTAAACGAAGTCGCCGGGGCGGTAGCCCCGGCGTACATCTTTCTGAACGGCAGGTTCGACAAGAACGTGGAGGATATGCTCCAGGCGTTCAGAAGCAGCTACGCAAACATGAATCTTGGCTATTCGTATAAGACGAACTACACGCCGTATGCCTGTAAGTCTGTTGACCGGCATGGCGGCTACGCCGAGGTCGTATCCCCGATGGAGTATGACTACGCCTTGTCCCTGGGCGTGGACCCGTCCCGTATCATCTTCAACGGAGTCTGCAAGACGGTCGAGGCCATCAGGAAGGCGATCCTGGGCGGCAGCATCATCAACGCAGACAGCAGCGCCGACTTCCGCAATATCGTCCGGGAGAGCGGCAGGGTAGGGAAGATGCCCCGCGTCGGGATTCGCATGAACTTCGACATCGGGATCGGCTACGGCTCCCGGTTCGGGGTGGACCCCGATGAGGATGAGTTCCGGGAGATCATGGCCGCCGCCAAAGCAAACGGCATCAGAATCTCCGGCCTGCATTGCCACCTTAGCTACACCCGGTCGGTCGAGTCCTTCCGCCGGCGGGCGAACGGGCTGATCGAGATTGCCGGGATGTTTGACAGCTTGGACTACCTGGACCTGGGCGGGAAGCTGTTTGGGCGGATGTCCCCGGAGTTTGCGAAGCAGTTTCCGGAGGTCACGCCCGCCTTCGAGGACTACGGCTCCGCAGTCGGCGCCATCTTCAAGAAAGCCTTCCCGGACGAGAGCGTGGAGCTGATCGTCGAGCCCGGTACGGCCCTGGTGTCTGACTGCATGAACATGGCAACCCGCGTCATGTATCTGAAGGAGATCGGCGGAGACATCTACGCGGGCGTTGACGCCTCCCAGTATGACCTCGGCTTCGCTGGAGAGTTCAAGTCCCCTCCGTATCGGGTGCTGAACACCTCCGACAATGGAAAGGAAATCTGCTGCTCGATTGTCGGATGCACCTGCGTCGAGACCGACGTGCTGACCAATGAGCACTGGGGGAGAATCCAGGAGGGAGATGTCGTCCTGTATGAGAACGTGGGGGCGTACACCTGTAACCTTTCCCGGCTGTTCATTAAGCCCTGCCTCCCCGTGGTGGAGTACGATGGGGAGTCGTACACGGAGGTAAAACCAGCGTTGTCGCTTGCTTATTAAAAGTTCTGTATTTTTCAGATAATCAGCGAAAATAAAGTAAAAGCTGTTAAATAAATTTGAAAAAATACGAAAATCCAGCTTGCCACATCACGCCTCATGTAGTAGAATATAAATGGGCCCAAAAATATCACATTGGAGGAATTTGTATGGCTGGATTTAGTCCGAGAACCGTGAGCGGACATAGCCTGTACACGATGCGAAGTTTGCTCCAGAAAGCGATCAGGCGCGGCGATCTTGACCACGCCGGCTACGCTGCAAACGAGATGTACAGCAACTACTACGAGTACCTGTGGAAGACCCTGCTGGTGGTATCCGCTGAGGATTGCTACGGCATCATGACCAAGGAAATCTGGGCGCTGAAGCAGGCTGACGACTACAAGAACAAGGGCAAGAAGGGCGGCCAGCGCGACTACATCTTCATTGCCAAGGCGCTGACACTGCTGTGCATGGCCCGGAAGAACCGGGATGCTTGCTACGTCGCCTGTAACTTCATCCAGGAGGACCGGGAGCTCGACATCGGCGAAATCCCAGGCCCGGAGGACCTGGAGTGGCTCAAGGCCGACTACGAGAAGTTCCTGAAGGTCCCCGACTACACGTTCGATTGCCACACACCGGAAGGCCGGCGGCGCGGCAAGACCAGCGTGGACATGATCCAAGAGGAGCAGGCGGCATTGACCCCGCACCAGTGCAGCTTGTTCGATGAGGGGAGCTGGCAGATTCAGTATGACATTGACCGGAAGCGCGGGCTCCTGTCCGATAAGGTCGAGAGGCAGCTCAAACAGTTCCAGAAGGGCAAGAAGTCCGACCCGACCCACCAGGGCGAGTATTGGCCCCCCGACCACATGGAGGGGTAAGACATGGTTAAGAAGACGGATGTGGTTCGTAGTGCTGTTGCCGCCGGCGACATGAAAAAGGCACTATCCATCGCCAAAGGCTTCAGGCTTGGGATCACGAAGGAGCAGCACGATGACATGACCAGGGCGCACGAGTGCATGACCGCACCCCGATTCTACCAGTCCATCGGCGCGGATACGGATGAACTGATCCGCAAGGGCATAGATACGGTGGTCGCCCTGTACGGGTGACAGAATAGGAGGGCTGGGGCCGACACCCCGGCCTTTTCCTATTGCACCAGTAATCAACTCAGTAAGTACCGCCCACAATCGACACACAGCCGCAAATACCGGTGCCTAAGCGCACGGGAATATAGTAACACCCCTGAAGAATAAAACGGCACACACAGCCTCCTATGAGTTTTCATGGGAGGCTTGAATTTTGCCATCGGAGAGAGGTGGTGATATGGCGAATCCGAAGGGGAACCCGGAGAACCTGAAACCGGTCCGAACCACGGATGAAGCAAAAAAGAGGGGAGCTGCCGGAGGCAGGGCAAGCGGGGCCGCCAGACGCAAGAAAAGGGACGCCAGAAGTGCCATATCATTGCTCTTGAATATGGCCGTTCGGGAGAGCCTTGAGGAGAACATGGAGGAGATGGGATTCCAGGAAGAAGACTGGACGAACATGAACGCTATGTGGGCTCGAATCTTCACGGACGCCATGAGCGGAGACAAGGCAGCTCAGAAAATGATACTCGACTACGGTGGCTTCAACCCGGAGTTCATGCTCCGTGAGAAGGAGTCGAAGGCCAAGATCAGGGCCATGAAGGAAGAGTCTGAGAGAAGAACCATGTACGGCGATAACGTTGATGGTCAGAGGGGCGATGCTGATGACATTCAAATCTACTTGCCAGATAACAGGAGGGATGATTTGAAATGAGTAAAACCGTCATCCGGCCACAGCCAGGGCCGCAGGAAGCATTTCTTGCCTGTCCTGCTGATATCTGCATATATGGCGGTGCCGCTGGTGGAGGCAAGACTTACGGACTGCTGATGACCGCTCTCCGGTACAAGAATGTCGGCGGATACAACTGCACGATATTCAGACGGACCTACAAGCAGGTGTTCTCTCCTGGCGGTCTGTGGGATGAAGCCCTCAAAATGTACCACGCCTTGCGAGGTGCGCAGCCGAGAATATCAGAGAGTCAATGGTTGTTCAAGGATAAGTATGACCGCATTGTCTCCAAGGTTCTGTTCCGGCATCTCGGCTCTGATGCTGGCGTGTACGACTATCAGGGCAGTCAGATGTGCGGTCTGTGCTTCGATGAGCTGACGCATTTTACTGAGTTTCAGTTCTTCTATATGCTGTCCCGCAACCGCTCCCTATGCGGCGTGAAGCCCTATGTCCGTGCCACCTGCAACCCGGACGCCGATAGCTGGGTAGCAAAGTTTATCGCATGGTGGATAGACCAAGATACCGGTTATCCGATACCTGAGCGTAGCGGTATGATTCGCTGGATGATTCGGCGGAATGACACCATCCACTGGGCCGATACGAAGGAGGAACTATGGGAACTGTTCAACCTGCAAACGCCAGAAGAACAGGCGGAGCCGAAGTCAGTCACCTTTATCGCCAGCTCCGTCTACGACAATCAGATTCTGATAAATAACGACCCCGGTTACCTCGCCAACCTGAAAGCCATGTCCACCGTGGAGCGGGAGCGACTGCTTTACGGCAACTGGAAGATCAAGGCTGCCGCCGGTCTGTTTTTCAAGCGCACCCAGCTCGGAGATACGCTGGATGCCATTCCGACAGATATCGTCCAACTGGTACGTTGCTGGGACCTCGCCGCCACGGAGAAAACCGGGAAAGGCGATCCAGCCTACACTGCTGGCGTCCTCATGGGGAAAAGGAAGAATGGGCGCTATATTGTCCTGGATGTCATCAACAAGCAGATGTCGGCTGCTGATGTGCGCAAGACTGTCAAGCTCACAGCTCAGTTAGACAGGGCCAAGTATAAGAAAACGCCTGTCCGCATCCGACTCCCGCAGGACCCAGGGCAGGCAGGAAAAGAGCAGGCGCAGTCCTACATTAAGTTTCTGGCCGGCTTCAGCGTAGTGACAGCAGCAGAATCTGGCAGCAAGGAATCCAGGGCAGAGCCTATGGCCGCACAATGGCAGGCCGGCAACTTCGATCTCTTGGCAGGTCTGTGGAACGAAGAATATCTGACCCAGCTCGAAAATTTTCCTGACAGCAAGTTCAAAGACATGGTTGATGCTTCTGCTAATGGTTTCGCGGAACTCGAAATCAAGAACACCTTCAATCTGAATGCCCTGATAACGTAATAGGAGTGAACAGAAAATGGACAAAAAGAATCCCAATGTCGTCACTGGCTTCTCACGGCTGGACGGCTACCTGAATGTTCTGAACAGATTTGGAACATCGCGTGACAGCAGCGAAGCCTACGAGTTCGCTCCAGAAACTATGGTCTCCGATATGGACCTTGCTGCTCACTACGAAGGGAATGGGTTGTTTTCCAAAATCATCGACGCACCGGCAGAGAAAGCGACAACCCGCGACTTCGATTTAGGTATCAGCGACAAGAATACTGAGTCTCTGGTTACAGATGCCCTGGAAGACCTGGAGTGGACCACGACTATCGCTCAGGCCGTCAAGTGGTCGCGGCTCTTTGGTGGCGCGATTGTCGTTATGCTCATTGACGATGGCGGTCGCCTGGAAGACCCAGTGAACTGGAACGCTGTCAAAGGCATTGACGAACTCGTCCTGTTTGAAAGGGCTGTGGTGGAGCCTGACTACTACTCGATGTACAACTACGGCAGCAGCCGCAGCCTTGACCGGATACGCGGCAAGTATGGGCGTCCTGAGCTTTTCTACGTTTACAGCCTGTACGGGTCGTTTACGGTCCACGAGAGCCGGTGCCTAGTCTTCCGCAACGGTACGCTGCCCGAGACATCAACGCAGGCCGAATACCGATATTGGGGCCTTCCGGAGTATGTCCGTATCAGGCGGACACTCCGGGAGACTGTTACCAACCACTCCATCGGTACAAAGATGCTGGAGAAGTCTGTCCAGGGCGTTTACAAGATGAAGGACCTCACCGATAAGCTTACGGTTGAGGGCGGGGAAGATGCTGTCTACAAAAGAATGGAAATCATTGACATGGTGCGTGGCTTTCTGAACAGCATCATCATCGACATGGACGGAGAAGACTATTCCTTCCAGACCTTCCAGGTGAGCGGGTACAAGGAGGTTATCGAAGCGTCCTGCAACATCCTGTCCGCTGTCAGCAACATCCCGCAGACGATCCTGTTTGGCCGGTCGCCCTCTGGGGAGAACTCCACTGGAGAAAGTGATATGGAGAACTGGTACAACTACCTGGGGCAGATAAGCGACCTCCAAGTCAAGCCGAACCTGCAACGGCTCCTAGATGTTCTGTTCCATGGATGGCTGAATACCGGAAAGCTCCAAGAGGAGCCGATGTACAGACTGAACTTCAAGCCATTCTGGAACCTCAGCGAGGATGAGCAGGCAGACCTCGACCTCAAGAAAATCCAGGTCCAGAAGGCCAAGGCTGAAGTTGCTCAGATGTATATTGATATGCAGGTTATTGACCCGCAGGAGGTCCGGGCTGGCCTTGCCGAGAGCGAGGAGTTCAACATAGAAGAGCTTCTTAACGATACCCCGAAAGATGAGCTTTTTGATGTTACGGAACCACCTATAGCGTACACCGAACCGCCTTCAGCGTACACAGAGCCACCTTCTGCGTACACCGAATCAGAACAACCAACTATACCATCAGAGGGGCAGCCTCCTGTTCCTCAGCCCCCAAACGACAACCATGACGTTGATGACGCTCCGCCCAAAACCACTGGGAAGGGTGTGGGCGTTTTGGTCGTCCGCGATGGGAAAATCCTCATCGGCTTTCGGCGAGGAGAAGGAACGTTCTGTGGTCCAGGAGGTCACATAGAATATGGCGAGACGCCGGAGGAAGCTGCTATCCGGGAGACAGTGGAGGAGTTCAGCATCATGCCGACAGAGCTCATCCATATCGGCAGTACCAGCGGGGCTGTAAAGCCATACCTGCCATCGGAGATTTACCTCTGCACAGAGTATGATGGCACCCCGAAAGCTGACGGTGATGAGATGCAATTTGCTCAGTTTATGGAGCCCGCCCAGGTGTATGCGCTGATTGATGCCGGAGTCGCATTCCCTCCGTTTGCCGAGTCTATTAAACTTCTGTTACATTGCTTGACACATGAAAGTACATCCGGTAAAATAAAAGTATCCCCCTCCATCACCACTGATGGAGGACCAGGAAGCGGGAACTTCGGACACAAAGGTGTACCGGGGCAAGTGGGAGGATCGGCACCCAGTGATGACTCCGGTTCTGGCGGAAGTTCTTGCTCGTCTGCCGCAAGTTCTCCATCTGCTACCGGTGCAAATGTCTTTAAGCGAGGGTTCTCCAAACGAAATCTGGATGCACATTTCGGGGGTTCTCACGATCACAGTCATGAGTATCCTGATATGACAAAGGACCAATACGCTGAGAGAGCTATGACCCTCATACAAAGTCCTGTCGTGAAAGGTATTCTTGGATACAAAAATGCGAAAGGACAAGTTGCCAGATTTGATACAGAAACTGGCGACTTTGTAAAAGGGCATCCCGATAAAGGAATTGCGACTATGTTCAAACCGGCTCGCGGAAAGGAATACTTTGATGACTGGAAAGGAAAAGAGGGTGTTGATGATGGAAACAACGAAGGATAGGCTTGTATGTCCCGTATGTGGTCAGCATCATTTTGAAGAAGAAGACTTCTACGAAGTGTGTCCCGTATGTGGATGGGAAGATGATGGGCTTCAGCGAGATAATCCCGACTATGCCGGCGGCGCAAACCGCATGAGCCTGAATGAAGCGAAGGTTGCATACAGAGAGGATAGAGAAATCGAATAGCCTTTTAGCGCATGGAAGGGGCGACGGAGCAATCCGCCGCCCTTTTCCTATCCCCTGCTGTATAGTGCTCACACGGTCTACAATGGCCGTTTTCTTTTACCCATAAGTTACCCACCTGAATACCACAAGAAGAATCTACGAAGCCTCCACGCTCTAACAAAGGGCTTTCAGCAATCATCCCCACTTTTTATATGCCCAGCCGTAGTTGCACGAGACGGGCGGGCAGGCTGAGAGGAAACGCATGGCGGGATATGCCCCCGCCGCCTCTCCAACTATTAGGAGGACTCTCATAATGAATGAACTGCAAATTTTTAACAATCCAGAGTTTGGAGACATCCGTATCGTTGAAATTGACGGTGAACCGTGGATGGTAGGGAAGGATGTAGCTGCGGCACTGGGGTATCAAAACCCAAGCAAGGCGCTCGCTGACCATGTGGACAATGAAGACAAACTCAATAACGAATCGTTATCGAGTTTAGGACAGCGCGGCGGCTGGCTTATCAACGAAAGCGGCCTGTATAGTCTGGTCCTGTCCAGCAAGCTCCCAGGCGCGAAGAAGTTCCGCCGGTGGGTGACAGCAGGAGTGCTGCCATCTATCCGCAAGACCGGTGGATACAATCTCCCGAAAGATTACCCGTCCGCTCTGCGAGCGCTGGCTGACTTGGAGGAAAAGCGAATGGCGCTGGAAGCAGAGAACGAAGCGCAGCGGCAGATGATCGCTGACCTCCAGCCCATCAAGCAGTATGTGGATAAAATTCTCTCCAGTACCGGGACGATGGCGACTACGCAGATTGCCGCTGACTATGACATGAGCGCCCGCCGGCTGAACAAGATTCTGCATGAGGAGGGCGTCCAGTACAATGTCAACGGCCAGTGGATTCTGTATAGGAAGCATATGGGGAGAGGCTACACTAGCTCCAAGACAGTAGACATCGTTCGCTCCAACGGTGAGCAGGATACCAAGCTGAACACGGTCTGGACGCAGAAGGGCCGGCTGATGATACATGAGATTTTGTCCAAACGGGGCATCGAAGCGGTGATGGACAGGGCATCCGCATAAAATGCCGGAGGTGAGACGGTGAACGACATCGCCTATAAGCAAGCGATCCAAGCGATAGTTAAGGCGAAATTCAAGGGCCATAAGAAACGCATCTGTAAGACCAAGCCTATATACCCCCAGGGCGTGGAGAGGGAGTTCCAGCGACTCACAGACGCCTACATGAAAGTCCTGAACGACGTTGTGAAGGAGTACCTCCCGGAGATCAAGTCTGCTGCTGCGGCGAACCTACCAGACGGCTACCGGCAGGACGGGCTGCCCGATCTGCTGAGAGCGATATCGGATATCTTCAGCCGCATGATGAACCGGCTGCTGGAGAAGCTGGACAGTTTTCCGATGATAGAGAAACTGGGGAAAGTAGCGTACCGGGCACAGAAGTTGTCCATCCGCGAATGGAAGCGTACAGTTCATGCCACGCTTGGTATCGACATCCTGGAGGACTACTACAAGGGCGAGTTCTACCGCGAGATGCTGGAGCGCTGGATAGAAACCAATGTCAGTCTCATCAAGACCATCCCGCAGGAGAGCTTAGAAGAAATGCGGCATATTGTCCTGGAAGGCTACAAGTCCGGCAAAAGCACAGCCGCCATTATCAAAGAGATTCAGAAGGAGTACGACACCAGCAAACACCACGCCCGTCTACTGGCCCGCGACCAGCTTGCCAAGCTCAACGGGCAGCTTGCCAAACAGCAGCAGCAAGACGCGGGCGTGAAAGAGTACATCTGGTCGGATTCGGACGATCAGCGTGTTCGTGACTGCCACGCAGCTTTGAACGGAAAGCGGTTCCGCTGGGACAATCCGCCGGAAATGTGGTATTGGAAAGGAAGAAAAGGGCAAAAGATCAAGGTCTATACAGGGAGACGCTGCCACCCCGGCGAGGACTATCAGTGCCGGTGCGTAGCGCTCCCTGTCTTTGATATGGACACCATAGACCTGCCGGTTACCGGGAAAGGGAGTGAATAGCATGAGGAATTTTTAGCGACGGCATCACGGCACAGATCAATCCAAAAGGAGGAACCACAAATATGGACCCACCTGTTCTCAGACGTGTCGAACGTCTGGACAGCATCCCGCTTAATGAAACATACCTGACCAAGGAGGGTTATCTTCGGGATAAGCCCATTGTGACTACGGTTGGCATCTTCGAGTATGCCCTTGCCGATGGAGGCATCCGCCGGGAGCTCCGTTTGCCGGAGGAAGTATTTGACGCTGACAGTCTCGCCAGCTATAAGGGCAAGCCCATCATCGTCACGCATGAAGCCGGTACCGTTGACAAAGACAATGTAAAGGACGAGATTATCGGCACAATTCTCTCCGAAGGCTACCAGGACGAGGAGGACGTTCGAGCCGAAGTCGTCATCCACGACACGGACGCCATGAGGGACTGCGGGCTGCGGGAACTATCCCTCGGCTACTCACTGGACCTTGATGAGATGCCTGGGACCTGGAAAGGTCAGAAGTATGACGCCATCCAGAAGAATATCCGTGTGAATCACCTTGCTCTTGTCGATAAGGCAAGGGCAGGAGATCAGGCCCGGCTGAATATTGACAGCCGGGACACTTTGACAGGAGGAAAAATTTCTATGACAACGAACACGCAGACCACCAACAGCGACGGCATGGCTCTCGCCATCGCTCGTTTTAAGGCCCGCCGCACCCAGCGTATGGACGAGGCGGAGAACCCGGCGTCTGAAGGAAAGACCCCGGAAGAGCTGGTGCAGCTCGTAAAGGATCGCCGGGGACGCCGGGACGCCGAGGGCGATCCCGAGACCACCGAGGCTGCCATGGGCACCATCGCCCAGCAGGATGAGGACCTGGACACCCTGCTCAGTGTCATCGAATCCCTGATGGCCGCTAAGGACTTTGACAGCGGTTGCGGCACTGGCAAGACCGACGGCAAGAACTGCGTTGAAGAGTCTGACGGCGCTGCTGCCGATGGTGAGGAATCCAGCGGGGACGCAGGTGATCCCGAAGACCCTGATGCTGTTGCTGCCGACGGCGAGGAGTGTGACGGGGATGGGAGCGATCCCGAAGGCACTGACGCCGGCAAGGAGGACGGCGAGGGTGACGAGGACAAGAATCCTCCGGTTTCTCCCGCTTCTAATGCCGACTCCCGCTCCTCCATCTCCGAGCACCTGAGCGTATGCCGCATCGGTGACAAGCTCAATTTGGACGGCCTGGACAAGATGAGTCTTCTGGCTGCCAAGAAAGCTGTCATCAAGAAGGTCCGTCCCGGCATCCGTCTGGATGGCAAAGGCAAAGCGTACATCAACGCTGCCTACGACATTGCTGTGCAGGAGGTCAAAAGCCGCAAGAGTACAGACTTCCAGCGCCAGCAGATGATGGGTGGCGGCAAGCAGCGGTCCCGTGTGGATTCCGACGATAGCGGCGGGGCCATCTCTGCCCGTGAGCGCATGATGGCCCGGAACATCAACAGAAATGGAGGTAAAAAGTAATGGCAGTCCAGACTTCGTATAGCTATTCGACCAGTCGTGGCATCCCCGGCGGTATCTACGATCTGTCCCACCGTGCGGTGAACTCCCGCATGGCAGAGGAGAAAATGACTTTCGGCATCGGCGTTGTGCAGGGCAGCATCCCCGGTTCCAACATCGCCATTCCGACGAGTACCGCTGTACCTGCGGACTTTGACGGTATTTCCGTGAATGGCGGAACTCAGGAATTGGACCTGGAAGGCAAAGCGGTTGTACGGGCTGGCGCAACTGTCAGCGTCATGCGGCACGGTCGTGTTTGGGTCCGTATCGAGCCAGATGCCGAAATCGCCTACGGTGATGACCTGTATCTCATTACAGACGGCTACAACGCCGGTCGCTTCACGAACCAGTCCAGCGAGGAAACCAAGATTGCTGTTGCTGGCCGCTTTATTGGTGGCAGCAGCACTGATGGAATCGCACCTGTTGAGCTGTACAACGCCCCCGCTCCCGCAGTTGCAAGCTCTTCGAGCAAGAACTAATTTGATTCCGAATAGGAGGTATCATGTAATGGCAAACAGATTTGACCGTTTCGACTACAACGCTCTCATGCGCAGTCAGATTCCTGCGCACCTGACCAATATCGACAATATGCGCTTTGACAGTGAGGAAGACGCCAGTGCGTTCTTTGCCCGCGAGCTGGACCACATCAAGGCGAAGACCTACGACAAAATCTATCCGAACTTCACCGTCCTGAATAATCTGCCCCGCACCAGCGAGGCAGGAGAGGGCGCGGAGACCGTCACATACTACAGCTATGACAAGTCCGGTTTGGCTGCGATTATCGCCAACTATGCCGATGACCTTCCCAGAGCCGATGTAGCGGGTAAGCCTACGACCGTCCCCATCAAGAGCCTGGGCGCCAGCTACGGCTACTCCATCCAGGAGATGCGGGCCTCCCGTATGGCGAATAAGGGCCTGGATGCGCGGAAGGCTGACGCGGCCCGCTACCAGATCGAGCGGCTCACCAGCAAAATTGCTCTGGTTGGCGACAAGGCCAGCGGCATGATGGGCCTGTTGTCCGACTGGAACGATATTCCCCTCTATACGCTGCCTGACGGGGCCAGCAAGTCTGCCTCCTGGAAGGACAAGATTGCCGATGAGATTCTTCTGGATGTGGGAGGTATGCTCCAGTTTGTCTCCAAGATTACCCGCGATACGGAGCACCCCAACAAGATTCTCCTGGCGAGCAATGTGTATCAGGACATCGCCAACCGGCGCATCCCGGACACTGATACTACTGTGCTGAAGTTCATCCAGAAAAACCTGGATGGTATCGAGGATATTGTTCCTGCTGCCGAGCTCCAGGCTGACGAGACCGAGATGAATCCCTACGGCAAGAACCTCATGGTTCTGTACACGGACGACGCTGACAAGATCGCCTTCGAGGAGCCCATGCCCTTCCTCCAGCACCCGATCCAGGCCAAGAATCTTGCCATCGAGGTCCCGTGCGAGTCCCGCGTGGCTGGACTGATGATCTACTACCCGCTGTCCGCCCTCATCGCTGTAGGCGTATAAGCGGAGCCAAAAGAAAGGACGGTATAGACCATGAAGATTACCAACAAGACCACGAAAATTATTGGCATTGCCGGTGAATCCATTCTGCCCAACGAAAGTGCCGATATCCCCGACAGCGAGGCCAATTCCTCTGTTGTCCAGCACCTCGCTAAAATCGGCAAGGTCGTTATCGGCGACGAGGAGGCTCCGAAGGAGACTGCTGCTAAAGCACCGGCGCCGGCTCCCGGTACTCCGGCTGGAACTGGCAGCGGCAAGGATGACGGTAAGAAGAACGGGAAGCAGCCCACCGAGTAAGGCGGTGGCGTTATGACCGTTCTGGAAGTATTCCGGCTCATGGCGGTCGAGTATTCGTCTGTTGACGATGATACTGTCCAGCAGTGGGCCGAACTCACTGCACCGCTGGTCAGCCGGAAACAGTTCGGGAAGCTGTACGAGCAGGGCGTAGCCCTCCTAACGGCTCACAGAATGAAGGTAGCTGGAGTCAGCGGTGGTCAGACCGGACAGGTGGAAGAAAGCGGTGGACTCCAGATGTCGATAGCCGATACCCTCCGAGTTTCCAGTTACTCTGAGGGCTCGACTTCGATCTCCTTCAGTAATGCAGTATCAACCGGATCAGCAGACTCCGAGCTGACGCTGACGGAGTACGGCGTCCAGTTTATGAAGCTGCGGAGCATGGTCATCATACCAATCCGCTGTTCAGGGGAGGTGCGGTAATGGCGCGGGACAGACTTACACCGGAGGGCAGGCGGTTTTATGCCCAGCTTCAGGAACTTGCCCGGATGGAAGTCCGGGTCGGCTATCAGGTCGGAGAGGCCACGGATGATGACGGAGTTGATATGTGCGACATCGCCGCATGGAACGAGCTGGGGACTGAACACTCCCCGGCTCGTCCGTTTCTCCGCCAGACCGTCGAGAACAACGAGAACAAGATCAATACGTTTTGTTCCAAAGAGGCCAAGAAAATGCTGGAGGGTGGAACTGCCGAGCAATGCCTGGACAAAATCGGCGTATTCATGAAGGGCCTTGTGCAGAAGACCATCCGGGACGGTGACTTTGAACCGAACGCAGCATCCACCATCAGGAAGAAGGGCTCCGATAATCCCTTGATTGACACTGGCCGGATGCGGCAGTCCGTGAACTACCACGTCAAGGAAAGAGGCGGTGGATGATATGGGTATCAGCATCTTCAGACGCAAGTTCGTCATCCGCCGCTTCCAGCCTCAGAAGATTATCCGTGGTCATGCGATATCGGAGTATACAGATATTTTCACCGCACTGAACGTTCAGCCGCTCACGCCTAACGAGCTGAAAGCGCTACCGGAAGGGGAACGGTCAGTCAAGCATCTGAAAGCCTTCGGAGACTTCCAGCTCACCGCAGCGGACCAGATGACCGGGACTCCTGGTGACTGGCTCTGGTACTACGGAAGATGGTACAAGTGCATATCGGCAGCGCCGTGGGGCCACACGCTGTTAGCGCACTGTGAATCAAAGTTTGTTGCGGTAGCTGAGTCGGACCCGTCGCTGAATCTCGAACCGCCTAAAGGCAATAATGCCGGCATAGTTCCTGGTAACGCACCGGTCGTTCCCAATAATGTGCCTACCGTTCCGGCTAACGATGGGAAGGAGGCAAGTTCATGAATACCAGGGAGGCCAGGGAGCTTGTCTATGAGCTCATGGCCCTCTTTTTTTCTGGAGCGGATGTCCTCAACTCCAAGCAATCCCATGCGGTGAAATCAGAATCTCCACTGATTACACTCACCACCATCGCCATCAAGCGTCCACAGAATCCGCCAACGGTGATTATTGGTGGCGTACCTGTCAGCTACCATCCGACGACGCTGATGTTGCAGGCGGACCTGTACACAAAAGGCGCACCGGTTGAAATAGCGCCTGGATATACAGTTCCGATGGAGAACACTGCCCTGAACGATCTGGTGGAGTTCTGCAACTTTGTCAATTCAGAGTATGTCGCCAACTGGAGCCAGGGACACGACGTGGCCTTAGCGGTGAATGGGCAGGTAATGGACACCACCAGCCTCATCAATGGGGCCGGTTATGAGTTCCGGGCCACGGTAGAGCTTACACTTGGCTTCACAGAGCAGGCCGTCGGCTACACCGGCATCCTCGACCCCTACAGCATCAAATACAGGCCGCAGGAGGGCAAACCGAACCCGGACGACCCGGGAGACCGTCCGCCCGACGGAGACGTTTCTGGCGGCGATACGGGACAGACAGAGGCATATATCGAGCCTGAGTTCACACCGTCTGCCAGCGGCGGCGGAAGCGAGGAACTGGCGAAAGAATCAATCGGCTACTTCACGGAAGCCGAAATCACACATAAGGAGGAAAAACTGAATGGGAAACAATCTTGACCGGATTGTCAACGTATCTATCGAAATCGCATCCCCGATTGTCGATAGCACCAGCTTTGACAATCTGCTGATTATCGGGCCGCTGCCTATGGTTGCACCCGCAAAGGCGCCCCCGAAGTTCGGCGCATACCGGTCTGTCGATGAGGTGGCTGATGCTGGCTGGGTGACAAGCGGCAAGAACGCTGATCCGGTTGGTGTAGCGGCGCGGGTAGCGTTCTCGCAGAGTCCGCCGCCTTCCACGATCTACATTGCGCCGCAGCAGCTCACGCCCGCCGCTGTAACTGCTGGCAAGACCATTGAGGCCGTTGGAGCCAGCATCGGGGAGTATCTTGGCAAGAAGGAAAACCTGACCGGATGTACCCTTGTCTACGATGAGGATTCCCGGACCCTGAATATGCGGCTCACCGGCTCGGTAGCAAAGGTGAAGAACACCGGCGTTTTTGAAACGATGTCGGACATCATACGCAGCGGGTACAGCATTACCATAAATGACTCCCCTGTTGCGAATGCGGATGACTTCAGGCTCACAGCCGCTTTTGAGCAACTCGCCGCCCTCAAGAAGAAGGGTGATGCAGCGGAGTTCGTTGTCATGATCCGGGGCGGAAAGGACGATCCCGCTGTCCCCTATGGTATCTCTGTGCAGTACGTTGGCGCTACTGCCGCTGAGGAAGACGCAGAACCCGTTGGCCGCTCCGGAATGATTCTGGCCAATCCGCAGAATGAGATCGAGGAGGCTGTTGTCACCGCGCAGCGGGCGATGGATAACTCTGGCTGGTACATCCTCTGTACTGCTGGCGTCGATTCCAGCGAGTATGAGGACATCGCCGAGTACATCGAAGCGAACAAGAAGATGTTCGCCTATACGGAGCTGGGCTTCTTTGGGGTTGGGAAGGAAGGAGAGAACAAGCCCGCCGTCGGCAACGTCTACTACCGCACCTTCGGCATCTATGGCCGCGAGACAACGGATCAGGCAGACGAGGATATCCCGGAGGCCAACCGGTATATCAACGTGGCCTGGGCGGCGCGGTGCCTGTACTACCACGCCGGTAAGGAAACCTGGGTACACAAGTCGCTGTCCGGCATCTACCCGTCCGCACTCAGCAGCACGGAGATTTCCCAACTGGAGGCGGGCCATATCAGCTTCTTCATCACGACCGCCTCTAAGAATATCACCTATGGCGGCCAAGTGATGGCCGGGGAGTGGATCGACCTCATCCGGTTCCGGGACTGGCTGGAGAACGATATGCAGGTCCGTGTGGCGAACCTGTTCATCACGAACCCGAAGATCCCGTACACCGACAACGGTATAGCCCTGGTGCAGAACCAGATGATTGCCTCCCTGAAGTCCGGCGTCTACTGGGGCGGTATTGCCCCGGACGAGTACAACGAGGACGGCAATCTGATTCCGTCCTTCACCACGCATGTCCCGCTGTCCGTAAGCCTTACAGCCTCTCAGAAGGCATCCCGCAAGCTCACCGACTGTACGTTTACCGCCCGTATCGCCGGCGCGATCCACTTCGTTGAGATCAAGGGAACCTTGGCTTATGAACTATAATACGAGGAGGGCTGATTCATGACCAATCAAACCAACAGAATCATGACGTATGACCCCAAGAAGGTCACGATGTCGTTCGGCAGCCACATTGTAACCGGCTTTGCCGATGATTCCTTCATCACCATCGAGCCCCACGGCGACGGCATCACCATGCAGTACGGCTGTGACGGAGAGATTGCCCGTTCCGCCACACCGGACGATACCTACTCGGTGAAGCTGACGCTGCTCCAGACCTCTGAAAGCAATTCCTTCCTTCAGGAAGCCTACAACAGAGACCGGCATACCTGCGACGGTATGCTGCCGCTACTGATTAAGGACTTGCGGGGCGGAGTGGTATTCAGTGCCGAGTACGCCTGGGTGCTGAACTCGACCAGCAGGACCTTTGGCAAGGAAGCCAACAACAAGGAATGGGAGTTCAACACCGGCAGCGTCACGCCTGCGGAATGATCGGAGGTAGAGCATGAAACAGATGGAGACCAAAACCGTTACTGTAGGTGAGAACACCTTCTACATCACCCCGTTCCCCGCGATGACCGCGGCCAATGTGTTCGGCCAGCTTGTCAAATTTGTCACACCCATTGCCGGCGGCATCGCCTCCCTGGCCGGCGGCGACAAGAAGGACACATCCGTATTCGACATGAACATAGACGCTGTTGCCCCCGCCCTGACGATGGCGGCGGCGTCTTTGTCCGGCGATAAGCTGGAGGAGCTGGTCCGCCAGCTTATGATTACCCATAAGAACATTGTTGTGGATGACCCGTCCACCGGAGAGGCTGTGCGCCTGACAAAGGATATCGTCAATGAGATGTTCTGCGGGGATATCCAGGATATGTTCGCACTGGCAATCGAGGTAGTAAAGGTGAACTACAACGGTTTTTTCAAGAAAACAGCCGCCCGATTTGGTCCGGTCATCGCAGCTCTGACGAAAGCGGCCGATACGATAAATACGGCGACTTCGACTCCGGCCAGTTCGGAGAATTAGAGTTGCGGATGTACTCGCTCATCAAGGCGCGTCTGGCCTCGATGGAAGAGCTGAAGACAGTATACACCCTGGATGAAGCCCTGAAGCTCTATGCCCTGCACTGTATGGAACAGGATATAGAGGCGGGCCGCGCCAGGGACGCGGCAAACGACAGGAGGAGGTGATGGCGTACCGATGACGATTCGTGATATCCTGATTACGCTCGGTTTTAATATCGACGAGGCTTCTCAGCAGGAAGCGGAGCAGGGCATCAACAGCCTGAAGAATATGGCTGCGAAAGCTCTGGGGGCCATCGGTATTGGTCTGTCAATCGTCGGCATCTCCTCCGCCATCAATGATTGTGTTGAACTGTCCTCGGAAGTTGAGGAAATGCAGAACAAGTTTGACGTCGTTTTCCAGGGAATGACCGATGAGGTGGAGGATTGGGCGCAGTCCTACGCCGATGCCATCGGTCGAAACTCCAACGACATCAAAACGTATCTGGCCGATCAGCAGAATCTGCTGGTCGGCTTTGGTATGACCCGGCAGGAGGGCGCGGAGCTGTCCAAGCAGATGACAACGCTTGCGCTGGACCTTGCATCATTCGCCAATCTGGACGAGGATTCTGCTGTCAATAACATGACGAAAGCGGTCATGGGCGAGTCTGAGGCGGCTAAGGCTCTTGGAGCGGTCATTAACGACGTTACCAGAGAGCAGGCTATGCAGACGTTAGGGCTGTCCGGCACCTATGATAAGCTGGACCAGCTCACCAAGATGCAGGTAAACTATCAGGCTATTCTGGCCCAAAGCCCGGACGCCATCGGCGACTGTGAGCGCAGCCTGGGGTCTTACCGAAGCACTGTCATCTCGTTTCAATCCAAGCTGAAAGAGATTAAGACCCTTATAGGCCAGTTCTTCATGCCCACGTTCCAAAAGGTCATCAGCTTTGGGTCAAAGGGTCTGACTGTGCTTGGGGACGGTGTTCAGAGAATCAGCGAGTTCGCAGAATCCGTTGGCGGAGCGGAACGGATTCTCGCCGTACTGGGGGCTACGGTTGGAGCCACCCTTGCCATTGTCAACTTCCAGAAGATAGTGGATGGGATAAAAATGGTCGGCAAAGGTCTGTCCAGCCTGAACGTGAAGACAGCAGCTATCGCGGCTGCTGTTCTCCTTGTAGTGCTGTTGATTCAGGACTTTATCGCCTTTATGAGCGGCGAAAACAGCTTAATAGGCGCACTGTTCGACAAGGCTGGCATCGGCGCAGACAACGCCCGCGAAGCCATCCTGAACGCCTGGACCACGGTGAAGGACTTCTTGCTGAATGCGTGGGACGTGATAAGCTCCACGGCACAGTCCGTTTTCGGGGCCCTGTCTGCTTGGTGGGAGGAAAACGGGGAACAGGTCAAATCAGCGCTGCTTGCCGTCTGGAACGCCATCAGTACCGCAGCCAGGATGATTTTCGGCGCACTGTCCGACTGGTGGCAGGAAAACGGAGAAAAGGTCTTACAGTTGTTCTCCCAAGTCTGGGGAGCAATCAAAACCCTATGTACAGTTCTCTGGAACGCTCTGTCTACAGCAGCCCGTGCCGTTTTCGGTGCGCTGCAAGCGTTCTGGGATACCTGGGGCAGCACCATCATATCCGTGTTTAGCACAATCTGGAACACCCTGATTTCGTTGATTCAGCCGTTCTTCGATGCCATGACTGCCGTTGTTGACTTCCTCTCCAGCGTCTTCGCTGGCAACTGGTCTGGAGCCTGGAACGCCATCAAGGATTTTGCTGCCGCTGCATGGAATGGACTCATAGCCATCCTCAACGGGGCGTGGGAGATCATCACAACCGTATGGAGCGGTATCGTATCCTTCTTCTCCGGCATCTTCCAGAACGTGTGGAGCGCCATCACAGAAAAGGTCTCCGCCATCAAAGAAACCATCGTGAACGGCTTCCAGTCCGCTATCGACTGGATCAAGTCTCTGCCCAGCCAGGCGATCCAGTGGGGTGCTGATATCATCGACGGCATTGTGAGCGGCATTACAGGCACTGTCGGACGCATAGGTGAAGCTGCTAAAGGCGTCGCCGACAAGATCACATCCTTCCTCCACTTCTCCCGACCGGACGAGGGGCCACTGGCTGAGTATGAGAGCTGGATGCCAGATTTTGTCGGAGGTCTGGCACAGGGCATCCGGGACAGCATTCCAGTTGTCCAGAAAGCGGTTGAAGAGCTGTCCGGCAATATGCGCGTCGATGCAGAGGCGGAGGCTCCCAGAATCTCCGGCGGCGTCGGCGTTGAGCAGGAGGGACGGTTGCTGGATCTCGTAAGCAGGCTGGCCGAGGCTATCCTGAACAGCATTTCCACAGTCTATCGGACCATAGCGGAGCAGTTTAGCAACATACAAGTCAGCGGAGCGGTGCAGGCCCCTGATCTTATTGGCATGGATGCCGGCACCCAGGAGCGGGAAGCACCCGGTGCAGAGCACATTGGCGAGCTGGCAGAGCTGATTCGCTCTGGCGTTACGGCCATTCGGCAGATTGCTGTGAATGTGACGGCACAGGAACCCACAGTTTCTGCAGAAAATAGGGACAGTATTTCCTCCGAATGGCATGGACAGGCAGCCCCCCAGGGTGGCACTGTAACCCGGAAGCCTATAGATGTTGCTGACAGCGGCATTAGTCAGGACGGTGGGTGGCAGGAGAGGCTGCTTCGGCTCGTTGAGGATGGAATTACTCAGGTACGCGGTGTTCTGGTTGATGCTGTCTCAGGCATCACATCCTATGTGATGGGCGGTAGGCCAGAACCGCCAGAAAATTTGAAAGCCAGCAACTGGCAGCAACCTATTAAGACTGGCGACGATAACCAAGGCCGATATCAGAAACCCGGCAACGAGAAGTGGACAGTGCTCATCAATAGCTTTGGAGAACTGTCTGGTATCGCAGGTGCTGTTGGCACAGAGATCACAGGCGCAATCACAGCTCTCGCCAGTTCATCGGGCAATATTCTGGAGACCATTGTCCGGGCCAGCACAGCCAGTCCAAAGACAGCGGCGGTGGCTGGCAACACGACCAACGTGTACAACATCACCCAGAACGTCAACATCAGCAACGAGTTCAACGGCGACCGCGCTGGGCAGGAGAAGAGTTCCGTTGCTATGGATAAAGCAACGGAGGATGCCACCAGTGAGATGGCCCGCGCACTGAAATTCGCAAGAGGGTAGGTGAACGCTCATGGGGAAAGCTACTCAGCCGGTCAGCATAGACGGGATAGAGTTTGACGCTCTGATCGAGTCCACGGAGGGCTTCGAGGCGGAGGTCCCGGAGTATTCGATTGAGACCGGATTTTCCGTCAGCGATACCATCATCCTAAAGCCAGAGACGCTGAACATGACCCTGTTCCTCTCCAACCGGCCCGTGACCTGGGTGCAGCGCCTAGGGGCCGAGGAAGGACGGGTGGAGGATGTTGTAAAGCGTCTGAAGGAGCTGTACTTCAAGAAGCAGCTCATCACCGTCACCACCAGTTCGCTGACCTGTACCGATATGGCAATCACCAGCATCAGTTTCCCGAAAAACAAGGAAATGCTGGACGCTATGGAGATTCCCATATCGCTCAAGAAGGTCCGAACCACTGAAACCAAGACCACCACCATACCTGACAGCTACGGCAAGAGCGGCAAGACCGCAGCCGCAGCCGGAACAGCCAGCACGTCCAAGGGGACCGGAGGGGCATCCAGCTCCTCCGATTCCTCAGGCAGTTCCGGTAGTTCTGCCAGCAGCTCTGGCGGGAGCGGAGGCAGTTCGTCGTCCGGCAGCGGTAAGTCCGGTTCGATATTGTACTCGCTCGCCAACAAGGTAGGGCTCCTGAAATGAGGTGAACGCTTTGGAGTACACGATTATCGAAGTCCCGGATATGAATGACAGCGTATCCCGCGTCGTTTTGAATGGGAAGCAGTACCAGGTCCGATTCACCTGGAATGACACCGGAGGATACTGGAGCTTCAGCCTGCTGGATTCTCTCAGCAACCCGATTGTCGTGGGAATGAAAATCGTCCCACGTTTTCCGATCAATGTGTTCCACGCTGTTGAGCTGCCTATTGGGATTTTTGGCGTCAAGACGGAACTGGACAAAGTGGGACGTACAGATTTCAGGGAAGGCAAGGCCAGCTTCATTTTTGTTCCCGCAGAATAGCTTGAAATGACTGGAGGCGTCAGTATTGAAGAACTTTGACCGTCAATACCGGTTGTCAGCCGGGGCAGCAGGCGGAGCTGGCTTTGAGATTGGGGACGGGGATATGCCGCTGCATATCTCGTTTTCGTTTCAAAAGACAGACCTCAACGCTCAGAATACCGGCAAAGTATCCATCTGGAACCTGAACGACCAGCACGTCGCGGAATTGAACAAGGACGACTGTGTGCTATCGCTGAAGGCCGGGTACGGTACTGTTATGTCGCTCATCTTCACCGGCCTTGTTACCCATGCCACCACGGAGCTTGACGGAGCGGATCGCTGCACCGCGCTTGAGGTGGTGGATAACCGGATAGAGATTCGAGATACCTACGTCTCGCTGTCTTACTCGGGAAACGTCAGCACCAAGACCATCATCCAGGATGCCGGAAACCAGATGGGCGTAGCGGTGTCGTTTTCGTACAATGCGGAGTTCTTCGACTTTCCGAACGGATTCAGCTTCGTTGGTCCGGCCATAGATGTCCTTACCAAGTCCTGTGATAGCAGCGGGCTGTCCTGGTCCATCCAGAACGGCATCCTCCAAATCAAGAAGACGGATGATGTGATGTCGAAGGAGGTCTATGTTTTGTCGCCTGATACCGGGCTGCTGGGTATCCCAAAGCAGGTGGTCGTTTCCGATGACAAGGGGAAGAAAGAGGCGCAGCACGGATGGGACGTGGCGTATCTGCTCAACGGGGCAATCAACATTGACGACTATGTGAAGCTGGAAAGTAAGTATGTCACAGGGTTCTTCCGGGTGTACTCCCTGGAGCTGGACGGGGACAACGTGGAGGGCTCCTGGCAATGCAAAGCGAGGCTGTTGGAGGTGAAGGGATAAAATGATGCAGGAATTTGTGCAGCGAGTAAAGGACCTGTCCACGGAGGTTGTGAACGGCATCCATACGGCGATCCCCGGCAAAATCGTATCCTTCGATCCGGCCACCAGTCAGGCTGTGGTCACACCAACCATGCTGTACCGGAAGCCGGACGGCAGCACAATCCCATACCCCGATGTCGCTGGTGTGCCGGTCTACTTTCCCCAGGGGAATACGCAGCAGGTGTCCATCTCCTACGCTGTAAAGCCAGGAGACGGGTGCCTGTTGATTTCAGCGGAGCAGGCGTTGGACTACTGGATGTATGGAATGGAGACCGACTCCGACATCCGCTTCGATCTGACCAACAGCATTGCTATTGTTGGCCTGTTCGTCAGCCCCAGTCCCGGCATCCAGAAAGCGTGTGACGAGAACGCCGTGGTTGTCATGGCCGGCGGTGTTGCCCTGACAGTGAAGCCGGAACGTGTGGAGATTGACGGGGATCTGCAGGTGAACGGGAAGATCAACGCCACAGAGATCATCAAGTCAGACATAGACGTCCTCGCCTCGCCGAGAGAGGTCAGTCTCGCAAACCATACACACGGCGGACCTAAACCGTTGTAGGGGGGCAGGTTATGATTGATTTGAAGCTCAACCGGGACTGGGACCTGGATATCAATGCGCTGGGAGACGTTTCTTCTACCAGCAGTATCGCCCAGGCTGTAGTCATCCGGCTGAAGTGGTTTTTCCAGGAGTGGCGGCTTGGGCCCGACAAAGGCGTTCCCTACTATGAGGAGGTCCTCATCAAGAACCCAAGCCTTTTGAGGATTCGAAGCAGGCTGCGCGATACCATCACGGGCGTAGAGGGCGTCAAGGATGTGAAGAGGATTGACATAGCGGTGAACCCCGGCACCAGGGGAGCAACGATCCGTGTTGTTTTTACTGTCGGGGAAGATGACTACAGGGAGGAGGTGTCCGTCAATGTCTGAGTATGGACTGACCCCGCGTGGGCCTAACATCAAGCGGCTGGATGTTATCCTGGATGAGATGCACGACTCTTTAACGGATAAGCTGGGCGTCAACACCCGGCAGAATCCGCAGTCGCTTCTCAACCACATACTGACCAATATAGCGGACCGGATTGCCGAGCTGTGGGAATACGGCGCGGATATCTACTATTCGCAGTACCCGTCCACGGCGGAAGGCATCAATCTGGACAATGCGGCGCAATATGGCGGCTCCACCCGTGAGGCGCCTGCGCCGTCTTACTACCGAATCCTCTGCACTGGGCTTGACGGTACGGTGATCCCAGCAGGAACGCTAATCGCCTCCGATACGAATCCTGTTACGCAGCTCACTCTCAGCAGTGCGCAGACGATTACCCGCGCCTCTTTCAACACAGCAACCTTGAAAGTCGCTGCCTCAGCGATTTTAAGCCCGCTTACGGCGATTTTGAATGGCACTCCATATCATTCCACCCCAAAGGACAAGGATAGCTTTTTAGAGGCGCTCAGAGGCTTACAGGAGGCAATTACGGATGAGGACTTTGTTGTTTCTGTAGACGAGGAGGCAGAGTTGCTCTGTATCCAGGCGAAAGATGAAACATCCTCTAACACGATGGTCTTGTCCGAAAACCTGACTACAGATACTGTAGGGAGTATCATCACCTTTGCCACGGCGGAAAACGGCGATATCCTGCTGCCGAACGGCATTGTCACAAAAATAGTGAAGTCGGTGGCCGGGCTGCAAGCGGTCACGAATGTTGGGACCTATATTGCTGGCCGCCTGTCTGAAACAGACGCCGACTTCCGGCAGTCCTACGCCGACAAGATATTCTCCCGGTCTACCCGGATGTTGGAAAGCATCCGCAGCGCGATCCTGTCCAATGTTCAGGGTGTCACCTCGGTAGCTCCCTACGAGAACGACAGCAACGTGATAGACGAGATGGGCCGCTGGCCCCACAGTGTTGAGGTGGTAGTGGACGGCGGTGACAGTACGGAAATCGCCCGGCAGATACTTAACACGAAGGCCGGGGGTATTAACACCTTCGGTACGGTGGAGGTCGTCATTCCCGGCATATATGGGGAGGATATCACGGTGCGGTTCAACCGCCCGACCTACGTCAAGGTCTGGTTCCGCATCGGCGTCACCATCAGCAGAAAAGCCGTGCTGCCCATCAACTATGCCAGTCTCATCAAAGAGGTTATCCTGGAGTCAATGGAAGAAATCGACACCGGGCAGGATGTCATGCCGCAGCGGCATATGGCTTCCCAAATCTACAGCCGGGTTCCCGGATTAGACTATGTGGACATCGCTCTGGCTGTAACGGACGGCGATGACCCGCCTGGCAACTACCCACTGAGAAATGTCCATGTGATTGCCAGGGAGAGGGCCGTGGCATCTGAAGGGCGGATAGAGGTGGTCATTGATGGCTGACTACACGAAAAAGCTGAAGGCCGATCTGCTGGAGCAGTTCAAGGAATCGCCAAGGATCAATGCACTGATGGAGACCATTGGGGATCAGCTAAAGGATGTCTCCGAATTTTATGAGGCGCTGCGAACCCAGCGGCACATTGCAGCTGGTGTTGGGAAGCAGTTGGATGGCGTGGGAGACATGGTTGTTCTTAGCCGGTATGAGGCCCTGGAGATGGTCAATCGGGCTGGACTAGGCGACACGATCACGGATGAGCTGTACCGGCGCTATCTGTACTATAAAATCCTGAAAAATACCAATACCTGCACTTACCCGGATCTGATCAAGGCGTTTCGGTTGTTCTGGGACAAGCCTCTGTACTACCACGAAGACCCGGAAACCCCGGCGGTAATGTATCTGGAAACTGGCACACTGACCATTTTTGACCATGTGGAGGACCTGCTGACCACACCGGTCATAAAGGCCGCAGGCGTAGGCATTCACATAAAGGCGTCCGTGCAGTTCCCGGAGATGGACAGCACCCTTCGATACGGAGGGTGCTTTTCTGTATGCGTTCGCCA
Organism: Oscillospiraceae bacterium; assembly: GCA_022800665.1. Lineage (GTDB taxonomy): Bacteria > Bacillota > Clostridia > Oscillospirales > Oscillospiraceae > Pelethomonas. Next base: position 42,087 of record JAAWQS010000178.1, read on the forward strand.
GCCTATCCTGGAACAGCCAGATACGTTCGATTTCCGCAGTACGCTGTACCTTGGCGGAGAGTTTGGCGTAGATGCCTGCAGCCCAGTACTGGAAGCCCCCGATAACCTCCGGTTCCGGCACAACATCCATGTCGGTGGCCCAATGGAAACGGCAGCCCAGTTCCTGATACCGGAGGACACCGCCCAGCCAGTATCGACGGGGATGAGCCGCACCGGCGGGCAGTTTATTACGCATACCGTCGTCCCTATACCGGAACAGGAATAATAACGAGGAGGAATTTGAGCTATGGAACACAGATTTAAGCCAACCACCCACGGCAGGGCTATCTTGGCCGCCTGTGCCGCCCTAGAGAAACCACTGAAGCTCACCCGTGTATCCGTCGGAAGCGGGATGGTGGACGAGGAAACCAATCTGGCTGATATGCACGAGCTGATTCACTATATAGCCGAAGGGACCATCGGGGACCGGCGTCACGAGGATGACCGGCTATATCTGAACGTCCAGTATTCCAATGACGCCGACCATGCTGATATCAAGACCTTCCAGCTCTCAGAGTTCATCATCTATGCTGAGAACCCGGTTGACGGTAGCGAGCAGGACTTTATCTATGCGACGATGGGCGATTACATGCAGAACATCCCCCAATATCGCCCCGGCTTCGCCTATGGCATTTGGGATTTCCCAATTACGGTCATCGTTTCTGATGAGATCAATGTGGTCGTTTCCACGCCGTCCGGCCTCGTTCGGTATGATGACTTGATTCAGCTGCTGAACAGCCGTGCCAGCGGCGCGGCCAAGCGGTTGCTGACCATCCCCGCCGCAGGCTGGGCGGCAGACGCGGATACTGGCGGGACGTACCCTTTGCATCTGGACATCGCCAGCGCGGAGATCACGGAGGACATGATCCCCATGGCGGCCATCCTGCCCCAGAGCCTGCCCACCGCTATAGCCTGCGGCCTTTGCCCGGCCTGCCGGACACTGCCGGGACTGCTGCGGTTCTATACCAAGAGAGCGCCGGCGTCTGACATCCAGATCAGCCTTGCGCTGCTGGACACCGTGCCGCAGGGCAGCAATCTTGCCAGCTCGGCGGCGGCGGGACGGCTGGATATCGAAATCCCGGCAGAGGGCTGGACGGACAGCGGAGAAGGGACGTATCCCTACAGCACTGAGATTCGCCATGGACGCATTGACGCCAGCATGATTCCGCTGCTTACTATCCTGCCGGAATTCCTGGGGACCGCCGTATCCAGCGGTATGTCCCCCATTGCCGAGACCCTGCCCGGTGCGCTCCGGGTATACGCCAGAGAGATGCCGGAAGCTCCCATCCGGGCCAGCCTTGCGCTGCTGAACGTGGCATCGGGCATTACCGGTTCTATCAAACCGGACACAGGCTATGTCCTTCCCACAGCCACCGAGTACGTCCTGGGCGGCGTGAAGGTCCAGCGCGGTTCCGGCCTGACGGTGGACGAGGAGGGCAACCTGTCCGTGGACGCGGCGAATGCCGACGATGCAGCAAATCTTTTCGGTTCTAACGCTGGAAACAGTGTGGAATAAAAATTTTATGAAATGAGGTACATCACAGTGGAAGAAAAGAAAGTCGTAACCCTGGAGGCACTGAAAACGGCGGTGGACAAGATTAAGGAGGACTTCCCCACCAAGACCGCCGTCACCGAACAGATCAGCAATGCCGCCTTGGGCGAGAGCATTATCTACGCCACCAGCGAGGATGTCCTGGAACTGTTCCAGGATACCGCTGCGCCTGAGCAGAGCGCGTAACCGCCCAAACAAAATGGAGGAAAATCATCATGCCTGACAACAAAATCAAGAATGTATCCCTGGGGAATCTGTCCACCTTCGCCGCGCAGATGAAGGACAAGTATGCCAAGAAGACGGATATCCCCACCGCTGTGTCCGCTCTGACCAACGATGCCAAGTATCAGACCGAGGAGCAGGTTGCCGCCACCGTGGCCGCCGCTGATCACCTGGCCCGCAAGAAAGTTGCATCCCTGGAGGCCATTGATCCCGCCGCTGAGGGCGCGGAGAAGTACATCTACATGGTCCCCAAGACCGGCTCCGATGAGGATGACCAGTATGACGAGTACATGGTTCTGGACGGCGCTGTGGAGCATGTGGGCAACACAAAGGTGGACCTGTCCGGCTATGTCAGGGCCGAGGACTTCGAGGAAATTGCCGAGGCGGAGATCATTGCGCTGTTCGCGGAGGAGTAAGAGAAGGGAGGGCAAGGCCCTATGACGCAATGGAAAATCTTTGGCGGACAGGCGTGGGCCGCCCTGAAATCTTCCCTGAAATCACTGAAGGAGGCGGTGGACGGCAACACGTCCGCCGTCTCTGGTTTAGGGATGGAGCTGGCGGAGATGGCGGAAACGACCGCCGCCGCCTTGAACGGGAAGCAGGACAAGCTGACCCCTGGCCCCGGTATTGCCATAAACGGCAGCGTCATTTCTGTTTCCGGCAGCGGCAAGGCATTCTCTGTCGGAGACACCGCACCTGAAAACACCAATCTGCTGTGGATTGACACAGGTGCAGGCGTGACAAAATACTACACCGGCTCGGCTTGGGAGGCACTGCCGGTGGCATGGGGGTGAGTCTATGGAAATACAGCATGAAGGGAGCGGCAAATCATGGCATATGGATCTGTAAATGTGGGCGGCGGTGGCGGCGGCTTTTCTCAGGACAGCCTGGAAGAAATCAGAAACGCTGTCACAGCTGTGGACGCATCGGCAAAGGAAGCCAAAGCCACGGCGGACACCGCGCTGGCAGCCGCCAACGGCGCGAAGAACGCCGCCGATACCGCACTGACCACCGCCAACGCCCTGAAAGAAATTTTCGAACAGTCGGGCGGCGGCGAAACAGGGGGCGAAGTCACCCTGGCGTATTACCACATTGGGACGGAGCCGCCTGAGAACACCAAGCTGCTGTGGATAGATACCACAGAGGACGGGACCGGCGGGCTGAAATATCACACTGGCTCGGCCTGGGCGGCTGTACCGGTGGCATGGGGGTAATTGAGGATGAAACAAATTATTGCACAAGATGCAAACGGCTGGTACACCCGGCTGAATGCGGTCCTGCTCAAACACGGGCTGACCGCTGTCCCTGTGCCGGACATTACTGGTCCGGCCAAGGCGGAGCAGGTTGCGCCGCTGACGGACAAGCTGGAGAGCATGAAGACAGACACCTACTACAAGCTGGCCTCCTATTCTGACTGGGGCAGCGTAGTCAAGGGTGCTCTGATGAAGGAGCTGACACCCACCGGCATAGAGGCCACGATTACCAGCGTGGAGGCGACAATCGTCTGCCGGAATACGGCATCCAACGCCCACGGCGCGTGTACGTATGGAACTAACTCTAACAGCTCCAACAGCAACGGCACCCGGAGCTACGGCACCAACAGCAACGGGAACAATTCCAATGGGACGTGCAGTCATGGCTCCAAGTCATACGGCGCTAACGATAACGGAACCTGTTCCAAAGGCTCCAAGTCTTACGGTACTAACAGCGACGGGACGTGCTCCAAAGGCTCCAAGGCCAACGGTACCAACAGCGACGGAACACGTAGTTACGGTACCCATTCGCAAGGTAGTTTAAGCAACAGCACCAAACTTAATGGCGTCAAGTCCGACGGCTACAACTCCGACGTTACCAACTCTAACGGCATCTGCACGAAAGGCAGTTACACTCACAGCAATAACAGTCTTGGTACCATGACCAACGGAACCAAGTCCAACAACCCCAACGTTAACGGCACTAACTCCGACAGTACCAACAGTCTAGGCTACAAGGCCAACGGCATCTGTTCCAATATCGCCAACAGCCAAGGCACAAAAACTAACGGAACCAACTCCGATGGTACCAACAGCCAAGGTACTAAGACTAACGGCGCTAACTCCGACGGCAATAACAGCCAGGGGACTAAGACCAATGGCGCTAACTCCGATGGCGTCAACAGCCAAGGCACCAGGTCCTACGGTTCCGACAGCTACGGCAAGTACAGCAATGGTATCAGATCCAATGGCGTCAAGAACAACGGCAATAATACCGACGGAAACGAAATTGACACGGGCAATTCCAACAGCACAAAGACGAATTAGGAGGGCCAGATGGAACGTACAACTGCGGTTTTATACTCTACGGCAGTGTGCAACCTTAACTGCACCTACTGCTATATCAACAAGAATAAGGGCTTGAAGGCCATTGACGATGTGCTGGCGGAGAGCTTCGCGGACCCGGACTACTACTTCGATTTCATCCGGGACTACTTCCCCCGCCGGGGCGACCTTCAGGAACTGGAGGTGTGGGGTGCGGAGACCTTCCTGCACATGGAGCGGGTCTTCCCTACGCTCCACAAGCTCATCGGGTTCTATCCCTTTTTCCGGCATTTCTTCGCCTCCACCAACTTCTCCTATCCCGACTGGACTGACAAGGTGTTCGACCTGCTGCGCCAGTTTTCTGGCTATGCCCCCCGCCGGTTTGACGTACACCTCCAGCTGTCCCTGGACGGGCCGGAGCATATCACCGACCAGACGCGGGGTCGGGGCGTGACACAGCTTTGTCTGCAAAATTATGACCGGCTGCTGGAGCGGGCTGACGAAATTCCGGAGAACGTATCCCTGTTCCTGGCCTTCAAGCCCACGCTGTCCATCGACACCATGTACCAGTTGGACACCAAAGATAAAATCATCGAATACTATCGGTTTTTCGAGGATTTGATTCAAAAGGTGGTGGACCTGGACCGATGCAATCTGAGCGTGAACTATCCCGTACCCAATGTGGGTGTGCCGGTCCCTGCTGGGAAAGCGGATGGCGAGTATTTCGCCCGGCTGGTGCAGGACTGCCGGGCGATTGAGAGGGAAAATCCCTTCCGATTCTACCGGGAGATTACCCCGTTTTCTACCAACGTGCGGCCAAAGGGTGAGGATACCTACAACTACCCCTGCTTCAACTGCGGGACTGGCAGCAAAAATGTCGGCTTCCTGCCCAACCGGCTCATTTCCTCCTGCCACAACGGCTTCGTGGACGTGCTGGAGGACTACGAGAAATACTTCCAGGCGAACCCGGATTCCAGTATCGACGCCAAACTGTTCCAGCCCACCCACAATAAATTCACCCACACGGAGGCGGAATACGCCGCCTATGAGAAGCAGATCAGCCACTACAACACAGCTGGTTCCCTGTGCCGCATGGGCTGTCTGGCCGGATTCATCCGCACCCTGGCGCTCGCCGGGGAGATTGATGAGAAGTATGCCACAGAAGAGGGCGCGTTCCGGGGCGCGGAGCTGTACCAGTCCTGTACCTGCAACTGTATGCGGGACAATTACATGGTCACCGGCTCCACCAGTTTGCAGCCGGAGGGCATGATAAAACTGCTGCTCAACGGCGCGGTAGATCACATCATACCGGATTGCCGGAAGGACGGAGAGGAGGGAGAAAATGTCTGTTCTTGAGACCATCCTGGAAAAACGGTTCTTTACCCCCTGGCGAGAGGGAGAGACCGGCGAACCAGCCAGCCTGTGGCCTGATGCGAACCTGGAATTGTACGTCACCGCCGCCTGTAACCAGAACTGTGAATACTGCTACCTGGTGCGGCGCGAGGAACTGTACCCACGGGATGCCATGAAGCCGGAGAACATCAAAAGCAATCTGCGGGTGTTCCTGGACTGGTGTCTGGAGCAGGGCTTTTCCTTTAACCAGGTGGATTTTTTCAGCGGCGAAATCTGGCACGGGTCCTTTGGCTGGGACGTGCTGGACATTCTTCTGACGTACATCCGGCGGGGCCTTCGGGTCAAAACTGTCATGATTCCCACCAACGCCAGCTTTGTCCTGTCCGACCGGGCGGTGACGGAGATTGCCAACCGCATCCAGGATTACGACAACGCCGGGTGCCGCCTACAGTTTTCCGGCTCCATCGACGGCGCTCTTTCCGACGGGATCACACGCCGGGGCAACGACGATAATCTGACGGAGAAGAAGAACGGGGATGATTTCTACGACCGGTTCTTCTCCTTCTGGCGGCGGTTCGGTTTCCTGTTCCACCCGATGGTGTCGGCGGAAAACGTGAAGTATTGGAAGGAAAATTTCGACTGGTGGGACAAGCAGTGCCGGGAATACGGCTATGACGCATTCCGGGACGTGATGATGCTGGAGGTCCGCAACGACGGCTGGACGGAGGAGAATATCCGGGATTACACGGCCTTCTTGGATTATCTGATCGACAAGATGCTGGCCGAACGCTGCGGCGGAGACGTGGAAAAGCTGGCCAACTACCTGTTCCTGACAGACATCTTCAACCCCGGCGGCAGCGGGTACGTCAACTTCGGCATGACTGCGGCGGATGCGTTCCAGGGCTGCACGGTCAGCGATATGCTCACTGTCCGGCTGGGCGACTTGGCGATCCCGCCCTGCCACCGCACGGCCTACGACGAGCTGTTGTACGGGCGGTTCCAGGTGGAGGACGGAAAGATTGTGGGCATTGAGGAGCACAACCCCCAGATGGCGTCCAGGATTCTCTTTCAGGACAGCATCCTCTGTTCCCCTGGATGTGATTGCTGTCCCTACAGTTATTTCTGTCTGCGGGGCTGCTATGGCTCCCAGAAGGAGACGGAAAACGACCCCTTCATGCCCATAGAGAGTGTGTGCAGGTTGTTCAGGGGAAAGATCGACTTCCTCATTGACAAGTACGAGGCCCTGGGCGTGTGGGATATCCTGAAAAAACTGCCCCCCGCCAACGCCCGGTATGAGAATGTTCAGGAAACGTTGCGGGCCGTGGAGAAGATCAAGGAGGCGCGGACATGAACGAACTGATTTTTGAGCTGTTCCAAACCGTATCCGACAAGCCGGAGCTGGACGAGGCAAGGCGGCAACGGGTCTTTAGCTGGCTGTCTGCCCTGCTGAGCATCCCGTATCTGGACCCGGCGGAAAAGAAGAACGCTCTGATCCTGCTGGACTTCCTGGAGGGGCTGCCCGGCGGCGCAGTGTTCGCGCCACTCTACCGGGCTGCCCGGACCAAGCTGAGCTTTGAGATGCCGGAGACCTGGACAATGGATTGGCCGGAGAATTATCAGGTCAGCGTGGACGGTGAGAACCTCACCCTGGAGGACCTGCGCCGCCGGGGAATCCACCATGTGGACTTCCGCCTGACCAAGCCCATCCGAGGTAGCATTGAGTACACTGTGACACGCCGCCTCCACGCAGACGGCACGGTGGAGATCATCCCGGACTATCAAGTGTTCAGCGCCCCACCCATAGGCGAGCGGCACATGTTCCACGTCTACGGCGAAAAGGCCGTAGGCAGCAGAGGCTAACGCCAAAAGCGTTTGCTATAAAATTTTTTTAGAAGGAGATACCGACATGAAAGTGACACTGAAAAACGGAACGACCCTGGAGGCAGTCAACATGGAGGAGAGCTACACCCCCCGGAACGCCCAGGGCGCTGTGCTGAGCATCCGCATGGTCAGCACGAAGAGCATTGAGGAGCTCAAGGGCATCTTTACCCCCGCCGCGCTGGAGAGCGTCACGGCTGGAGAGAGCGAGGACGCCAAGTCCATCGCCGGGTACACCCAGGTCGATTCCATCCGCAAACTCTACGATGGGCAGATGGAGTATGATACGGTAGTGGACCTGGTAAAGGAGACTGCAGGGGCGTAACGTGTAAAATGCCGCCTGACTTGCAGGCGGCACAATTTGACAAAACATAGCGTGTGTCGTATAATGAAAAAGCCGCCCAGCCAGGGCGGTCAGAAGGCGGTTCCCGCAATCGGGGATATCCATGGACCCGGTGGGCGGCTGTTACATATTGACGGTTAGCGATTCCCTCATAGAAAGGGGGGAATGCGAATGTGGAAGAGAA
>JAAWQS010000109.1 GCA_022800665.1 Oscillospiraceae bacterium
GATGCGAGAATCAAACTTCAGTCCTTGTATCCATCACTTTCCGTTAATGCTGTATAGTCTGTTTATAGTTGCTAAATATCATTAAGACAATACACTAGCTTGGCAATATACTAATACAACAAGAACGGAAATCATTATGAAAAACCAGTTTATGCGGCTTTGTGGCTTTGTTACTGCGATTCTCCTTACGGTTTCTCTCGTTCCTCCTACGGTCCAAGCTTATGAAGATTCAGAAGGTCCCCGCTATTTGACCATTGATGAGGTTTTGACACTGACGCAGTACCACATTGATGGATATATGGCGACAGACTGTCAAACTATGGGGCGTGATATTATAGCCTCAGATCAATTTATTGATTTGTATGACATGAACGATGAGCTATATGCATACATTGTTCCTTTGATGGAGGATGATGCAAATATTGGGTACATTACAATGCCGGCAAAAAACAGTGGTTCAACTTTCTATGAAATCTGCATTGAAGATGGCAATGTGGATATTATGAGAGATTGTACTGCTTATATGGTCAGCGAAGCAAATGAGGTCAACAACAGTAGAATATACTTTCTGCCGCCATACAGCTATGTACTGGCCATAGATATGGATGGCGATACAAACTACTACGACTTGTCCCAATATAATATAGGTGAACTGAAACTGAGGGATATAAGTGATAAATTTAGTCTCTCAATGGCCCAAAGTACATATGCAGAGCGAGAGGAAACTGTAAATGAAAAAATTGAAAATATTCTGCAACCTAATATGCGTGCAATGGCGGTAAGTGTTGAAGATGTCCGACTGTCATATGAACTAGTGGGTGACTTTATTCCCATTTATTTTGATGGAAAAACCCGTTATGGCGGAAATCAAGAGTGGTATTCTACTTATTGGGCTCAAGATAACGGCTGTGGGCCAACAGCTGCCTCTAATATTACTTACTATCTAGACAGGCAAAGTTCAATGCAAATTTCTGGCTTATACGATTATTCCACATTAACTTATGATAATTTTGTAGACCACATGAATACCCTTTATAATTACTGCTTGCCCAGCCCCGTAGGAAATGCCTCTCTATCTGACTGGACTGATGCTGTAGTTAGATATGCTAGCGATCGGGGAGTTAATCTGTACCCTGTTTATTCTTCTTTGCCATTTACATTTGAAAATACCTGTACCTATATTAAAAATGGTCTTGTAATCGATAGTCCGGTCGCAATTCTGGATTTGGCTAAGGAAACACCTTATGGGTGGCACTGGATGACAATTACAAAGTATTTTCGTGACTCGGCAGATGTCCGCTATATAGCGGTATCCTCATACGGAAAACGTGTGTCTATCAATTATGGCGAACTCTACGACTACATGACAAATTCTATTATCGGTTCCATCACTAATAGTGGACTGATGTACTTTATGTGACATGAAACATGATTCTGGCTTTCGGTTGGCATGTATTATTGCGAGTTTTTCGCTGATACTATGCTTGTTCGGGTGTAGTAGTGTGGACGATTCAACATTACTCGACCTTCCCGCTTGGCGGACTTTTCGCCAAGAAATGCTCAGGAAATATAACTCAATCAAAAATTTGCGTACAGATCCAACTTATCATACTTTTAAAGTAAGGTGCGACTATAAAAACATTTCGTCAAGCGATTTAGATGCCATAAAAACAGAGTTAAAAACATTTTTATCAAGTGAGGCATTTTTAAGCGAGTACATCCCATTTGCGCGTGAAAATTGCAGACCTCCGGATTATGTTGTTGATTCAGAGGAGAGTTTACCTGATATTTTTATCTATCTTGGCACATATGGTTCGGATCATGCGGACTGGATGAGCGAGTCCTCATACCGTGTTTTTCACCCTGGCACCGGAGAAGTAATTGATAATTATCAAAGCTGGTCTGATCACGAATATCGGTAGCACAAGGCAAAAAGGCGGGGACTGCAAACGCAGTCTCCCGCCTTGATTTTATCCATTGCAGGGGGTAATCCCCTTTTCAGTCACGAGATAATCCATCCGCACGTCATATTCCTCCACGGGGATGTCCTCCCGGACCAGCTGGCTGCGGCACAGCAGCATCTTCGGACACCGCGTCCGGGGCAGATAGCGGTCGTAGTACCCGCCGCCGTAGCCCAGACGCAGACCCGTCCTGCTGCCTGTGGAGCAGGGAATCAGGGCCAGCTCAATGGCCTCTGGCTCCACCACCGGACAGGTCAGCCGGGGGGCCAGAATGCCGTATTTCCCGCTGACCAGATCGCCCATGCCCTCAATGCGCCGGGCCTCCATAACGCCTTTCTCCCGGCACAGAGGCAGTACCACGGTCTTTCCCGCCTTCAGCAGCGCGTGGAGCAGACCGGTGGTGTCGATTTCCCGCTCCGAACCGGCGTAGCAGAAAACCGTCTGTGCGGCCTTGCAGAGCTCCGACTGTACCACCAGGCGGCAAATGGCCTCGTCGGCCTCCTGGCAGTACACAGGAGAGAGATTTTTGACCCGGCGGGCGATTTCAGAGCGCACTTCCTGTTTTGTCATCAGCAAACGACCTCCTCTCTTACCGCTTTGCACGGCTGGCGCGCCGCTCTTCCTTGGTCTTGCAGAACGACTCCAGCTGCGGTACCAGAATCACCGCAATCACCAGCGCGGTAAAGCCGCCGTTGTACAGGCTGAAGCCGCCGTGGATGGCCGGGACGCTGGTGACAAGCGCGTAATGGGCCGCGCCGCCGATGACCCCGGCCCACCAGCCGTACACGCCCGCAATGGGGGCCAGACCGCTGGCGAAGCACAGTCCCACCATGATGGCCTGGGCGTTCACCGCAAAGGGTCCGCCCACCACCTGGGTGGCAATGAAGCTGGCCGCCACATAGCCCACCATAATGGGCCATATATTGCCGGGATGCGCTCCTGCCGCGCCGAAGCACACCATACAGAACACAATGCCCAGGGTCACGCCGTTAAACCCGCCGAAAACATTGCCCATCAAGGCGTTGACGGCGATATAATAGGCGGTGATCATCAGGCCGTATACGCCCACGTTCATAATAGCCAGACCCGCGCCGTACTTGCCCACGAAATCAGACTTGAGGCCGGTATCCCGCAAAATCGCGCCATAGCCGCTGAAAGACTTGCCGTTGAGCCAGTATCCGCCTGCGATGCACAGCGCAAAGAAGACGGCGCAGAAGGTCCACACAATCTCCGGATGGCTGTCGCCCAGATGGGCGGCAATCTCCGGCACTGTATACCCGGCGGTCTTGTACAGCAGCGCAGCCAGGAAGAATCCCAGCAGCCCCCCCGGCAGGGCGGCAGAATAGAGATCGTAGCCCTTATGTACATTGGGCGAGTGGCCGATCATAGCCGGGGTCAGGAAGCCCACGCCGCCGCATACAATCACGGTTAACACCACGCTGCCCGCCGTAATCCCGTGGACCTCCGCCTCATTGGGATAGCGCAGCAGCAGCTCGCTGGCCAGAGGGCACAGGGCGGTGGCGAACATGGCGAAGTTCGTGTATTTGGAGAAGGGTTCCTTCTTTACCACCGAGCAGAGGAATACGCCCAGTATAAATGGAAGCATATTCAACACATTGATCCCCCAGAAGGAGAACCCGGTGGTGAGGAAATACGCGGCAACCGTCCCGCCTACGGCGGGCGCGCCGGGGATATGGGCCAGAGCGGTACACACCGCGCCAACCAGACCCACGCTGAGGAAGGTCCCAGCCGTGCCGCCAATCAGGAAATAGTCCGTGGTCAGCTGGGACGGAGACAGGAGGATGTTTTTCAGGCCCGAAAACATAGCCCCCCTGTCGGGCGACAGCGCCGCCGCGATCAGATACGCCAGCGTGGACGCCAGCAGGAATTTGCGGATAGCCGCGCCGTTGTCTTTTGTCATCGCCGCCCCCATCAGGCCAGGGACCGTTTGGCGGCCTCCACTACATGGCCAATGCAGATGCTGGTCGTCACAGAGCCTACGCCGCCGGGAACGGGCGTGATGGCGTCCACAATGGGCTCCACCTCTTCAAACACTGCGTCGCCCGCGATGCCGCCCTTGGCCTCGTCCCAGTTGATGGATACGTCCACCACGATCTGGCCGGGACGGACATGCTCCTTGGTCAGACTCCGCAGCACGCCGGCGGAGGAGACAATGAGATCGGCCTCCCTGGTAACGGAGGGGACGTCCTTGGTGCGGGTGTGGCAGACCGTAACGGTAGCATTCTTGCCCATGAGCATAATGGCGGCGGGCTTGCCGATGACCAGACTCCGGCCAATGACAACGGCCTTCTTGCCGGTGCAGTCGATGCCGTAGTGGTCCAGGATGGTCATGCACGCCTCGGCGGTGCAGGGGGCGAAGCCCAGCTGCTTACCCATATAAATGCCTGCGTTGGACAGGTCCGTCATGCCGTCGATATCCTTGCGGGGGTCCAGACGGTTGCAGATCATGTCCTGATCCGCTTTCAGGTGCTTGGGCAGGGGGCGGAACATGAGCACGCCGTGGATGGAGCTGTCAGCGTTGATCTCGTCGATGGTCTTCAGCAGCTCCTCCTTACTCACATCCTCCGGCAGTACGATCTTCTTCACCGCTACGCCCAGCAGATCGGCCCGCTTGGTGGCGCCCCGCTCATAGCTGAGGTCGTCGGGCCGCTCGCCGCAGCGGACGATAGCCATGGTGGGGTTGACGCCCTTGGCCTTCAGAGCCTCGCAGTCGGCAATGATGCGGGCGTTCAGCTTCTCGTTGACTTCTTTCCCTAATAACAATTTAGCCATTGTTGCGTTCCCTTTCTCTTACTTAAAGAATCCGCTCTTGACGGTCTCAAAAATCTTGTCGGCCAGCGCGCCGTATTTGTCCAGCATATCCAGGCACTTTTTGTTCATCTCCTCTGCCGCCTCCCTGTTCTTCAGGGTCTTGGTGTTGATGAACACATTCAGGCTCGCCGCCTGGAGCGCGGCCTTCACGCACACCGCGCCGCAGCCCGCGTCGCTCACAGCCAGACGGCTGCCCTTCTCCGCAAACACCGCAATGGCGTCCAGAGACTCGCAGCACAGCTCCATGATCTTCATGGGAACCTGGCAGGCCACCATCGTGGCATCCTCCAGGATCCGGTCCCGGTTGGGGTCGTCCTTGGGAATGCCGTACGCCTTTGCCAGAGGCTCAAAACCCTTGGCGTCCAGGGCGATCTGGTCCAGCAGGTCCTTTTGCAGCCGGTCGCACTTGCCCTTGAGAGCAATGATCTCAGCCTCTACATCGGCGTATTTCTTCTTGCCTACGGTCAGGGAGCCGACCATATTGCCCAGGGCGGCGCCAATCGCGCCCACCAGGGCAGACGCGCCGCCGCCGCCGGGGACCGGGGCGTTGGACGCAAGAACGGTTACAAATTCAGTGCAGGATGCCTGTGCGAAATCCATAGATGATTTCTCCTTTTATTCAATATTATATTTTTTCTCAGCTTTTTCTTTCTTCCACAGGAAGACGACGGCCCAGGTAGTCAGCATCGGCGACACCATAATCAGGAATCCGACCAGCCAGCGCATCCCAAAGGAGAGGCCCAATCCTCCGACAAAGCTGTAGGCAAATGCGGCGACCAGGTGATTAAAAACCACCGCCAGAATACCAATAACCAACCCGCAGTTTCTGTTTTTGCTGTCCATAGTGTATCTCCCGTCTAAAAAGCAGTCCCGGCGGCGGGAGCCGCCGGGACTTGCGAAACGCTTATCTGTCCTCCAGCTTTGGTCTCGGTTTATACTGTTCTTCTCCGCTTTTGGTGCAGGCTGTTCAGCCGGCATCCATCCGGCCTTCCGCTGCGTACCTCGTTACCAAGCGTATACTTGGTCCCGCTTCGCGAAGCGCATTGGCCGTCCGCCCAGGACTTAGAACAGGCCGCTGACCTTGCCGGTGTCGGTGTCCACGTCGATGCGGCGGTAAGCCGGGTCAGAGCTGGTGCCGGGCATCATGGAGATGGTACCGGCCATCGGGCAGAGGAACTTGGCTCCGCCGTACTCCAGGATGTCCCGGATGGGCAGACGCCAGCCCTTGGGCACGCCCTTCCAGGACGGCTCGTGGCTCAGGGACAGATGGGTCTTAACCATCATGGTGCAGTAATCGGCATACTTGGGATCAGACTCGAAACGCTTGGCCTTCTCCAGCGCCAGCGGAGCCCAGTCCACGCCGTCCGCGCCGTAAACTTCCTTGGCGATCATCTCTACGCGCTCGCGCAGGGGCATCTCCAGGGGATAGAGGAACTTGATCTCATTGGACTCCTTGCAGGCATCCACAACCGTCTCCGCCAGCTCGATTGCGCCCTCGCCGCCGTAACGCCAGTGATTGCTCACCGCGCAGCGTACGCCGTGCTCTTCGCACAGACGGCGCAGGAGCTTGATCTCCTCCTCTGTGTCGGTGTAGAACTGGTTGATGCAGACCACGGGTACGATGCCGGACTTCTTGATGGTTGCCACATGGTGGAACAGGTTCTCGGTACCCTTCTCCAGCAGGCCCAGGTTCTCCTTGGTGTACTCCTCCGGCAGAGGACGTCCAGCCACCACGGTGGGGCCGCCGCCGTGCATCTTCAGTGCGCGGATGGTCGCCACCAGGACGGAGACATTGGGGGTGAGGCCGGACAGACGGCTCTTCACGTTCCAGAACTTCTCAAAGCCTATGTCGGCGGCGAAGCCGGACTCCGTGACATGGTAGTCAAACAGTTTCAGAGCCAGCCGGTCGCCGATGACGGAGGACTGGCCGATGGCGATATTCGCAAAGGGTCCGGCGTGGATGAGCATGGGCTGATGCTCGACAGTGTAGCACATGGTGGGGTTGATGCAGTTGCGCATCCAGGCGGTCATGGCGCCGGCCACCTCCAGGTCCTCGGTGGTCACGGGGTTGCCCTTGCGGTCGTAGGCCACAACAATCTTGCCAATGCGCTCCCGCAGGTCCTTCAGGTCCTTGGCTACGGCCAGGATTGCCATCAGCTCGCTGCCCACGGCAATGCCGAACTTGGACTCCATCAGATAGCCGTCCTTATTGCCGCCGATACCGATGAGGATGTTCCGCAGGCCCTGGGCGCAGAAGTCCAGAACCCAGCCCATCTCTACCCGCTTCGGGTCGATGTCCAGACGCTTCAGGCCCCGCTTGGCCAGCTGCTCGTCGTCGTAGTTGCGCTCATGCTGCATACGGGCGTTGAGGGCCACCATAGCCAGGTTGTGGGCGTTCATGATGTCGTTGATGTCGCCGGTGAGGCCCAGGGAGAACTCGGTCATGGGCATCAGCAGGGCGTTGCCGCCGCCGGCTGCG
>JAAWQS010000110.1 GCA_022800665.1 Oscillospiraceae bacterium
CGCTGGATATTTTCTTTGTCCTCCGCTGTCAGGACCGGTTTCCGGCCTCGTTGGCTGGTCCGCAGAGCAACACTGCCGGTTTTCCGCTTCTGTTCCGCCTGCCGGTACACCGTCCACTTGCTCACCGAGTACGCCTTTGCTATCCCTTTCACATCATGGGTCGCTTCATAGCCTTGTACCAGTAATTCTCGTGCTTCGTTGTGTAGCATAGTATCATCTCCTGTTTCTGTTATACCACCTCTGTCAACCCTTGGCGATTTTTTTGATGGTTGCTATAATACATGATTAACCCTTGTGCTGAAAGCAAAACCGTGGTATGATAGCAGGCGCGGCCTTGTAGGCCAATCAAAAAAAGACTGTGAGGATATTATATCAATGAAAAAGCTTGTAAGCGGGCTGCTGGCCCTGGCCCTGATTTTCACCGTGGCTGCCGGCTGTGCCCAGAAGGAGCCGCCCTCCGGCATCTTCTACGACGTCACCGGCTTGGATGCCAGAAACACTGCTTATACCTTGGGCGATGTGGAGTTCCCCCTGGAGGCATACCTCTACTGGACTGCCTATGCGTGCAGTTCTATGGAGTACGAACTGAATATGTACCGCACCTATTACGGCTTATATGAGGAGATGTTCGATGAGGAGGGAAACATCCTCTGGGACAAGGAGCTGGAGGGTACGCCTCTGATTGAGCAGGCGAAACAGCAGGCCGAGGGCAATATCCGCTTCTATGCCGCCATTGAGAGCAAGGCAAAGGAGTTGGGTGTGGCGCTGAATGACGAGGATCGAGCTGAACTGGCGGAGAGCTTTGCCAGTACGATGGAGCAGATGGGCGGCGAGGATGCTTTCCAGGAGAATCTGGAGCTGATGGGCATCAGACGGGAGACTTTTGACCGCATTACCGAGGACGGTATGCTGTTCCAGAAGCTGCTGGACCTGGCGCTGGAGGAGGGCAGTCCCCTCTATACGGACCCGGAGGAGTACGCCTCCTATGCCGACCACATCCTGCTGGCAATCGTTGATCTGGAAACCAATGAACCTCTCAGCGATGAGGAGATTGCCCAGAAGTACGCTACGGCAGAGGAGCTTCTCAGCCAGCTGCAGAATGCCGGTGACAGCGGTCGGGAGACGCTCTTCGACCAGCTGGTGGAGGAGTACGGCGAGGACCCGGGCCGTGCCGCCGGAAAGGGTTACATGGTGACGGCGGAGTCCAATTTTGTGCCCGAATTCCTGGATGCGGCTCTGAACACTGAGCCGGGACAGGTGAGCGAGATTGTCGAGAGCACGTATGGCTACCACATCCTCTACCGCCGCCATATGGACAGCGCCGAGAAGGAGATGCTGTCCGCCCCAGCTGAGGAACATCTGTATGACCTGCTGGCGGAGATGGCGGATGCCTTCGAGGTCAAGGCCAGCGATGAGGCTGCCGCCCTGAATCTGGCGGAGTTCTATACCAGCTACAATGCGAAGGTAGAGGAGATTGCTGCGGCAAAGGCAGCGGAGAACAGCGACGGCACAGCGGATGGCGAAGATGCAGACAGCAGCGGAGAAGCCGGAGACGGTACGGATACCGGCAGCGATGCGGAAGACGGCAGCGCCACACCGGCGGACAGCGAATAAGTATGCCCAGCGGTATTGTTGTAATTGACAAACCTGCCGGCTGGACCAGCATGGACGTGTGTGCCAAGCTGCGGGGAATTCTGAAGGAACGCCGGATCGGCCACGGAGGAACCCTGGACCCCATGGCCACCGGTGTACTGCCGGTGTTTGCAGGCAGCGCCACGAAAGCGGTGGAGTTCGCGGAAAAAGGGGACAAGGAGTATATTGCCGGACTGCGTCTGGGGGTGGAGACCAATACCCAGGACGTGACAGGGGAGATTCTGGAGACGAGGCCGGTTGCCGCGGACCGGACGGACCTGGAAGGCGTCCTGCCCCGGTTCACCGGGCCGATTGCACAGATTCCACCTATGTTTTCCGCCATCAAGCGGGACGGCAAAAAACTCTATGAGCTGGCCAGGGCCGGGAAGGAAGTCCAGCGGGACCCCCGCCCGGTAACGATCCATGCACTGGAGATTCTGGAGCAGACTAGCGGGGCCGACTACCTGCTCCGGGTCCGCTGCTCCAAGGGTACCTATGTGCGCACACTCTGCCACGACATCGGGCAGGCTCTGGGCTGCGGCGGGTGCATGAGCAGCCTGCGGCGGACCATGGCCGCAGGGTTCGCTCTGGAGCAGGCGGTTACGCTGGAGGAGGTCCAGGAACAAGGGGCAGCGCTCCTTCTGCCGGTGGACCGGTTCTTTGCGGCCCATCCTGCCTTCACCCTCCCCAGCCAGCGGCTGGAGCGGCTGTGCCGCAATGGGAATCCGGTACCGGTCCGGGGCCTGGAGTCGGGGCTGTATCGGGTCTATGGTCAGGACGGGACCTTTCTCAGCCTCAGCCGCTGGGCGGACGGCAGGCTCGTCTCCATCAAAAATTTCTTTCAGTAAGGGGGCCGGTACATTTGGAGCAGACGGCAAAAAAAGTGATTGCTCTGGGATTCTTCGACGGCGTGCATCTGGGCCATCAGACCCTGCTGCGCCGCACTGTGGAGCGGGCGGAGGAACGGGGTCTTGTCCCCGCCGTGTTTACCTTCGACCGCTCGCCAAAGGAATTTGTCACCGGCGTGCCGGCGCCGCTGCTGACCACGGCGGAGGCCCGGCGGGAAGCCGTGGAGTCCCTCTTCCCCATCCGGGAGGTCATTGTTGCGCCCTTTGACGAACATATGATGACCATGCCATGGGTGGACTTCGTGCTGGAGCTGACCCAGAAGTACCGGGCCGGGTGGCTGGTGGCGGGCCATGATTTCCGGTTCGGCCATAAAAATGCCGGGACACCGGCGCTGCTGTCCAAGAAGGCGGCGTCGCTGGGGATGGGGTGCGATATTATCCCCGCTGTGACCCTGGACGGCGTGACCGTCAGCTCCACCCATATCCGCGCCCTGCTGAAGCGGGGAGAGGCGGAGGAGGCGGCACGCTTCCTGGGCCGTCCCTTCTCCATCAGCGGACCGGTGCGCCACGGGAAGGGCATCGGTTCCTCACGGCTGGGTGCGCCCACGGTGAACCTGGCGCCGCCGGAGGGACAGCTGGTCCCCGCCTACGGCGTGTATGCGGCCCGTGTGACGGTGGGCGGCAAGGTGTATGGAGCGGTGACAAATGTGGGCGTGCGGCCCACGGTGGACGAAAACGGCGGCGTGACTGTGGAGAGCCACCTGCTGGATCAGGCGGTGCAGCTGTATGGAAAATGGTGCAGGGTGGAGTTCCTGCGCCAGCTGCGCCCGGAAAGAAAGTTTGAAAGCATGGACGCCCTGCGCCAGCAGATCGCCCGTGACGCGGACAGCGCGCGGGCTTATCTGGCTGAAAACGAAGCGATGCTATGAAACATGTCTTTATCATCAACCCCACTGCCGGAAAGCGGGACTGCACGGCCAGTATAATGGCAATGGCTAAGGGGCTGGCGGGACGCCACGGCCTGGACGTGGACTGCATCCTGACCCAAAGCACGGGCCACGCTGCCGCCGCGGTCCGGAAACTGACGGAGACCGGACAGGAGCTGCGCTTCTACGCCTGCGGCGGCGACGGCACCGTCAACGAGGTAGCCAACGGCGCGGCCGGTGCGGACAATGCCGCTATGACCTGCGTGCCGGTGGGGACGGGCAACGATTTTTTGAAGAATTTTGGGGATATGGCCCCTCTGTTTTCCGACGCGGAGAACCTGTGGAACGGCCCCCGGTTTCTGCTGGACGCCATTGACTGCAATGGCCGTCTTGCCCTGACCGTAGCCTGCTCCGGGTTCGACGCACAGGTGGCGGACGATGTGCATCAATACGGGAAGCTGCCGCTTTTGGACGGAAAAGGCAGTTACATCCTTTCTCTGGCGGTCAATTTTTTCCGGCGCAGCTTCAGCCACCGGTGGACGGTGACGCTGGACGGCGAGCGGATGGAGGGCGATTTTATCCTGGCGGCGGTCTGCAACGGACGGTACTACGGCGGCGGCTTCATGCCTGCGGCGGAGGCCCGGATGGACGACGGCGTGCTGCATACAGTGCTGGTGCGGCGAATCAGCCGGGGCGCTTTCCTGCGGATGGTGGGAGCCTATGCCCAGGGCGGGTACTACCGGTTCCCGGAGGCGGCCCGCGGCTCCTGCGCCAGTGAAATTATTATTGAATCCCCGCAGCAGGATATTGTGACATGCCTGGATGGGGAATCCGTCCGCCACCGGAGAGTTGTCCTGCGCCTGTCGGAGAAAAAAGTCGCCTTTTTCGGACCGCCGGGCTGTAATCCAAACGCTACCTGCCGTCCGCTGCCCCAGACGCCCCAGATTGTGAACATTTTGTAAAACAGGAAGTTTTTTTTCAAAACCCTCTTGCAATATGGAAAGAGATGTTGTAATATAAGCACCGTTAGCACTCCGGAAGTTTGAGTGCTAACGGCGCTAATCTTGTTTTCAAAAAATTTATATAGGAGGAATCTAATTATGAAGCTCACACCCTTAGCAGACCGCGTCGTCCTGAAGGCGATGGAGGCCGAGGAAACCACCAAAGGCGGCATTATCCTGACGTCCAGCGCCAAGGAGAAGCCCTCGGTTGCAGAAGTCATCTCCGTCGGACCCGGCGGCATGGTGGACGGCAAGGAGGTCACTATGAGCGTCAAGCCCGGCGACAAGGTCATTACCGACAAGTACGCCGGTTCCAATGTGAAGATCGGCGACGACGAGTTCGTCATTGTCCGTCAGGGCGATATCCTGGCTATCGTTGAGTAATAACAGTTTTCTGAATAAATTGGAGGTTATGCTATCATGTCTAAATTGATCAAACGCGGCGAGGATGCCCGCAAAGCTCTGGAGACCGGCGTCAACCAGCTGGCCGATACCGTGAAAGTCACCCTGGGTCCCAAAGGCCGCAATGTGGTGCTGGATAAGAAATACGGCGCGCCCCTCATCACCAACGACGGCGTGACCATCGCCAAGGAGATCGAACTGGATGATCCCTTTGAGAACATGGGCGCACAGCTGGTAAAGGAAGTTTCCACCAAGACCAACGATGTGGCCGGCGACGGTACCACCACCGCTACCCTGCTGGCACAGTCCATCATCGGCGAGGGCCTGAAGAACCTGGCCGCAGGCGCAAACCCCATCGTCATGAAGAAGGGTATTGCCAAGGCCGTGGACGCCGCTGTGGCCTCCATCCGGGACGGTTCCCAGAAGGTCAACGGCACCGACGATATCGCCCGTGTCGGCACCGTCTCCTCCGGCGACGAGGTGATTGGCAAGCTGATTGCCGAGGCAATGGAGAAGGTCTCCGCCGACGGCGTCATTACCATTGAGGAGTCCAAGACCTCCGAGACCTACAGCGAGGTTGTGGAGGGCATGATGTTCGACCGCGGCTACATCTCCCCCTATATGGCCACCGATATGGAGAAGATGGAAGCCGTCGTGGATGACGCCTATATCCTCATCACCGACAAGAAGATTTCCGTGATCGCCGACATCCTGCCCCTGCTGGAGCAGCTGGTCCAGTCCGGCAAAAAGCTGGTGGTTATTGCGGAGGACGTGGAGGGCGAGGCCCTGAGCACGCTGCTGGTCAACCGCCTGCGCGGTACTCTGAACGTGGTGTGCGTGAAGGCCCCCGGCTTCGGCGACCGGCGCAAGGAGATGCTCCAGGATATCGCTATCCTCACCGGCGGCCAGGTGATCAGCGAGGAGCTGGGCTATGAGCTGAAGAACGCTGACTTCTCCATGCTGGGCAAGGCCCGTCAGGTGAAGGTTACTAAGGAGAATACCATCATCGTAGACGGCGCGGGCAACAGCGACGAGATTAAGAACCGCGTGGCGCAGATTCGCAGCCAGATTGCTGTCACCACCTCCGATTACGACAAGGAGAAGCTCCAGGAGCGGCTGGCGAAGATGGCCGGTGGCGTGGCCGTTATCAAGGTCGGCGCGGCCACCGAGACCGAGATGAAGGAAAAGAAGCTGCGCATTGAGGACGCCCTGAACGCTACAAAGGCCGCTGTGGAAGAGGGCATTGTGGCCGGCGGCGGCACGGTGTTTGTCAACGCCATCCCCGCTGTGGAGGCCCTGCTGGATACCGTCGAGGGCGACGAGAAGACCGGCGTGCGCATCATCGCCAAGGCCCTGGAAGCGCCCACCCGTCAGATCGCGGCCAACGCCGGTCTGGACGGCTCCGTGGTGCTGGAGAACGTGAAGAAGTCCGACAAGGGCGTGGGCTTCGATGCCTATAATGAGAAGTATGTGGATATGATTACCGCCGGTATCGTGGACCCTGCCAAAGTTACTCGCTCCGCCCTGGAGAACGCAGCGTCCGTGGCCGCCATGGTGCTGACCACCGAGTCCCTGGTGGCCGATAAGCCTGAGCCTCCCGCGCCTCCCGCACCCGGCGGAGACATGGGAATGGGCGGCATGTATTGATAAGCCCTTAGAAGTTTGAAATTGTAGTGGTTCTAGTTCAATAAGAGTCTGAAACCTGTAGATTTTGTGTTGATCCTTGTAAAGTTTACACGCGATTTACACACTTTGGCTAAATCTGAGAGGTTGTCCCGGTAGGATAGAGAATCAGCACCCACCTTTGATTGTGGGTGCTGATTTTTCTGCCTCAGCAAGTTACTGGCAAGTTATAAAGACCGCTTATTCGTCCCTGAAATGGTCAAAACAGGCTGTTTTAACGAACAATTTTCTGGTTTTGTTTGTCGAATATTGTGCCACGGCAAGTTAAATCAAGCCCAAACAGGAATATACTTTATATATCTGGGAGCTGTGTCTGGGTCAAGAGGCTTAATCAACTTTACTCTAACCGCTTCTTTTATTAGTCTTGAGATACTCCCGGATGACGAGTCTTTCACACCAAATCGTTCACGCAGGGAGCTATTCGTTAAATGCTCACCCTAAATATACTTGATACAAGAATGCAGATAACAAGACCACACTTTGTCTTCCATAGAAAGATCAGAAAATGGCATCGCAGAAAATATAGTAACTTTCGTGCCTTGCTCATACAAAGCTATTTTAGGAGCTGGAAGTTGCAACAATTCGTATGGCTTTGCGTGGCCCGGCAGAAAAATTTGTGTAAAAGGAGAGAAGCTGTAGTCAAGGAAACAGGAGCAAATCAGAGGATTTCCCAGGCAGGACACACCCCGGCATAA
>JAAWQS010000182.1 GCA_022800665.1 Oscillospiraceae bacterium
CATCCTTTTGCCCTCCTCTTTTTTGAAACCCAGTATATCACCTTTTTCCTCCCTTGTCTTCCTCTGTTCACATTTCCTTTACTCATTCAATTACCGTGAGGTGGGCTGAAGTCCCTCTTGACTGTGCCATAGTAACCGTTCTTGCAAAGCAGTGTGTCTCCGTGCTTATTAGATATTTTCTGATGCATATTACAACATCCTTTTGACCTTTCTTTTGATCGAGTTTACTTATCCAAGCTCTACCTCTCTTTAACAATTGGGAGGTGAGGGTCTTGGACATTTTTAGGGCTATTAAAAATTCGCAGGCAGGTGATGACGAGGGGACGTTGTCACTTGTTCATAAATTCGGTCCACTTCTGAAAAAATATGCGTACAAGCTTGCCTATGAAGATGCCTATAATGATCTCCTGTTAGATTTTCTTGAATTACTTCAAAATATTAAGATTTCTGATATTCAAGTGCAAACTGAGGGTGGAATTGTATCGTATATTTCTACCGCAGTCCGCAGCTATTATATTAAAAGATTGAGCGCAGTTATAAAAAGGCGGAATTCTATTTTGTTTTCTGATTTAACTGATGAGGGACAATATTACATAGACTCTATACCCACTATAGACGCGCAATTTAGTGACGTGGAATTTGCATCAGATTTATCGGCATTAACCCAATCTGAAGCAGAAGTTATCACACTAATTTTTAATTATGGGTACAAAGCATCCGAAATAGCAAAATCAAGGAATGTATCGAGGCAAACAATAAATCAGACCCAAAATCGGGCAATAAAAAAGTTGAAGGAGAAGCAATATGAACTATAGTATGAATATTGTGTGTTCTGGTGCAGCATTATTAGACTGCTGGGAAGACTGGACTATTATAATTATTCCAATTATGTTGCACAACTGCTGTGGGCGAGGTATAACAGTGCCTTGCCCACAGCAGTTGTACAGTATCATGCGCAGTCCATTTATATAGAGCCGAGCTGCATAATATTGCGAAAGATCCCAAAGCCTAAAGCTATGGAATCTGAAAGAAACGAGTTGGATACGTGTGCATATACTACAAAAATCCAGGGCGACTTGCTGTAAAAAACTATGATTTTTGATGAATATGCAAATTCCCCTCAAATTGTGTCACAAAATGTTGCTTTCGATACATATATAAAATAGGGGGATAGGGGGTGCAAAATATGGGACCCTGTTTGGTATTTTCTCAGACCAGTGCATCCCTAAGCAGGGTGAAGCAATCCTAATGGATATAAGACTATACTTACAAGTTTAATAAGGAGCAAATAGCAAATGTGTATCAGAAAAAATAAAATCAAAATGGCGCTATGTTTCATCGCGTTGTTGTTTGTCTGCTCCTGTGGAGCAAACAAACAGAGTCCATCGAATAATCCTCCAGAGGATAAAGAGCAGACAGAAACCGTACAGGCTGATTTGCCTGAAGAGGCAGAACCAGTTGTACAGCCAGAGGCCATTCCACCGGCGAATGCTACAGAGCCTAAAGAAGATCCAGAAGAAGAACCTGAAGAAGAACTAGAGAAGCGTCCTATCGAACCAGTCCTGACCGTGTGGCCGGATGCCGACACAGCGGCGATTGAAGCATATCGGGCTATCTTGCAGGAAAATGCCACATTTGTCAATACTACAAACGGGGAATATTTTGATATTACTCGTCTCAAGGAAATGACGGCTCCTTATGTAGACTATCCGGTTGAAGCGGATTCCTTTTCCCTTGTAGATTTGGATCATGATGGAACGCCTGAGCTGATTCTTCTAGTGCCAATTGGCGCCACTGTCTCTATCGAAATTCTTCGGTATGAAGATGGTATTGTCTATGCCTTCGGTTTTTCGGATCGAGCGTGCAATGAACTTAGAAAAAATGGAACTTTCTGGGCCTCTGGCGGAGCCAATGAATCAGGAATTTGCTCAATTACTTTTAGCAAAGACCAATGTACAGTTGATAAATTCACTTATTGCACAATTCCAGATTATTCTATTGGTGAGGTTAAATATTTTGTAGACCATAAAGAAGTATCTGAGGCCGAATGCAGTCTTGCCACTGATGAGTGGATGGAACTTCCCTATGCAGATTGGTATGAGTGCGTGGATGAGAACATCGATGTGGTGTTCTCTTTAGATATAAATGATACTTGAGACAAAAGAGGATGGCCCTGAAAAATGCAGTGCCATCCTCCAAAGCGTTATTGTTGAAATCTTGCAAAATGCTGGAGAACGTCCCCAAACCTGAAGCTAGTCGAACAAACCAGTGTCAAAATAGTTCTGGGCAGGGGTTGCACGATTCTTCTGAATTTGGTCAAGGTTATCGCCGGAACGCTCATAGAAGTCATGAAAAGCTATGGCTAAATCATATGCAGGCTTGGTTGATGTTTTGAATTTCGTAAAATTCATTTTTGATTCTTCGACTTTTTTATCCCAGTTATTCCATCTATCATCAAAGTAGAAGTAATCTCTGTCTCCCATGCTTTTGATAAGCCAGTCTAATTCGGCGTTCATCAATTTCTTGGGGTTAGACAAGGCAAGAGAATCAAGTTCGCTACAAGCACATGACTCACTAATCAGTCCAATTTCAGCCGCATAGACCATGAACGGATTTGGTACTTTTGTTGTTTCGTATTCATCATTTGTCCATTGTACCAATCCATAGCCGCCTCTGGGATCATCAAGATGCTTCCATTCCCACAAGCCGGGATCAATCCTTGAGGTTTCTGCGTGTATATTACCCAGTATGCCACAGGCAGCGTTTTTGGTAAAGCCCTTGTTCTGCAAATATGTGCAGATATATTTGGCGTTTATGTACATCTGCTTTTCACTAAGTTTAGATGTAACGCCAACAGAGGCGGTAGGCTGATAGGAACTATAACCAAACAGATACTGCCACGTCGAATAATCGACAGCCGCAGTAGGCTTAATCCCCATTGTTTCCTGGAAGGTTACGAGCGTATTGAAGAATAGCGTATCGAAAAAGCCGTTTATCGGAAGATCCTTCTCAAACTTTTTCAGAAGAGTCTGTGCCGCGCGAACTGCATTGTTGTTAGCGCCGTTAGTCGAGACCACGATCAACTCAGACAGGGTGTTTTTCCCAACTACGCCATAAGAAGGCTCCGGCTCAATGGAATTACGCCTTTGAAACGTTGATACTGCCTGCTGCGTTGCTGTGTCAAAGCGTCCGTTGACTGGAACGGAATACTTGTGGTAGGTGAGTAGTTCCTGCACTGCCTGCACATTTTTCCCAACACTTTTGATTTTCAGAACAGGCCAAGACGGTGTCTTTACCATAATCAATTGCTCCTTTTATAAATGATTTGACTTGCAAGTCTAAATAAGAAAGAGCAATTTATAATAAAAATGTAAACACCAATTTTTCAAAATCTTATGAGCAATAAAGGTAAAATGATATGAACACAAAGAAAAGGATGCGCGTCAGCGGCCCTCTTGCTATAGTATTCGTTGCACTATGTTCTTGTGGGATTCTATTATTTTTTTTACAAGTATGCGATAAGCCGATTGAGGAAATATCTGGAGACTATCAATTCCGGCTCAATCGGGATAATACACTGACGATTACAAAATATCTCGGTTCAGAAAAATTTGTTGAGATTCCTGCCGAAATCGCCGGAAAAGCCGTGACTATTATTGGAAATACATCGGGAGAGGGGGCATTTCAGGGCTGTTCTGAAATCAGAAGCGTTACCATTCCCGAAGGGGTAACGGAAATCCAAAGTAAGCCGTTTTATAACTGTACCAATTTGGCGGTGATCTATATCCCCGCCAGTGTACAACGGCTGGATGACCATGCATTTGTTGGCTCCTGCAGCCTCCGTTCAGTTTACTTTGAGGGGGATGCCCCTGAAACAGGACAGGAGGTATTCACGCCGACGTTCACGTTGAAAATATATCACTATGAATCTGCTGCCGGCTGGACAAATCCTTGGAACGGTTATTCTTCAGAGGTGTATGGAGACTACTTGTACAAAGAGAATGGAGACGGGACGCTGACAATTATTGGATATCAGGGAAACGGGAGTATGGAGATACCGTTGTTTGCAGATTGTCCGAATCTGAAGCGTATTTATTTTGAAGGAAATGCCCCCTATACAAACAAGCAGGCATTTGAAACAGCGCAGCAAACTACGGTCTATTTCCACGATACTGCCACCGGCTGGACAAATCCATGGAATGGTCTGCTTGCAAAGCCATATGGGGATTATCAATACGAAACCGCTGATAATGGCACAGTTAAAGTTACCAAATACGTTGGTGTTGGAGGCGATGTCCAGATTCCGTCCGAAATAGACGGGAAAGCAGTAACCGTTATTGGCGTCAATTCATTCCTGGACTGCACTTCGATAACGGGTATAACAATTCCGGAAGGTGTTGAGGTAATTGCTGATAATGCATTTTATGGCTGCTGCAATTTGAAAACTGCCGTGATTCCTGCCAGTGTAACGATTATTGGACACTGTGCTTTTTCTGGATGCTGCAATCTCCAGTCAGTCTGCTTTGAGGGTGACGCCCCGCATATGGGCCATTACATATTCGATGATTTCCAACCAGTTTTTTACTATTATGAAGATAAGGAGGGCTGGACAAATCCATGGTATGGGCGGTCTGCGTTAAAGCGGACCGTCGTTTAGAGCCTGAACTGTATGCATGACGGGACACAGAATCATAAAGCAGTGCAAGACCCCTGCACATATGAGGCAGGGGCCTTGCACTGCTTTACATTTTTAGTGTAACAGTTCGTAAATAATGAAAGCGCCGTAGTCATTATTGGCCGGATACACAATCCCACTATAATCGCTCTTGATCTGCCCCCAAGTCTTGCCGCTCTTTGCCGGTTCAACGGTTGGATCACGTTTGGCATTCGCACGGTTCATAACATAAGGAGAACCCTCGCCGTTCTGCGCTTCCGCAGAGCTGTAACCCAAATTTTCGCCCTGTTTTACATAAACAGAGGCAGAGCCATTGTAGTAAAAGAATACTTTTTTTACGCTATCTGCGTCATACAAATCTTCAACAGACAGATTAGCCTCAGCGGCTTTCTTCAAAATATAATCTGCTGCATCATTTGTGGCATTCTGAAACTGTGTATCAGTATAGTCGCCAACAGGGTAGGTATACTTCACAATCTGGTAGGGACCATTTGAATTGGGGCTGCCTCGTCTCAGTTTGGTTTCTCTATAATGAATAGCTGCCAGCATTTCCCAGGGAACACCATATGTTCTTTCCGCTGCTTGGTAAAACGGTTTGTTTTCTTTGAGCAGTGTCTTTTGCGCCGTTATCAAAATTTCACATCCCCAATAATCCTGGCCATGAAGCGTATAGTCCAAATATCCAAAGAGATATCGCCATACATTGGTATCTACGACGCCATCGATTCTGAGGCCCATTCTATCTTGGAATGTCTTTGTTGCTTTGACGGAACCTGCTCCAAAGATGCCATCAATAGAAACAGGTTCAAATTTACTCAGAAGATACTGCGCAGCTCTAGCCGCCTCATTGGATGAACTCTGCTGGACTACAGCAACCAATTTGCTGATAGTGTTGACCCCAGCTTGTCCATCTGCTGTAAGCCCATTGCTTCTTTGAAAGGCAACGACTGCGTTATATACGGAAGGTCCAAAACTGCCATCCACTGTCAAAGCCTTGTTATTGTTTCGGTAATTTAGCAGACACTGCAAAGCCCTGACATTCTTGCCGGAGTCGCCACGTACCAAAAGAACCCACGACGGAATTGTTGCCATAATATTTCCTTCTTTCATTTCAAGTAAGCGATTTTCCAAATGTCGCGCGCCATATTGGAACCGCTTCAATTATGAAAGAGAGAATTATCATCGCTTTGTAAACAGGGAATAATTCAAATGAAAATTGAGAGAACAGATTGCTTGATGCAAAGTGCTTAATTTAACACACTTATTTATTAAGAAGAAGATTTTAGATAACACGCTGTTTTCTCTACAGCTAGAGGGTGCTAAGGGAGATAGGGTCCCCTTAACACTCTCTTTGCTTTTTAGTAGGTGAAATATTATAAAGCATTCTTTTTAAGTCACTGTACGCGACCAGATTAAAAAGCAAATGTGTTATAGCATTAAAAATTTTTCATAAATTGCGGACAATCGTATGGCTGTCCGCACCTTTTTGTATTCAACACGCTTCGACTATATTTGCTGCCAAACACTATCAAATATTTTCAAAATTTGTTAAATTTTTCCACAAATTCTCTTGAATATTATAGCTATTTGAACTTTTTTAATAGGAAAAATGTAAATGCTTATAAATGCAATTGGTATACGATTCGTGGTCCGCCGGTTTAGATGTTTTCCACAGGCACCTAAAACATCTGAACTGGAGGTCACAAAATGTTTGATCCCAAAAGCGACTACGCGCTGAATAAACTGGACAAAGAAGCTATTGTCTGTCCCAGCACCACGGGTATACATATCCGACTGACCTGTAAGGATTTTGCCAGCGAAGCAGAATTTCAGAAGTGGAAAATATGGTCCGGTAAGAATTATCACCAGGCAGAGCTAACGGAACATGTCTATACGGTCAATACACTTTCAATGACGGGACTATCTGAGGCAGCGACTGCAACAGCGTCTGCGGAATCTGAGTTGATTTGCCGACAGGAACAACAGGAACGGGAGCAACTCCGGCAAGTGCTTTTAGCGGGCCTTGATGTTTGTCTGACAGAAAAGCAGCATCGCCGTCTCTGGCGGTACATTGTGGATGGACAAACTGTCCGGCAAATTGCGGATGCAGAGAATGTCAAGCACCCAACCATTGTGGAGAGCATAGCAGCCGCACAGAAAAAATCCGAAAATTTTTGAAATAGGAAAATCAACAGTGACTAGCCAATAATTCTGTCCAGCCGCATTGGAGTGTGCCTTTGCTATGTTTATGCAGAACCGCCGATCTTCCGGCGCGGCTGGACTTTGAAGATAGGCCGGAGGTGTTCTGTGAATAACAATCAGTCCCCCAAAATGATTTGTGTTGATGGACATGAAATATCTATCAGCTTTACCGATAGAGACCCCATAAAAAACTGTGTAAACGACAAAAGCTGACAGTATAAGAAACTTCGACTCAGTCAAGAATGGGAATAACGACCAATTCAAGATAGGAGT
>JAAWQS010000186.1 GCA_022800665.1 Oscillospiraceae bacterium
TGTGTCGGTCGCAGCAAACGTAGTTAGCTACTATGTCTGCAAGTGGCTTGACCGGCACGGTTCCGAGCGGTAAGCACGTCCCATGCAAAAAGTCCCCCCTTGAGAGAGGCACAATCTCTCTCTTGGGGGGACTTTTCTGGTGTTACCTTGGGCAGTATCATACCTTTCGGTGCATTTAGTATATCACACTGCCCACCGCTTTGCAACAGTATTTTTCGATATTCTTTCAGCATAGGGGAACCCCCGGGGGCCGGAGCCCTCGGGGGTAATCTCTGCATCGCAGATCAGAGAAATTGTTTATTCTGGATGGCTCTCACTTCTGTTTTCAGGACCAACAACTGTAAAGTTAATGGACTTATCGGTAGCATCAACGATAGCCTGTGCACCATCTGTAGCTCCATTATTAACATATACAGTTATTTCCCAGGCATTGTATCCTTCCAGATTCCTTTCGACACCATTGGCACCGAGGTTGCGGGCTTCAATCTTAGACCAGAAGCTGTCAGCAGCAGCCTCGGGCGCCACAAGCTCACAGTCCTCCTCCACAAAGAGGATAAAGTAATAGCTTCCTTTAGTGGCATCCCATGTATCCGGTCTATGATCTTTATTGTCACAAGTCATAGTGATATCATAGAATCCAAATGCTTCCTTATCATCATAATCCCCTGTCATGCCATTGTTGTACATCCAACCAACATTAATACCTTTATAATCACCAATCTCGCCAGCCGTGGCCATGTTACTTGTCACAGCAACCAAGGCATCCAGCTCAATGCTGATCGGGCGTTGAATATCAGTAATGGTCATCTTCCAGGTAGAACCGCCAGTACCATTGCTATAATCCACCAGTTCAAGCACCACGTCGGCAGGCAGACTGTGATCAGACATACGATCTCTGATGTCAAAGACAGGGACATAGTTCTCGGCAACATTAAAGGTCAAAACCACTTCCTGATTCTTGACTGTATAGGACTCACCGATGGTAATGCTCGGATAGCTGGCTTCACCAACGTTCGTAATCTGACCGGCACCAGTACCGGGCGTACGGACTGTGAAGTTATTCCCATTGCGGGGAACAACATTCAGCGCAACTTCCACTTCCATCGGCTTCGTGTCTGTCAAGGTGTCCGTAGTACGGATGGTCCAAAGGCCGTCATCGGGTTCATCTTCGCTGACAGTGTAGTTTGCATCTGCGCCAGGAATGATCTCATATCCTAAACCAACAGAAACGACCCACTCGGCTTTCTCACCGTTCATGACCTTCTTTTCAAGGGTCTGGCCATAATACAGAGTAATGATATCCTTAGCATCATCAGGAATAACCAGAGTAGCTGTATGACGCAGTGCGGAGTTCAGAATAACAGTAACAACCTGACCTTCAAAACCGCCGCTAGCACTCAAGGTAATTGTAATACGGTAATCATTGCCAATAGGACTGGGTTTGCTGACACTGCCATTAGTGGAAAGTGTAACGCCATTGGACTCCAGTTCAACCGGCACATCACCCAACTCATAGCCATCGGCAGCGGTGAAGGTTGCGATTACGATCCAGTCGCCCGAAGTGGGATCTTTGGTAATAGACACAACCTTTGTCCCACCTACACCAGGAGCCGGAGCAAATACAATTTCCGGCAGTTTGATGGTAGTAACAGAAATAGCGGTAGCATTTTCCTTTGTAACGCCTGTAAAGGTGATCTCCCACTCGCCAGCAGCCTTACCTTGTTCAATGCTAACAGTAGCACCTAAATCACTAGTAACGGTAGTTGCATCAATATTGGGCATCCACGCAGGATTTGTCATCGTAGCAATAAAGGTCACGTCTCCGCCCTTGATAACACGCTTCTCCTTGCTGTCCAAGCGGATCATGTTGTCAGGAGAAAGTCTCACAGTATAGACATCTACCAGGACCCCTGCAACAGGTGTAACTGATGCATCAGCAGTAATTCCGGTCACAGTGATTGTCCAGCAGACATAGCCGTCAGCGGCAGGTTTTCCGTTTTCAACCGCTGTGGCACCAGTTGCATTACTGAGCCCCATATCTGTTGCAACAGTACCAGAAGCCGCATCTACATCAATAGCCATGTCCCGATTGACATAGACATCAAATGTAGCTGTACCATCAATAGCCTTGATCTTCCCATTTTCATCCGGGTTCACAAGTCGCATATTCTTACCAACATTCTGCAGGCCCACTGTAACGTAGAAAAATGTACCCAAGTCAACATCAATCTCGAAGCTCTTGTTGACGCCAGAAAGTGTCAATACCCAGCAAGTCTTCCCACGATGGCTGGTGTCAGAACTGTCTGTGGCGAGAGTGTACTGGATTTTATTGGTAGCAGCATAAGTCGCCAGCGAGTCATAAGTGCCATCGGCAGGGTCTCTGACCTGCAGGTCAGCATGGCTTGCAGAATCCACGTAGAACTTGATGGTTGCCTCGCCAGCAGGCAGGTCATAGCGGCTCTGGACAAAGGTCACCTTTTCAGAGTTTGCAGAACTCATTGTCACCTGGGGGACGCCCTGGCGGGTAACATCACCAGTTACCTTTTCCACTACATCGGTAGCAGTTGCACCAGTGGCTTTGGCAATTTTATCCACAGTAATCGTCCAGATATTACCTTCCACATGGGCATAGGAAACCTCACTGGTCCCAGCTGTAGAAGCGCTACCCGTATTATTTACTGTTGCCACTGTAGAAGTGGTTCTGGGCGCACTACCTTCGGGGACAGAGACAGTAAACACAGCGGGGCCATAGGTTCCGGCATTCTCGCCACTCTTCTCAAAAGCGTTGACAACATAGGTTCTGCCGCTATTTGCAGTATCGGGAGTTACCATAGAGATGCTGAGGTCTTTCAGAGTCAGCTCCACAGGTACAAAACTCTGGGCAGCGACTACGATCTCAAACACAGCAGAAGGTACGAGAATCGTGGCGGTCCAGTCAGAACCGTCTTTTGTAAAGGTAACATCAGAGCCTATAATATAAGGAGCTTTTTTCGCATTGGCACTCCGCACTGTAATGGTAATGGAGTCGCCAACTTTCAAGCTCTTGTCCTGATAACCATTCTCGCTGAACCGACCATCAGGGCCTTTGATCCGCACATCGACACCAGCAGCGCCGTCAGCAGGCCGTACAGTTACAGCAGCATTATCGGGGGAAGGCTCGTCGGAAATAAATTCAATATTGCCAGCCCAGTCAAATGTACCGTCTTCCTTCTGGACACCATAGCCCTCAACGGCGTAGTACTCGCGGTCGGGGTCTCCCGCATCATCCTCAGCACCCACGGCTACGATTTCGGCCACAGTCCACTCCTGCTCTCCAGCTTCGTCCTTGAAAAAGCCCATAATCACGCTCTTATCAAGATCAATCGTCTGTGCCTTGAGCTTGCTGAGCATAAACCAAGCAGGAATCAGGTCATCCCCGGCCCGGGCCGCCGAAGCGGCGCGGGCGCGGGAGAGGGCAGGGGTGAGGTTGCCGGTGTTGCCGCCAGTACCACTCATGGTAATGGCAAGACCTGCGGTGGCATCATAATCGGTAATGTCCCAGCTGACGCCGTCTGCGCCGCGCTGTACATTCCCAGTGGTCGCGTTGTTCTCAACCTTAGTAACAACGAGGTTGTCTCTGACGGATGCAAAGCTGCTTCTGACAGCAATCAGAGCGTCAATGATCTCCTCATCGGTCACGTTGCAGGTTGTGCCGGTTTTCTTGCCGAGTTCAATATCATAACTCTTTCTGAAAACCGTAACAGTGCCAGTCACATCATACTCGCCCACAACAGGCACATCCTCCTCGACAGCCTCGGCGGTGACAGTGACATCGCCGGTGATGTTGGAGATGGTGAGCTTGCCGGTAGCGGGATCGAAGGTGCCGGTTGCGCCGGTGACAGTAACCGTGGCGGGGAGCTTGTAGCCCTGCGCGGCGGTCAGTGTCGTCTCAAAGGAACCATTTGCAGCAACCTTCGCGGGGAACGCGGGGTCAGCTGTCAGGTTGGTGAGGGTGGCGGTGACAGCAAACTCATCAGTGGGGTCGGGGGGAGTGACGCTGCCATTGGTGGAATAGGTCTTGGTGGTAGCGCCGTCCTCAGCGGTGACAACAACGTCGAAGTTGGGATTCAGCTCGCTGATGGCGTTGAAATCGGCGGGAGCAACGCTGGTGATACCAGTCTCGTCCATCTCAACAGTGACGGTGTTGCCGAGCTTGGAAGTAAAGTTCCAAACGGCCTTTGCG
Source organism: Oscillospiraceae bacterium (assembly GCA_022800665.1). Classification (GTDB taxonomy): domain Bacteria; phylum Bacillota; class Clostridia; order Oscillospirales; family Oscillospiraceae; genus Pelethomonas. The sequence continues at coordinate 4,223 of JAAWQS010000186.1, forward strand.
CCGGTCTTGACAGAGAAGCCGCTGACAAACTCGCGCAGGTTCTCAGCCGCGCCAAAGGCGAGGGGCTGAGCAGCCTCGGCGGCGCCCTTGTACAGGTTAGCGTCACTGCTGGCAGGAACCAGGATAAAGCTGTAAGTAAAGAGCTTGGTGGTATCGCCGGAAGCCTGGGCCATGACAGTGATCTCGCCGGTCAAGCCGCTGCGGATGGTGTCATTCAGGTTCACGGGGATGGAGTTGTCTGTGAAGGTACCGGCCACGCCGTTGACAGCAATCTGGTTGCCATCAGCGGGTGTGACGTGGAGCCATGCATCCTGGCCGATCAGACCGGCCTTGGACCAGACGGAGTAGGGGATTTCAGTGGGATTGGCCTGATTGTTGGGCAGCTCACGGATATTCGTCTCACCGGCGCGCAGCACCACGGTGGGAGGAACGGTTCTGCCGGGCATATTGAAGGGGATGATGCTCTCCCAGATGGTCTGGGCGTAGTCGGCGTAGTGGACGTGGCCGCCTGCGCCGTTGCTGAACATATCGGCGTCATAGTTCTGGAAGGAGACGACATAGACAGCCTCGTCGCCGTCATAGCCCACCAGGACGTTGTTGTAGCAGCCGTAGAGTTTCTGATAGGGGAACTCTCTGTCGAGGTCGTATACGAAGTCGGCCTTGACCTTGATGTCGGCCTCCTCAACGCGGGGAGCCAGGACGGTTGTCAGACTGCTCTCCGTAAGGGTCGCGTTCTGGTCGCCGTTGGAGGGGGCGTAGTTGAGGGTGTAGTACTTGGTATCAGCGGTCAGCTTATACTCTTTGTATGCGCTGTCCATACGTCCATTGTTCCAGAACATGCTGTCCAGCTCAACATAGTTGTTGTTGGAGGTATAACGCTGGGTGCTGATGTTACCGACAGCGAACCGGTCGGTGCGGCCAATCTCCTCGGTGGACAGCTCGTGGATGGTATAGACGCCCTCTTTGCTGGTGGGATAGAGGTTGTAGATACCGGGCTTAGCGAGCTTGTGGCCGGCGTCGTTGTAGGTCTTGATTTCGGACGCGGTCAGGTCGATGCTGATGGTCTCCTTGGCGCCGTTGCCGCGGATGACCTCCACCTCGTCGATCTGGATACCGGCGCCGACTACGGGGGTGTCATAGAGGAAAATTCTCTCAGCGAACTCGGTGTAGGGCTGAGCAAACTCCACCACCACCACATCGGCGGTATAGTAGGATTTGCCGCGGTTATCGGAGCCGGAACCGCTGGTGCTGACGCGGTCATGGCGGGTACCGACGGCATAGATATCCTCGATCTTCTTCATCTCCTCGGTGGAGAGGGAGGGCAGGTCGCCGTAGCCCACATACTCCTTGACCTGGATGTCGCCATTGCCGTTGATCCAGACGAAGTAGTAGACGGTGCTGCTCAGTGCGCGGACCTCGACGGTACCGGCATTGTAGCCATAGGCGAACTTGTCGGCGGCGCGGGTGGTCCAAGCGGTGGCGTTGGTCACAGCTGCGCTCTTGAGGATGGAGTTATAGTAGGTTTCCTGCTTGTTGTTGACGCTCTCCTTGGGGAAGGAGATCATAGCGTGGCTGCCGCGCTCGTAAACGGAGGCGAAGTCCACAGGGGCGAGGTTGCCTTCCTCATCCAGAGCGGCCACGGTGGTCTTGAGGACCGTACCCTTGGCGTTCAGGGAGAGGTTATCCACGCCGCCCAGCTGGCGCATGGCTTTCCAGCCGTTATTGAGGTTGTGGTCCTCAATGAACAGGCCGCCGTTGCGGGTGACGTCCGTGTTGACCAGACGGCCATCCTGGTACGCCTTGACGGCATACTCGTCGCCCTTGCTGGTACTGTTGTAGTAGCCGTCAGCCAGGAGAGTAAAGCTCTTAGCCGCGCTCTTGACGAACACCAGCATATAGCCGCCGCGGCCCAGATACATGTCATAGCTCACGCCGCCGGCCATACCGCGCACATCGCTGGTGTAGTCGGGGTTAAAGATATGCTCATGGACGCCGGACTGCTCATAGACAGTGCCATCAGCGGTAGTGGCAGTGAGGTTATTGCGGTCGACCTTGTCGATCTTGGCAGTAACAGGCTCGGCCTTGTAGGTCTGGGCCTTACCGTCGATGACAGCGTAGTAGACTACGTCGTCCACAGCCAGGGTGTCAGCGGTAACGACCTTCTGGGAACCCAGCTCGTTGAAATCATCGGTAGAATCATCGAACTTGACGTCCTTGGTATCCAGGGTGATGGCGCTGTCAGAGACCTTGGAGACCTGGGCGGTGGTGTAGACGACCTTCAGGACATAGTCGGCAACGCCGTCCTTGTCGTTGTCGATGACCTTGACCCAGTTGCCCTTCTCATTGGACTCGACCTTCGCCTCGGTATCCTGATTGATGTACTCGGTGACAAACTGATTGTAGGACATGGAGTCGGAGACGTCCTTCAGGCTGGAGGTACCGACGTACACTTCGCCGTAGGAGTAATCGTCGCGATCATCTTCCACCTTAACAAAGCGGTCCGCATGATCGAAGATGGACTTGATATTGTCCTGATGCTTGGTACCAATCTCTTCGTTGGCCTTGAAGGTGGCTTCATAAGTCCAGCGGTAAGAGCCGTTGGCCAGCTGCTCTACGTTGTAAGCGCCGTTGGACTTCTTGAACTGATCCAGGCCAACAGTCCACTTGTAGGTGGCGCGCTCATTTTCGTAGGCTCTATTCGCTGCATCAAAGTTGTCTGCGCCGAAGCTGCAGGTAAAGTTGATTTCGTAGCGGATACGCCAATCAGACATCCAGCGGTAGCCCTTGCTGAAGTTGAGGTAACGCTCAGCGGAGTCGTTCAGGGAGATGCTGTTCTCTTTGGCAAAAGCCTTCAGAGCATCCTCGTCCTTGATCTTGGCAGTGCTCTCAGCGGTAGTGTTGCCTTCCTCGCG
>JAAWQS010000111.1 GCA_022800665.1 Oscillospiraceae bacterium
AACATCCTTTTCTGCTCTGTTTCCACTATTTGAGAGTTGTCGTTTCTTTTGCTGCTGTAAATTCCTGGAAATCCTCCGCTCATCTTCCGCTTCTTCCCTTTCGTTTTTCTTTCGTCACTGCTGCTTTTGCTTTTCCAAAGTTGACTTGGATAGCTGTTTGTATTATAGTAAGGATAAAAAGCGAATTCTGCGAGGAGCTGAACAGTATGGATGAGCGATTGAAAAAGCAACTTATCTTTGCGCTTGAAATAGACAAAGAGAAAGAGGTTTTTAGGCAAACGCACCTCTCCGGCAATGGCCGCAATGAAAACGATGCGGAACACGCTTGGCATATGGCGATCATGGCGTATCTTCTTCGGGAGTATGCAAGTCAACAAGTGGATATTGCAAAGGTGCTTTTGATGTGTCTGATTCACGACATTGTAGAAATTGACGCAGGGGATACTTATGCCTACGATGCGGAAAACTTAAAGACTCAGAAAGCAAGAGAGGATGCGGCAAAAGAAAACGCGGCTCGGATCAGAATCCTTATATCAAATTACAGACGAAATCATTCAAGAAAACATAAAAAAGGGCAATATCAAAGAGTAACTTACTCTTGCCCGCTACGCTGTCACCCCAGCCCCATCAACTCCCGGATCAGGCAGTCGCTCATTTCGATAGCGCCCACCAGTACCAGCATATTAAAGATTTCTGCGGATGCTGCTCTATCTGGCGGCAACTTACAAGGAGTATGTCGAGGAATGCAAGCTGAACCTGTACGGAACGGCGCCGGTCAAGATTCCGCGCCCAGAGCTGTACGTCGTCTACACCGGCGACCGCACAGATGTGCCGGAAGCGCTGCGGCTTTCAGATTTGTATGAGGGAACCGGAACTGTGGACGTAGAAGTGAAGGCGCTGCGCGGAAACGGAACTGGGGACATCGTTGACCAGTACGTTCGGTTCTGCAGGATTTCGGACGAGGAGCGGAAAAAGCATGGGCGCAGCCGGAAAGCGATTGAGGAGACGCTGCGCCGCTGCATGGAAGAAAAAGGGGCTCCAAAAGGGGCGCACAGAGGGCCTGACGGAAGGCACGTTGCAATCGATCCAGAATCTCATCAAAAATATGGGACTGTCTGTCGAGCGGGCGATGACGGTATTAGGCGTGTCGGAAGCCGATCAGCCGAAGTACGCGGAAATGTTGAAGCAGTAAGTGCACAATCAATAGCAGAAAGCAGGCCAGCGGTTGTCGTGGGATGACCGCTGGTTTTGTTTGTTATGGCGCTGAGTAAATATTTTCTCGTCATATAAGATTTGTATGCCTGCGGTCCTGCGCAGCGGTCAAAGCATACCACCCCAAAAAGAGCGCGATTTGTACCACCGTGGAGCAGGGCGTGGCTAAGCCCACCCGAAACAGGGACACCGGCTCCATCCGGCTCATCATCAGGGATACGGGAATACGCACCAGGAAGGCCCCCGCGATGCCTTGCGCCATGACAAAGGCCGTGTTGCCCCGTCCGTTGAAGTAACCGATAAAGCAGAACAGAATAGAGGTGAGCAGGGTGTCAATGGCATAGGCACGCAGATAATCTGCCGCCGCGCCGATCACTGCCGCATCCCGCGCAAAGAGTCCGGACAGCAGGCTCCCGTGGAAGAAGGACAGCCAGGCCAGCGCCACGCCGCAGCACAGGGAAGAACCCATTCCGTAAAGCATGGCCTTTTTCGCCCGGTCTTTCCGCCCTGCGCCGATGTTCTGGGCCACAAAAGCGGACAGGGACTGCCCAAAGGAGGAGGGCGCCAGCATGATGAAGCCGCACAGCTTTTCCGCCACGCCCACCCCGGCGGAGGCAATGACCCCCAGGCTGTTGACAATGGCGGCAATGGCCAGGAAAGAGATGCTGACCAGCACATCCTGCAGCGCCACCGGCGCGCCCAGACGCAGGATGCGTCCGGTGTGCTTTGGATGGAACCGGATATCCCGCAGAGAGAACGAGAACGGCAGTCCCTTCATTTTTGTGAACAGCAGGCACAATACTACGCTGATCGCCTGGGCCAGTACCGTTGCCAGCGCCGCCCCGGCCACTCCCAGGCCGAACAATCCCACCAGCAGCAAATCGCCGGCAATGTTTACCACGCAGGCGATGGTCACTGTGAGCAGCGGTGTTTTGGAATCCCCGATCCCACGGAACATAGCGCCCAGTACGTTATAGGCCACAATGAATATTGCCCCGCCGGAACAAATCCGTATATAGGCCACGGTCTGTTCGAACGCCTCCGCGGGAGCCTGCATCAGCCGCGCCAGCGGGGAGGCCGTCCACAGCATCGTGCCGGTCAGCGCCAACGCCACAGCGGTGAACAGGGCAATAGCGCTGCCAAGAGCCTGCCCGCCCTGTTCCGATTTACCTGCGCCCAGCTTCTGTCCCAACAGCACGGTAGCTCCCATGGCAAGTCCTGTGACCAGGGAGGTGACCGTATGCATCACCTGGCTGCCGGTGGATACGGCGGATACGTCGGCGGGCTGTCCGAACTGCCCAACCACCATGAGATCGACTGCGCCGTACATCGCCTGCAAAAGCAGCGCCAGCAGTACAGGAATGGTAAAACGCAGTAAGGGGGACAGGATGGGGCCCTCGATAAAACTTCCAGTTTCTTTCACAAACATGACCTCCTTTGAGAAAAAGCAAGAAAAAAGCCCAGATAAGCAACGGGCATCTCAGCCCGCCATCTTATCCGGACTTGCGCCTCCAACGGGCGCATCTCCTCCGATGACTGTTTCAGGAGTATATACCTGGATGTGACAATTGTCAAGGCCAAAGTCAGGGGAAATTCTCCTACTACAAGTTTAATTGGAGAGCGTACCCAAAAGGCCGGGCGGATGGATAACGTGGTCGCCTCTGGCATCTAGGTCCAGCGCAGGATTGTACAGCATTTCCCGCTGGCGGAGTGTGGGAAAACCTGCCGGAATCTGGCGAGAAGGCGTCTGTCTGATGGATTTGTTTGACAGGAAAAAGCAGAGCGAAAAAAGTATCTGCGAAAAGCTGCAGCGGATTCGGAGCGGATGGCGGTTTCCTGCATTTTTGAGGCGGAACAGGCGCTGGACCTGTTCCGCCTCACCCAAGCGCAGGGACTGGAGGGCATTGTCGCCAAGAAGAAGGACAGCCTGTATTTGCAGAGCAGACGGACCAAATCCTGGCCCAAAAGCTGGGCATCCATTTTGCGGATGCAGGCACGTGGGACGTGGATGATGTGAAAAAACAGGGTAGACTTCCGTCAAAAAGTATGGAGATGCCTTTCGGTTTATCTAGGGTTGCATCATTCACGGATGTGCGGCCCCTGTTGCACAAACAGCTTATACAACTCCTGGCGGTTTGAAATGCGACACTTCTGATAAATATTCGCAATATGCCGGTAAACCGTATTCACGCTGATGCTGAGTCGCTGACTAATGAGCGCAGGAGCAAGACCGTCCAGCAGGAGTTCTACAATCTCCATCTCCCGTTTGGTAAGAAAATATGTATGTTTGAGTGATCGGAGCGGGGCGGATGTATCACCCGCATTCAGGAGCAGGTCAATATGGTAATTTTCCAGAAGCGGCTGGATCTTCTTGACAAGTTCGATCTCTTGATATGTATAGGGGATATCTTGCATTCGGTCCAGCGCAATGATGCTGCGGATGCAGTTCTCCTGATCGCTGAAACCGATCCCCAAGCTGTGATAGAGGTGAAGGGAGCGGACGTAGTCATCCACAAAAGTGCGTTTAGGCTCTGTTTCCTCGTCCAGATCATACCAATAGTTTTGCGCAGAGACTTTTTCCTTTTGTGACAGGTGCATAGGCTCCCGCAGAGAATACTTGCTGAAGACCAGATCATTCTCATAGTAGTACATAAAGTCTTTCCATTGCCGCTTGTTGACACCGAAAAGCCGGGAATTGCAGATCTTCCCGGATCTGTCCAAGAAAAGCGCCCGGGCTTGGTCATAGGGCACCAGTCCAGATATCTCCATGACAAGCTGGCTGCAAAATTCGAAAAGTGTACGCTGCGCACCGCAACGGAGGAGGAGCTGATAGACACGCCCGGCCTTTTTCCCTGTTATCCCTGTACCCATATGTTGGCCCCTCCCAGCCTTTTGGAATCAGCTTGACCGAAGTCGTTTTCCGGAAGAAAATAGTTAAATTTATGCAGGAGAGAACTCCGCTATTTACATAGTTTTATGTATTTCATTTTACCATCGTCCTGTTAAAATGCAAATAGAATCAGCGATATATTTCGTTTCTATTCATACGCTTTGACAAGGAGGAACACTATGACAGAAACGCGGCAGAGGCAGATCGATCCGGAATCCCTGTCCCGCATGAACGCGGCAAAAGTAACATCCCTGCAGGACATCTTCGTCAACTGCATGAAAGGGAAAGTGGCTCTGGTCAGTGGAGGCGCATCCGGGCTGGGCTATATGGTGGTGAGCCGGTTGTGCGAAGCCGGCGCAAAGGTGGTCATTGCTTCCCGTGGCGAGGCCAGGGCCCAGAGAGCGTTAGAGGATTTTAAGGCCAAAGGCTATGAGGTCAGCTGGGTCCAAACCGATGTGTCCAAGGTGGCCTCCTGTTACGAGGCAGTGGACTACATACCTATGGCGGGCTGGATGTGCTGGTCACCTGTGCGGCAGGGTGGTCCAGCTATTCCTATCTGGATCTGCCGGAGGATGTGTACGACCGGGTCATGGATACAGATTTGAAGGGCAGCTACTTCCTGGGGCAAGCTGCCGCCCGATACATGGTGACCAACAAGGTCAAGGGCAAGATCGTGTTTATCTCCTCGGCAGCCCACTTGGGCGAAGGTCCAAAAGGTATCGGTATGAACAGTTACTATGCGGCGGCCAAGGCCGGTGTGGTGGCCATGACCAAGACGGTATCCGGGGAACTTCGGCAGTATGGCATCAATGTCAACTGTGTGGCGCCGGGCGGAATGCTCAGCGCCGGTGTATTCACAGAGGGCACGGAGGCATTTGCGCTATATGGGCCGGAGTATAAGGCGGTTCGGGATGCTCATGGGGCCGGAGCCCCTGATGCCACACCGTTGGCCATGAATCCGGATGAGGTGGCGTTAGTGGTATTTGCTATGTGTACGCCCATGGCCGACTTCATGCAGGGCGAGACCGTCGATGTCAACGGTGGCACACTGATGATTACCCAGGAACGCCCCTTCAGCTTTACTGTGGAGGGGTGTGTCCCCGGTCCCCAAAAGGAATGAAGGTTCAACAACATATTTCAAACAACATGAAAAGGAGAAGTATCATGGCAGTAGAAGTTGACGTGAAGAAAAGCGATATCCCGATGTCCCCGGTGAAGAAGGGCCACACTACCGTTTGGCATCTCCAGAAGATGAAGGACGAGGGGAAAAAAATCTCTATGGTGGGCACCGCCTATCTGGACCCTGTGTTCACGATGATGTGTGAAAAAGCAGGCGTGGATCTGGTCCGTTATACCGCTCCCGGCGAGAGCAGTGAGATGCGGGCTCAGAATATCCACTGGTGGACCCGGATGCAGAAGAAGATGGCCCCCAATATCTGCCTAAATGCCGTCATGCAAACCCAGCAGTACGCAGACAAGACCATTGCCGTTCAGGAGGCCGCCCGGCTTTTGGCTGATGGTGCGGACTGCGTCATGCCCATGGGGGTCACCAACGAGGTGCTGAAGGCCATGGCAGATAACAGTATCGCTGTATTTGGACATGTGGGTTGCCTCTCCGGATGGCAGACCAACAATGTGGGCGGATACCGCCGCACCGGTGTCACCGCCGAAGACGCCATGAAGGTGTTCCGCAGGGCCTATGAGTATCAGGAGAACGGTATGGCCGGCATGACCATTGAGATGACCAGCCGGGAGCTGACCAACGCGGTGGCCAAGCGCCTGCGCATCCCTGTCATCGCCGTGGCCGCTGGCGGCGCTGCAGATGGGTCGGAGATGGTCATCTTTGATCTCTTCGGCTTCATCCCGACCCAGACCATGTCCCAGCACGCCAAGACCTATGCCGATGTCCTTGGGAGTTGCATTCAGGGCGCCTCCGGTTTCAACCAGGATGTTAAGTCCGGCGTCTATCCCCCTGCGGACAATGGCTGGAGTATGGACGAGAAAGAGTTGGATAAGTTCATGAATATGTTGGAGCAGCGGTATTGATCCAGCAGCATTGCGCGGCTGTTTTTAAGCTGGTGCAGGATCTGCTGGAGCCTGCTACGGGCGCGAACAAGGGCAAGAGCCAGTTCCAGGCGCTGATGAACAAATTGCCATCTGAACACAAGGCCAGATGGTTCGCAGGCGCGGCGCTGGATACTTCTGAGCAGGCGATGGCGTCAACCCAAATTTTCAACGGACAGGCTGCCCGCCAAGGGGGAAGTCTGTCCGTTTGCTGAGACATGCCTCGTCTCATGGCCGGGCATAATGATTTTTTCCTTCATATCCGGCGCCATCGGACAGTCTAAGATTACTTTCCCATCAGTTATGACGTGGCCGCCAGCACTGTATATCCCGCCATCAAAACCAATCTCATGTATTGCGTCAGGTACGCTATGCTCTGGCCAGTACTGAGGAAAACTTTGTGTCCAGCTGCGCGGGCAGAACGGATCGCCTGGACTGTTTCCCTGCTGGGGCCCTTTCCCGGAATGGAGATCGTCCCGTCAACATCAAAAAAAAGAATACGTTTCATGCTATATACTCCTCCTTTAGTGAACCGCTTCCCCTAGATTTGCTCTGTTTGCTGGCACAAAAGTATTGTTTGCAAATGGTTGCTTTTTAAGGCGCACTCCGCCAGAAGGGGAGTGCGCCTTTTCTCCGCCCAAATGAGTACCGCTGGAGAAGCATACCAGACGCCGAAAACTGACCGATTGCTATTTCACAACAAGCAGGACGCCATCGCCGGGCTGTACGCTGCCAGAGCCGGTTTCATCAACAGAAGAAAAATCATCACTGTTGGTTACTGCCATGATTACAGTAGCAGCGTGTCCAGCCGCATGGATTTTATCCAGATCCATTGTCAGCAGCAGATCGCCCTTTTTCACAGTCTGCCCGACCTTGACCGTATTGCTGAAGCCGTC
>JAAWQS010000179.1 GCA_022800665.1 Oscillospiraceae bacterium
TATTTGAGAGTTGTCGTTTCTTTTGCTGCTGTTAATTCCTGGAAATCCTCCGCTCATCTTCCGCTTCTTCCCTTTCGTTTTTCTTTCGTCACTGCTGGGATAAAGGTGTCCGCATTGGCCAGCCGCGCCGCCGCCTGGACCTCCTCGTCTGTGGCGTCCAGCTTGCCATAGCGGATGTTGTCCGCAATAGTGCCGGTAAAGAGGTGGGTGTCCTGGAGCACGATCCCCAGGCTCCGCCGCAGGCTCTCTTTGCTCAGATCCCGCACGTCGATGCCGTCGTAGGTGATCAGACCGCCCTCAATCTCATAGAACCGGTTGATGAGGTTGGTGATGGTGGTCTTTCCTGCGCCGGTGGAGCCGACAAAGGCAATCTTCTGTCCCGGCTTGGCATAGAGGCTGATGCCGTTGAGAATCCGCTTTTCCGGCACGTAGCTGAAGACCACGTCCTTGAAGCGCACGTCGCCCCGCAGAGGCGCCAGGGTACCGTCCGGCTTCTTCCAGGCCCAGCCGCCGCCCCGTTCCGCTGTCTCTGTGAGACTGCCGTCCGGCGTGCGGCGCACGTGGACCAGAATGGTTTTGCCGCTGTCCACCTCCGGCGGGGTCTCCATGATCTCAAACACACGCTCCGCACCGGCTACCGCCGCCAGCACGTTGTTCACCTGCTGGCTCATCTGGCCGATGGGCTGGCTCACCATCCGGGTGTACTGGAGATATACCAGCAGCGATCCCAGGTCGAAGCCTGTGGCGATGGACAACAGCGCGCCTACACAGCAGGTCAGCGCATAATTGATATGGCTGATATTGCCCATAGCGGGCATCATTGCTCCGGCAAAGGACTGCGCGTTGGCCGCGCTTTGCTGATAGGCGTCGTTGCGCTGGTAAAATCCCTCTTTGGCCTGGGCCTCGTGGTTAAAGACCTTTATGACCTTCTGTCCCTCGATCATCTCCTCAATATAGCCGTTGACATTCCCCAAATCCTGCTGCTGCGCCCGGAAGTACCGGCGGCTGCGCTTGCCTACGGTCATAATAACCAGGAACATCAGCCCCAGGGAAAACAGCGTCACCAGAAACAGTATTGGGCTGAGATACAGCATCATGCCGACAACGCCCGCAAAGGTCAGCGCGTTGGAAAACAGGCTCACCAGACCGTTATTCAGAATCTCGTTGATGGTCTCGATATCGTTGGTATAGCGGCTCATCAGTTCGCCATGGGTGTGGGTGTCAAAGTAGCTGAGGGGCAGGCTCTGCATCCTGGTGAAGAGGTCCTGCCGGATGGCATGGGTGGTCTTCTGGGAGATGTGGACCATAATCCGGGTATAGGTGAAGCTGAACAGGGCCGCGCAGATATACACCCCCGCCATGAAAGCCAGCATCTGCGCCAGACGCTGGAAATCGCCTGGAACAATGCAGTCGTTAATCAGGAACTTGAGCAGATACGAGCCGCCGATGGAACACACCGTGTTCAACACCAGGCAGATGGCCACCAGTACCAGCAGCCATTTCGACCGGCCTACATACGCCATCAGCTTCCCGATGGTCTTCCCCATATTTTTAGGCGGCTGGAAGCCGCCGGGTCCGCCTCCTCCATGTGGTCTAGGCATCAATACTCGCCCCCTCCTGCTGCGATAAATAGATGTCGCGGTAGATTTCGCTGCTGGACATCAGCTCCGAGTGGGTCCCCATCTCCGCAATTCGTCCGTCGTCCAGGACGACAATCAGGTCCGCATCCATGACGGAAATAATCCGCTGGGCTATGATGATCTTTGTCGTATCGGGCAGCTGGGTACGGAACGCCTGCCGGATTTTGGCGTCCGTAGCCGTGTCCACCGCACTGGTACTGTCATCCAAAATCAGAACCTTCGGCTTTTTCAGGATGGCCCGCGCAATACACAGCCGCTGCTTCTGTCCGCCGGATACATTCACGCCGCCCTGACCCAGGTCTGTCTCATAGCCCTCCGGCATCCGGCTGATGAACTCCGACGCACAGGCGGCGGTACACGCGGCTTCAATCTCCGCGTCCGTGGCCGTACTGCTGCCCCAGAGCAGATTTTCCCGGATGGTGCCGGAAAACAGCGTGTTCTTTTGCAGTACCATGGATACCGCGTCCCGCAGGCGCTCCATGGTGTAATCCTGCACCGGGCGCCCGCCCACCCGGACCGTACCCGCTCCCGCCTCGTACAGACGCGGAATCAGCTGTACCAGGGTCGATTTCGCTGAGCCGGTGGCTCCGATGATGCCAACCGTAGAGCCGCTTTTGATATGCAGGTCAACGTCCCGTATATTCCAATCCGCAGAATCCGAATTGTATTTGAAATATACATGGTCAAAATCAATGGAGCCGTCCCGGACCCGCAAATCCTTATCTGCGTCCCGGTCACTGATGTCCGGTTCCTCCTCCAGAACCTCCAGCACACGCCGGGAACAGGCAAAGAAACGGGTCAGATTCATCATAATCATCGAAATCATTATCAGGCTCATCAGCACCTGGGTGATATAGGTGAAGAAGGTGGACAGCAGCGCCACCTGCAGCTCCCCTGACTGCACCATCGGCGCGCCGTACCACATGACGGCTATAATCGTGCCATAGGTAATCAGCATCATCAGCGGCATGTTGATGACGACAAAGCCAAAAGCTTTTTCCGCAATTTCCTTGAGGGCGTCGTTGCGCTTTTTGAACTTTGCCTCCTCGCAGTCCTCCCGGACAAAGGATTTGACCACGCGGATGGCGGACAGATTCTCCTGCACAACCAGGTTTACCCCGTCCGTCCGCTCCTGGAAGATGGTGAACAGCGGACTGATCTTTGTAATAATGATAACCACCAGAATCAGCAGCAGCGGAATCGCCGCCAGAAACACCCTGGACAGCCGCAGGCTGATGGACGCCGCCAGCGCCAGCGCACACACCAGCATGACCGGCGCACGCACCAGCAGGCGCATACTCATCATCAGCGTCATCTGCATCATATTGCAGTCGTTGGTGAGGCGCGTGACCAGGGAGGCGGTGGAAAATTTTTCGATATTCCGGAAAGAATACTCCTGAATCCGGTCATACTGCGCCCGGCGCAGGTTCGCGCCGAACCCCTGGCCCGCCCGCGAGGACAGAAACGCGGAGGAAATGCCCAGAGACATGGAGATCAGCGCCATGACCACCATCAGCGCGCCCCGTGACAGAATATACGGCACGTCGCCGGATGGTATGCCGGTATCCACAATATCAGCCATAATCAGGGGAAGCAGCAATTCGAACACCGCCTCGCTGCCGGAGCACAGAATGCCCAGCGCAATCCAATGCCGGTACCCGCTGGTATATGGCCAGAGTTTTTTCATCATACCTTGTTTACCTCATTTTCTAAGTCTGTGATAATACGGGAGAGCAGACCGCCCAGCTGCTCCTGCTCCTCCGCCGTCAGGATGGCGCCGAACCGCCGGTTGACTTCCTCCAGGGTGAAACGGAAGGCGTCCAGCTTCCCGCAGCCTGCGTCCGTCAGGCTGACCAGACGGACACGCCCGTCCGTGGGGCTGGTCCGGCGGGCAATATAGCCCTTTTCCTCCAGACGGCTGACAATCCCGTTGACCGTGGAGGGCCGCAGGCGCAGCTCCCGCTCCAGGTCCCGCTGGTTCACCTCGCTCTGGCAGCGGGAGAGATAGACCAGCATCCGGGTCTGTACCGGGGTCACGTCGTAGCCTCTTTGGCGCAGCAGATTTTCGCCGTATTGCCGCCCCAGGTGGCCGCAGCAGGCAAGCAGACGCCCTAAGTCCTGGCATTCGCTCATGCTTTCCGCTTCCTTCCCATCTCATAAATTTAGCACGCTAACTATACCCCTATTTGCCGCAAATGTCAACAGATAGATATGGGTAAAATTGTAAACTTTTTTGCCGTCAGAAAGGACCAAACCCCAGTATTGAGGTTCGGTCCTTTCCTTGCTCCTACAGCGTGTTAACCGCCCGGATGGCCCCGTGCGGTTAACATAGAACAAAACTCTTGTTAATTTGTGAGGGAGCTGACTGTCAGTTCCAAACCAGCCCCTTGAACTTACCCCTAGTATACCCCAGCGGCCTTGCTTTGTCAAGCTGTTGGGGTATCATTTTTTGCTTCCGACAACATTTGACAAATACCCACAATCGCGGTACAATACTCTCAGCTCCAACGAGCGCAGGCACTGTCCGGGTGGGCAGGACCTGGGGGCGGCTGGGGCGGTACGGCGGTTAGCTCACTCCCTTCTCAGAAGGGAGGTGAATGCTCATGGACAAGAGAAAGTTACAGAAGATTGCGATTAACGTCATTGTTTGGATCGTAGTCCTCGCGTTAGCGATTATCTTTGCCCCAACAGCGTGTTAACCGCCCGGCTACCCTCCGAGCGGTTAACATAGACATCTTATTAAACCGTTTCTGAGAGGGCTGACTGTCAGTTCCAAACCAGCCCCCCTGAATTATCCATAGTATACCCCAGCGGCTCTGCTTTGTCAAGCTACTGGGGTATCATTTTTTAACTTTCTCTGGGTAACTTATATTGCTCCAGAACAGGGGGCCCCCCAAGGGCCGAAGCCCTTGGGGGGCGCATAGATCGAAGAAATAGGTTTACTGCTCTGAGGTAGTATCAAACTGGACTGTCCAGTTAAGCGTGATCGGCCCATCACTCGTCGTCAATGTCACCACAAAGTCCCGTTGAATCGGGTTCTCAGCATTAACATAGATAGAAACTGCTCTGTTGGCAATACCGCTGGTACCATCAGCATTCTCGTACATGATTGTACTACCAGTCCCATCAGTAATCAGCGCAGTATTACCTCTTTTAACAGTAATATTTGTTACATTATCACCGAGATCAACACATACGCCGGTCCACCAGCCTTGCATAGGTTCATCAGCACCATTCCAGTGCTTTTTAATCCCACGAGCTTCAATCACTGTTGTAATGCTATACGCACCATCGACTTCTTTTACGGCTTCAGACAAATCCCCGCCGCTTACAATTTTGTAAGTACCCTGGGTATACATGCCGCTGAACGACCCATTATCAGGTATCTTGCCAGCATCCTTGTTTGCTGTGCCATCATCATTAGTACCATAAGCGTTCCAAATACGACCAGGATTCAGAGTAACAGTGCCCAACACAGATACATTTCTGTCGAAGCTATTGGCACCGATACCAGCCTTAATCACTTTGCCATTCTCAATAACCAAGGCCAGGACGTAACCGCCTTCATGAGCCGCTGCGGTGAGATTCACGTTTCCATTCACAGTCTCCGCAGTAAGATCATCCGCAGTCAACCCCAGCTCACTCAGCAGTCCATCAAAATCCAAACCATTGTTCAGGCTCTTGAGGATTTCCGCAACACCGGTATCGCTCGCCAAAACAACAAACTTGTCACTTGCAGTAAAGCTCACATTTCCCTCAGAGTCCCGCGCAGTGACCACACCGTCTCTGCTGGCTGCAACATTCTCAAGGATTTCCAGTTTCTTTTCAGCCACCGCACTGATTACAATGTCTCCAGTCTTGGTGGTATTCAAAGTGATGGTACCATCCTCTGCATTGTAGCTGAATTCACCGCTACTCAGAACCTCACCGCCAATAATGATTCTAGTCACCGCAAGGGGAAGTACCCATTCATCGTCCGTATCCGGCGTAAGGGTAATGACCCCGTTTTCCATAGTAGGTGTCAAATGGGAATCAGCATCAGCCATTCTGAGCGGAGCATCAGGGGTGCCGCTTGTGATACCATCAAGCAGAGCATAACCAGCCTTAACAATCTTGCCGCTCGCCACTTCAATAACAACCAGATAAGAACCATTGTCATCAATGCTGAGAGTGGGCATCTCTGTAGTAAATCTCCAGTTTCCTGTGGGAACAGTAAACGGAGTCAGCTTGAGCCAGCCGTCAACATCAGAAGCAACTGTCGCAAAGAGAGTAGCATCGTCAGTTGGATGGACGAGCATATACTGAAATTCATCTCCACTAGCAGGGGCTTCAGTCACAGCACCTCTCTCACTCACAGTCAGACTAGTAATAAGACGCTTAGCACTGGAGGCAGTGATCTTAATCTCACCAATCACAGACTTTTCACCCTGCAATGTCACAATACCCGTTTTTGCATCGTAGGTCCAGTCCCCAGCAACAAGAGCGGTGAAAGCTCCAGCGCGGTTCTTCATTTCAATCTTCGTCACCTTCTCAGGATATCCATACCCATCGTTGGGAACAATCTGGAAGGTGGGATTTGTGCTAAATTGAGTCCCTACTTTAATAGACATCGGACTTACATTACCCTTTGTAAGCGTAACGCTTACAGAGTCAGCTAAAGAAGCGGGAGAGGTAATGGTAATAGGACTGGCAGCACTCAGTTTCTTGCTGCCTGTGCTATCTTTGAACGTAATTACACCTGTGTTGCGATTATAGGCGTAATCGGTCCCGAAGACAAGCAGAGCTTTGCCCACCTTAACCTCAATAACCTGCGGCAGAGCATACCCTTGTTCAGCCATGCCATCCTTGAGGGTCAGGGTGATGGTAGTGCCTTCCCATGCGGTCCCGTCTGCAAGAATGGTGGGAGCTACATCCAGCACAACGCTGTCAGACACGGAAACCTTCACAGTATTGGCCTCAACCAGTTTGACAATAAAGGTAGCAGCCTTGGTCATACCAGTGAGCTTAAAGGTATTCTCATCCGAATCAAAGGTACATCCAATCGTACCGGTAATAGCAATGGTCTTGCCGTTCTCATCCTTCAGTTCACGAGCTGTATCAGCATCAGTATAGGTATAAGCGTACTTGAGAGCATTAATGATATCCAGCTTGAACTCATAGTTGTAAGTAGTCTTACCCTGGGAGATATTCTCCTTGTGGGAAATCTCGGTCAAGGTAGCGTCGGCAGTGTCCACCGCATTGCCCTTAGCATCAACGAGCTTGAGGGTAATCACAGGGGCATTGTCCTCAGACGGTTCCAGAGCAGCAATGGCATCCTTGAGCTTCTGAACCATCTCAGCGCGTGCAGCGAGTTGCTCCTC
>JAAWQS010000112.1 GCA_022800665.1 Oscillospiraceae bacterium
GGTCCTGCCGGCCCGATGGGTCCAACCGGCCCTGCGGGTGCGACGGGAGCAACCGGTGCAGCCGGTGCGGCGGGTCCCACAGGACCCACGGGTGCAGTCATTTATGAACAACAAGCCGGTCCATCTGTACCCCCTCATGGGCAAGCAGCTCCATTTTCTTATCTATACCGCCTGCATAACCCGTCAATCGGCCATGGACGCCTACCACCCGGTGACAGGGGATGATTACCGAGATGGGATTGTGTCCTACAGCCCCGCCCACGGCCTGGGCGGACATCCGCTCCAGCCCCCGGCGGGCGGCAATGCTGCGGGATATTTCTCCGTAGGTGGCGACTTCCCCATAGGGAATCTCACAAAGGATTTTCCAGACCTCCTGACGGAATGCACTGCCAGCAGGAGCCAGCGGCAGTGCAGCAGCAGCCGGTTTTTCCCCGGCAAAGTAACGGTTGAGCCAGTCCTCTGTCTGCGCAAAAATGGGCAGGCCGTCCCTGGGTACGGGGGAAATGCCGCCCAGAAAATATTTCTGCCCCGCCAGCCACAGGCCAACCAGCTTCCCGTCCTCATTGCAGGCCAGGGTCATTTGACCAATGGGGGAGGCGTATTCCGTAGAATAGTACGTCATAACGCGCTGGCTCAGAGCTTCAGCTCTTCCACCCATTGGACCAGCTCCGTATCCGTCGTCTGCGGGCTTAAAAGCTTTCCCGGCCTCCACTGCACTGCGCCGGGGCAGAGGGCATGGAGAATTTTGTCGGTATCGCCCATCCCGCTGCCGCCGGAGGTGGCAAAGGGAATCACCGTCTTGCCGGAAAAATCATAGGATTCCAGAAAAGTATGGATAATGGTGGGGGGCAGGAACCACCAGATGGGGAAGCCGATAAAGACCGTGTCATACTGCGCCATATTTTCCACACGGCTGGCAATGGCGGGGCGGACAGACTGGTCCCGCTCCCGGCTGCTGCGGCTGTTTGGATTGGTCCAGTTCAGATCGTCCTTTGTGTAGGGGATTTCCGGCTTGATTTCAAAGAGACTGGCGTGGAGAGTCTCCGCAAGATGGGCTGCGGTTTTTGCCGTCACGCCGCTGGCAGAGAAATAGGCCGCCAGAATTTTCTTGCTGTTCATGCTGTATACCTCCATAAGTTGGTTGTCTTATTTTCCAAAATAGTCTGCGATCCGGCCCATTTTCTCCGACTGCTTCACCTGGAAGGGACAGCGGTGGTCGCAGTGGCCGCAGGAGACGCAGTCGGAAGCGTGCTTTTCCAGCTTGGCGTAATGCTCTGCCGCCATTGTGTCGCCGGCCATCGCAAGGTCATAATACTTGTTGATCAGCCCCACGTTCAAACCGGAGGGGCAGGGCTGGCAGTGGTTGCAGTACACGCAGTTCCCTACGGCGTTCTGCGGCGCAAAGGCGCCGAGAATGCTGTAATCCCGTTCCTCCGGCGGGGCGTCAAAAAAGCCCAGCAGATGTCTCACATCGTCCGCATTTCGGATTCCAGGCAGTACCGTGAGCACACCGGGCTTGTCCAGCGCGTACTGGATGCACTGATATTGGGTGAGCGGTTTGCCGAAGGGGGACGTTTTTCCATCCAGCAGCTGGCCGCCGGAAAAAGGCTTCATAACAGAAATGCCCACGCCCTCCGCTTCGCACCGGCGATAGAGCGTCATCCGCTGGCTGGAGCTGCCGTTGGCGTAGTCGCCGTGCTGGTAGTCGTAGCCCGGATTGATGGAAAACATCAGCTGTTCCACCAAACCGGTATCCAGTACCATGTCCGCCAGCTCAGGAGTATGGGTGGACAGGCCGATGTGCTTGACGACGCCCTGTTTCTGCATCTCCAGCAGATACGCCAATACGCCGTTTTTCTGGTAGGCTTCCCAGTCGGGGGCCGCGTCGAGACAGTGGATAAAGCCGTAGTCCACGTAGTCCGTTTTCAAATTGCGGAGCATCCAGTCGATCTGCTGCTTTACCTGCTCCAGATTGGTGGTCCAGCCATACTCGCCTGTTTCGTAGTTGGCTCCGAAATGGACTTGATAGTACATATCCTTCCGCAGATTCTCAAACGCCTTGCCGTAGTATGGAAAAGCTTCGGCCCCGGCGCTGGCCAAATCCGCATAGTTGATTCCGCGCTCATGGGCAAGCAGCAGCGCCTCTACGGCGTCCTTCTCTGAGGCGGACGCTATGTAGCTGGCGCCTAACCCGATTACGCTAATCCGGTCCCCGGTTTTCCGGTTCACTCTGTATTCCATGGTGAACACCTCCCTGATTGTCTTGAGATAGCGCCATTATAATACTTGGAGGGAACTCCAGGTCAAGAGAAATTTAATGAACTTTCTATAAAAGATTAAGGGATTCGTTCTTGCGCAGGCGTATCAATAGGCGCTATACTATAAAAACCAATCTGAAGGGGGAAAAATTATGGATACCAGGCATTTTTCAAAGGCAAACGCACTGAAATACATCTTCATTTACTTTTTGCTGTTTCTGGCAGGCGATCTGTTGAGCAGCCTGCTTTTTGACCTGCTGTTTTCCGCGGTGGAGCTTCCGGTCAGACAGCTTTACCCGATCCTGAGAATGAGCGGCTGTTTGCTGCTTACATATCTGCTGTTTTGGCTCTATACCGCGAAGGGGCTTCGTATGCGCATGGAAGACTTTGGTATTACCTGTTCTGTCCAAAAGTGGGGGATTTTACTGGCAGTTCTCCTGCCTTTGTTTGTGGTCTCTGTCTATCTGCTCATCGGCGATACGGCTGTAAATGCGGTCCCTTTCGGAGAGGCCCTTTTGATTGCAGCCGCGTCGCTGGCCATAGGCGCAAAATCGGGCATTCTGGAAGAAATGCTCTTTCGCGGGTATATGATGCGGCTGTTGGAGAGCGGTTGGAACAGACGGTTTGCCATTCTGGTCCCGTCCGTTGTGTTCGGACTGCTGCACATCCCCTCCATGGATACGTTCAGCATTGCGGGAGTTCTGCTCCTGACGCTGAGCGGGACTCTGGTGGGGATCATGTTTTCAATTGCTGCATACAGAGGAAATTCCATCGGGAACAGCGCGCTGCTCCATGGGGTGTGGAATGCCGTTATGATTACGGACCTGCTGCATATTACAACCGCGCAGGACGCCTACGGCAGCCCCCTTGTTTCCATCACCATTCCCTCTGACAGCATCTTTCTGACAGGCGGCGGCTTTGGCGCAGAGGCTTCGGTTGTCTCCATTGCCGGATATCTGCTTGTATGCGGTTTTATCCTTTTTATGAGCAGAAAAAATCCGGCTGAATAGCCCGGCGGCTTCCATAGACCGCTTGCCAGACTGGCGGCGGTCTTTTCTTATGCGGGAAAGTGTGATATACCAGCCCCCTGCTTGCATAATTTGTAGGGAGGAGGCGTTGATATGATGGATATAAAGCTATTGGAGGAGATGGCAGGGCGCAGCATCGGAGGAACCCCGCCGGAGGATTTGAAAGATATCCTGCAAGTGGATATTCGGGGCGATACCGTCTGTCAGAAATGGGAGGACTATCTGGCCCGGATTGGCAATCCGTACTGCTTCCGGGTGGGGGAGACCCCGGTGCGGATTTCCTTCAAACCGGAAGGGAAGGCGTTGGAAGAAAAACTGAAAACCTATTTTCTGGGATTGAAAAGATAGGGGAAAGGAGGCCCCTGCAAGTGGCACGAATCAGGAAAGCGGACGCCGGCGGACGCCGGGAGCATGAGATGATCTGGCGGGTAGGAAAATATATCCGGCTGTCACGGGAGGACGGCAATGTTATTTCCGAATCCGTGGTGAATCAGAATCAGATACTCAGCGATGAAATTCCAGCTTTTTTTGCCGATACTCCCTATGAAGTCACAGACACATATATAGATGACGGCACCAGCGGCACGACAGACATGGAACGGCAGGATTTTCAGCGCATGGTTGAGGACGTGAAGTGCGGACGGATCAACTGCATTATTGTAAAGAATTTGTCCAGGGCGTTTCGCAACAGTGCGAACCAGGGACGCTTTCTGGAGGAATTCATCCCCCTATACAATACCCGGTTTATCTCCCTGTACCAGCCGAGAATCGACACGTTTTTGGACCCAGAAATTGTCCATAGCCTGGAGGTCGGCATCACAGGATTTATGAATGAACAGTACGCCTATAAGACCTCCGCCGATGTGCGCCGGACCTTCCGGCACAAGCGGGAAAAGGGGGAGTTTATCGGCGCGTTTGCCCCCTATGGCTACGCCAAGGACCCGGACAACAAAAACGCCCTTGTGATTGACCGGGATGCCGCTCAGGTGGTGCGGGACATATTCAGCTGGTTTGTCAGCCAGGGAATGAGCAAGGCCGGGATTGCCAGACGGCTCAATGGGTATGGAATCCCAAACCCGGCGGCTTACAAACGCTCCAAGGGCCTCCGGTACAGGAACCCCCATTGTACGCATAACGACGGCCTGTGGTCTCCGTCCACGGTCGCGCGTATGCTCCAGAACCCCTTGTATATTGGGGTCATGCGCCAGGGCCGGCAAAAGGTTATCAGTTATAAGGTGCATAAGCGGACTTCTGTGCCGGAAAAAGAGTGGTTTATTGTGGAGGACGCCGTACCGGCAATCATTGACAAAGATATCTTTCAGGCGGCACAAAATTTGCACAGGCAGGATACCAGGACCGCTCCGGGCAGACAGGAGGTCTATCTGTTTTCCGGTTTGCTCCGCTGCGCTGACTGCGGAAAAGGCATGGCCCGCCATACATCCAGAAATCTTGTGTATTATCAGTGCAGAACCAACCGGGACAAATCCAAGGCCAGGTGTACCCGGCACAGTATCAGACTGGATATTTTGGAAAAAGCGGTTTTAGCCGCTGTCCAGACGCAGATTGCGTTTGCAGATTCCATACCCGAAGTCATTGCCGGGCTTGACCGCGCGCCTGCGGCACAAAGGGAATCCCAGCGGCTGAAAGGGTTATCGGAACAGCGGGCAAGGGAGCTGGAAAAGACCGCAGAGGTTCTGGATGGCCTCTATATGGACTGGAAAAGCGGCGATATTACCCGCAGCCAGTACCGCCGTATGAAGGTGCGGCTTGAAGAACAGGCCCGGCGGCTCCAGGAGACGATTGCCCATATACAGAGTGAGCGCAGGGCGGCTTCTTCAGGTCCTGACGACCCTTGTCTGACCGCGTTTTTGCAGTATGGCAATATCCAACATTTATCCCGCAGTCTTTTGACAGAGTTGGTCAGCGCAGTTTACGTCCATGAGGATAAAAGCATTGACATTGCATTTGATTTTGCAGATCCATACCGCCGCATTGTACAGCAAATGGTTGCGTATAAACGGCTGTCTCCACTGGCCCTGCGGGCGCCGCAGGAGCCGCTGGCGCAACCGGAGCAGCCGGCCCTGCCGGTCCCACCGGCCCAGTAGGTCCTGCGGGAGCCGCTGGTGAAGCCGGTCCTGCCGGTCCTATCGGCCCCACCGGCCCAGTAGGTCCTGCGGGAGCCGCTGGTGAAGCCGGTCCTGCCGGTCCTATCGGCCCCACTGGTCCCACTGGCCCTGCGGGTCCTGCCGGTGCGGAGGGAGCCGCCGGCGCAGCCGGAGCAGAAGGCCCTGCCGGTCCCATCGGCCCCACCGGTCCTACTGGCCCTGCGGGTCCTGCCGGTGCGGAAGGAGCCGCCGGCGCAGCCGGAGCAGAAGGCCCTGCCGGTCCCATCGGCCCCACCGGTCCTACTGGCCCTGCGGGTCCTGCCGGTGCGGAGGGAGCCGCAGGCGCAGCCGGAGCAGAAGGCCCCACCGGTCCCACCGGTCCCACCGGCCCTGCAGGTCCTGCCGGTACTGTCACGCCAGCCGCGGCTGTTGCCGATGCAACGAGTGAAGCAGATGTAGTGGCGCAGTTCAACGCGCTGCTGGCCAATCTGCGCGCCGCCGGTCTGCTGGCCACCTGATCCATATACTGACAGGATAACAGGGGGACGGCGCAGAGACGCCGTCCCCCTTCGGGAGGATACATTCTGTAGTGGGATCATGGAGGGACGCAATGAAGATTGTTGTCTATGCAATCTGCAAAAATGAAGAGAAGTTTGTGGACCGCTGGATGGACTCCATGCTGGAAGCCGACCAGGTGGTGGTCCTGGACACTGGTTCCACCGACGGTACCGCCGCCCGCCTGCGGGAACGGGGAGCTGTGGTAACGGAGGAAACTGTCTCGCCCTGGCGGTTCGACACAGCCCGCAACCGCTCTCTGGAGCTGGTACCGGAAGATGCGGATCTTTGCGTTTGTACCGACTTGGATGAGGTATTCCATCCGGGCTGGCGGGCGAGTCTGGAAAGAGCCTGGACCCCAGACGCTTCGCAGGCGTCTTACCGGTATACCTGGAGCTTCAACAGCGACGGTTCGGAGGGCGTTGTCTTCTGGATTGAAAAAATCCACAGCCGCCAAGGATGGCGTTGGACCCACCCGGTCCACGAGGTGCTGCAATGGACCGGCACGGCCTCGCCCGGACCGAAAGTCACTGCCGCCGGCGTACAGCTGGACCACCACCCGGACCCAACCAAGTCACGGGGGCAGTACCTGCCGCTGCTGGAGCTGTCCGTAGAGGAGGACCCGGCAGACGACCGGAACCTCCACTATCTGGGCCGGGAGTATATGTATAGGGGCCAGTGGGACGACTGTATCCGTACGCTGCTGCGCCACTTGTCCATGCCCACCGCCACCTGGCGGGATGAGCGGGCGGCTTCCATGCGTTTTATTGCGAAGTCATGGGAGGAGAAGGGGGACATTGGCGCGGCAAAGAGCTGGTACCTGCGTGCTATAGCGGAGGCGCCCCATCTGCCCTCCCGGCCCGATGGCCACAGGAGGGGCTTATTGTTAACTGTATGAAAACTAAAAAATTAGAATTTA
>JAAWQS010000113.1 GCA_022800665.1 Oscillospiraceae bacterium
ATGGCCTGTTTTCATAATAGTCTGTCTGTTTTTGGGTGAAATTTACTATCGTATTTGTAAATGGATGCGTTCATACTGCCAAAAATAACTTCCAGTTTAGCGGGGGGATTTCATCTTTTGGGTGAAATCCCCCTCGACAAATGTTCTCTTGGGAAAAGCTACGGAGGCCAAGGCTTTTACACCTTGACCTCCGCTGTTCATTTTGACAATGGTGGACCTGAAGAGATTCGAACTCTCGACCTCTCGGATGCGAACCGAACGCTCTCCCAACTGAGCTACAGGCCCCCATTCACTTGTGTTCCAAAGCGGAGTTTATTATACCGCAAGAATTCTGATTTGTAAAGACCTTTTTTCCAAAAATTCGAAAAATTATGGAGACTGCCATTTTGACGATTGTTTTTGCAATGTGGACACGGTATTTGAACGAATTATTTTCTGTGAACAAATTATGTCTGAACTATGACGGTTCATAATTACCCTGTTGCAAGGAGGCGGAAAATGTGGTATCCTGTCTACAACTGTTGGACGCGCAAGGCGTCCGTGAAATGGCGGGATTGCATATGAACCGGCAGAAACGAGCTAAGATGTCCAGTGTGCAGGTCATCGCGCTGGGCTTTTTTATCATGATTATGACCGGGACGGCGCTGCTTATGCTGCCCGTATCCAGCCGTGCGCCTGGCGGCGTACCCTTTGGCGACGCCCTCTTCACTGCTACCTCGGCCTCCTGCGTAACGGGTCTGGTGATGCGGGACACTGGGACCTGCTGGACTACCTTTGGACAGCTGGTCATCATCACGCTGATCCAAATAGGGGGCCTGGGCTTCATGACCATTGCCACCCTTTTCTCCATGCTTCTGCGGCGGCGTCTGGGACTGCGGGAGCGGGAGGTGGTGGTGGACAGCATCAGCTATCACCAGCTGGGGGGAATCGTACCCTTTATCCGCTTTATCCTCTTCGGCGCCGTGCTGGTAGAGGGCGTGGGCGCCATGCTGCTGTCCATCCGCTTTGTCCAGCAGTACGGGCCGGGGCGGGGAATCTACTATGGGATCTGGCACAGTATATCCGCCTTCTGCAACGCGGGGTTCGATTTGCTGGGCAGTCACAGCGGGGAATACTCCTCCTTCAGCGCCTATGTGGACGACCCGCTGGTAATCATTACCCTGTGCGGCCTGATTCTGACCGGCGGAGCAGGCTTTCTGGTCTGGGACGACTTGGTGCGGAATAAATGGCGCTGGCGGCGTTACCGCTTGCAGACGAAAGTGGTGCTGGTGATGAATCTGCTTCTGGTCTTTGGAGGCGGCGCGCTGTTCTTTCTGTTTGAACGGAATAATCTGGGAGCGGGGCGCCCCCTTGGGGAGCAGCTGCTGGGCGCGCTGTTTGACGCAGTCACCCCCCGGACGGCGGGCTTCAATTCCACAGACACCGCCGCCCTCAGCCCTGGCAGTCTGCTGTTTACCATCATCCTGATGTTTATCGGCGGCAACCCCGGCTCCACTGCCGGCGGCATCAAGACCACCACCATCTTTGTCATCTTGCTGCACACCTTCTCCGGCGTCCGCCGCCAGCAGAGCGCGAATGCCTTTGGCCGCAGCATCGGCGACGGTGTGCTGAAGCGGGCCACGGCGGTGCTCTTTACCAACCTGCTGCTGGCTCTGGCGGGAGCTCTGGCGATCTGTGCGGTGCAGACCCTGCCGCTGCAGGACGTGCTCTTTGAGACTTTTTCCGCCATTGGTACGGCGGGCATGACCACCGGCATCACCCGGTCTCTCGCGCCGGTGAGCAAGGCGGTGATTATCTTCCTGATGTACTGCGGGCGTGTGGGGAGCATATCCTTTGCCGTGGCGCTGCTGGAGAAAAAGGCTCTGCCCCCGGTGACGCTGCCGCCGGAGGATATTACAATTGGATAAGCGGGATAAACGGAGGTAAACATGAAGACATTTCTGATCATCGGCATGGGTTCCTTTGGCCACCATCTCTGCCGCGCCCTGGCGGAGCAGAAGTGCGAGGTCATGATCGTGGACCAGCGGAGCGAATGCCTGGAGGACATGCTGCCCCAGGTGGCCAGCGCACGGGTGGGCGATTGCACCAATCCGGATGTGCTGCGCTCGTTCAGCATTGAGAGCTTCGACGCCTGCTTTGTGTGTCTGGGCGAGGACGTGCTGGGCAGTTTACAGGTCACGAGCTTGCTCAAGGAGCTGGGGGCGAAGAAGGTATTCAGCAAGGCGGAGAACGATATCCAGGCTAAATTCCTCCTGCGCAACGGAGCGGATGAGGTCATCTATCCGGAGCTGGAGGTGGCTACCAGCATTGCGGTCAGCGAGAGCTCGGACAGTATTTTTGACTGCATCCGCCTGACGGCGGAATACTCCATCTATGAGTTGGAACCCATGCAGCGGTGGCTGGGACAGAGCCTGAAGGACCTGAATTTCCGGGTCAAGTACCATCTGACGGTTATTGCGGCCATACGGGACGGGATCATCCGGCCCAACCTGAGTCCGGATTACAAATTCTGCCCGGAGGACCATCTGCTGGTCCTGGGGCGGAGCGAGGATATCCGCAAGGTCATCCGGTAGACGCGGCAGAGCAGTGGAAAGGAGATGGAGTCCATGGCTGTAAGGGAAGACGGGGGAATGCGCCTGCGGACAAAAGTGATGCTGGCAGCAGCGGCGGCTGTACTGATTGCAGGGGCGGTGTTGGGGGCGTTCCTCTATGGCGTGAAGCGGGCCAGCCAGGAGGCGGAGCCGGTCATCACCAGCGACCTGCTGGGACAGCAGCTTCGTACGGCCCAGGAGCTGGTCTCGGTGGCCTACCATTACACCAATATGGCCCGTTACGAAAACCAGCTGGATTTCTACGGCTGGAAGGTGCCGTTTACCACAAAGACGTTTATTGTTTCCTATGACGGCGTGATAAAGGCCGGGGTGGACCTGAGCAAAGTGGAGGTGCATGTGGACGAGGCGAGCAAAAAAATCACGGTCAAACTGCCGGACAGCCAGGTGCTCTCCCACGAGATTCCAGAGGACAGCATCGAGGTGTTTGACGAGAGCGACAACGTGCTCAACCGAATCAGTATAACGGATTACACCTCCTTCACCGGCGACCAGAAGGAGGCTATGGAACAGCGGGCCAAGGATAACGGCCTGCTCACCAGCGCGGAGGAAAAAGCCCGGGAGGCGGTGGACACGCTGCTGCGGTATCTGCCGGGGATGGACGCCTATACGCTCCAGCTGGAGTGAGCCGGAAATCCTGCCATTCCCCTTTTCAGATGTCAAGGGGGCTTTCACCCAAAAGATGAAAGCCCCCTATAAATCGGGATTTATTACCGCAATACTAAATGAAAGGCTATAGGTACAAGCAAAACACTGATTGCTCCCAGCACACATACAATGATTACTTTCCAAAAATCATGCTTGTCTTTTTCAGTCATATCAATATACCATTTCATACGCAATGAACCTCCATAACTCCCGATCTTTCGAACTGATCTATTCAAAGTATAGCACAAAGTCAATCGGTGTTCAACCTCCATTTACATAGTAACTCCCATCACTCAACAATGAATTCTTCTGTGGCGAGGGAACCCTGCCATGCGTTTCCATCTGCGCGGTGATATTCCCGCACAATAGAGCCGTCCGCCTTTGTATAGTCAATGACAAATATTTGACCTGTCTCGATTTCCATGGGATAATTATTGTAAGGCAGGAGGTTTCCGGTCTTGGAATAATCCTTGAAATCATCGTATGCGTTTTCCAAACGCCAAAACTCTCTGCATTGGTAGTCAGGAAAAACTGCTGATAAATCTACCTTTCCAAAGTAGAGTGCAGTATACGCCTTCTCACCGATTTTGATCGTATCAGTCCGGTATGCCTCATTATGGAGAGCCAGTGGAGTCAAATCTTCCGTATGTAAGGCGCTGCCGTATTTCTCATTAAGCTGGTTTGCCATACAGGGGACCGATTTTGTTGCATAATCCATTGCTTTTATGTTGGTATGGGCTGAGCCGTATATTCCCATCACACCGGCGGCATTCAAACTGTCAAATTCCCGGATAAAGTTTTCAACCATTGTATTTTCCCGATATACGCTGTCGGAATGTTGATAGTAATACTGCCCTTGCCGGATGTTTTCTTGTGACAACCGGTACACTTCGGACTGCTGCTGCCCTGTGGACGCAAGGTGTTCCAGAAAGCGTTCTCCTGTTGTGTCGTATTGATGGCCGACATCTGTTCCGTGAAAGACAGTCTCCGGGCATTCATTTTTAATTCGCTTATAGAAATTGATAACCTCTTGAGAATATAGAGCCGTTCCAGCCCAATCCTGGTATAATGAATGCAGAATGTCATCGTTATCGGACTTCATCCACAAATTCATATACGCTGCTGTATAGTACGGAAGTTCCACAAAGAGATCCCGCATACCGTCATTTTGATAATAGGAGGACCACAATTCAAATTCCTTTTCTAAAATAGCTGTGACAGAGTGTTCTTCCCCATACAGGTATATTTCTCCGGATGATTGCCCGCTTTTTATGGAAAACCGCATAGCAAACCATCCCGCAAAAATCAGCAAAACAACAGCCAGTGTTATTGCAGGGATCGCTTTCCTGTTCCGTTTGGTCTCCATATTCACCACTCCTTCTTCGTTTTGGCTTGCTTGTTCAGCCGGAATAAGAACTTGTATTCACAAACACGGGGCGCTCATCTAAACGACGAATACAGGTTCTAATTTGATTGATAAGTAATCCGGCTGCATATGTAATTACACTATCACTAACAGTAATACTTGTCAACTTTTTATTTCTTGATAATAGTATGAATTCCCTGTTGACAATCCGGCCCCTATGGGGTATACTATTTTCATCACAATAGAATACCTTATCAAGAGTGGCGGAGGGAACGGCCCGATGAAGCCACGGCAACCTGCGTAAGCAAGGTGCCAATTCCGGCGGTCAGCGAAAGATGAGGATGATTGATTTCTCCATTTCAGGCACACCGTCGGGTGTGCCTTTTTGCTGCGCCGCATCAGGACGAAAGAAAGGACAGACAACTTATGGCAAACCGTATTTTTACCTCTGAGTCCGTTACAGAAGGACATCCCGACAAGGTCTGCGACCAGATTTCCGACGCTGTATTGGACTCTATCCTGGCCCAGGACCCCAATGGCCGGGTAGCCTGCGAGACTGTGACCACCACAGGCATGGTCATGGTCATGGGCGAAATCTCCACCCACTGCTATGTGGATATCCCCAAGGTAGTGCGCCGGACCGTGGAGAAAATCGGCTACAACGACCCCGCCTGCGGCTTCGACGCCCGCAGCTGTGCGGTCATGACCACCATCGACGAGCAGAGCGGCGACATCGCCATGGGCGTGGACGGCGAGAGCGACGAGGAGATCGGCGCGGGCGACCAGGGCATGATGTTTGGCTACGCCTGCGACGAGACCCCGGAGCTGATGCCCGCCCCCCTCTCTCTGGCCCATGCCCTGTGCCGGAAGCTGGCGGCAGTGCGCAAGAGCGGCGAGCTGAGCTGGCTCCGGCCCGACGGCAAGAGTCAGGTGACGGTGGAGTACGACGAGGCGGGCCGCGTGGTGCGCTGCCCGGCCATTGTGGTGTCCACCCAGCACGGACCCGACATCTCCATTGAGAACCTGCGGGAAGCTATTGTGGAGACAGTGGTTAAGCCTACCATCCCCTCGGAATACATCGACGGCAATACCAAATTCTACATTAACCCCACCGGACGCTTTGTCATCGGCGGTCCGGTGGGCGACAGCGGCCTGACGGGCCGGAAGATCATTGTCGATACATACGGCGGCGCAGCCAGCCACGGCGGCGGCTGCTTCAGCGGCAAGGACCCCACAAAGGTGGACCGGTCCGCCGCGTACATGGCCCGGTATGTGGCGAAAAATATCGTAGCGGCGGGCCTGGCCCGGCGGTGCAATATTGAGCTGGCCTATGCTATCGGCGTCAGCGAGCCGGTGAGCGTCCTGGTGGACACCCAGGGGACGGGCAAGCTCAGCGACGAGCGGCTGAGCTCCCTGGTGCGGGACTGCTTCGACCTGCGGCCCGGCAAAATTATTACCTGCCTGGACCTGCGGTGTCCTATCTACGAGCAGACCGCCGCTTACGGTCACTTTGGCCGCACGGACATTGACCTGCCCTGGGAGCGTCTGGACATGGTGGAGACCCTCCAGGACCGGGCAAAGTAAGGGAAAAATATGGAGAGGGCTGCCGTGGAGACGCGGCGGCCCTCTTGCAGCAGGATGGGGAGGAAATAGCATGGCGGACAATAAGTTTCAGACGCCGGAGGCAATGGCCCGATGCGTGCCGATGAGCAGCTTGCAGGCGGTGCTGAGCGGTAAGTGGAAAATACTGATTTTGTGGTATGTAGCCTTCTATCAGGTCCAGCGGTTCGGGGAACTGATGCGCCGTCTGGACGGCATCACCCAGTCCACCCTGACCAAACAGCTGCGGGAACTGGAGGCCGACGGTTTCCTGCGGCGGACGGTCTTTCCGGAGGTGCCGCCACGGGTCGAGTATACCCTGACAGAGCTGGGACAGAGCTTCGTACCGGTTCTGGAGCATATGCTGGTTTGGAGTGAGAAGCATCTGTGCCCGCCGGGGTACGTGAATCCGTTACATATGACCGGATCAAAGATGCGTACGGAGCTTCCCGCAACACAATTGCAGGAGTTGCGAAACGATTCGTAATGGAGGGCATGGAGGCAACGCTTGGGAGGAAAGCGCAGAAAAATCGGTATCGGAAAGTGACCGGCGATGTGGAAGCGAAGATATGCACCATAGCATGCTCGGACCCG
>JAAWQS010000161.1 GCA_022800665.1 Oscillospiraceae bacterium
CGGCATATCAAGGCTCTTTCCCTCAAAAGTAGTAAATTGGTAGTAAATTCAGCTTGAAATCCTGCTTGTATGCCCGTAAATCAAGGCTTTTTTGAGATAGTCAACCATTTTTTAGAAAAAGTTTGAAACAACCGGGAAAATTAACACCAGAGAAAAAGGGTAAAACAAACCAGGCCCTCATAAAGAGTGCCAAAAGCAGACAGATAAAAGATGGAGTGCCTAAGTTACAGCAGGGATGTTTACCTCATCAGTGAAAATGTATCCTCGCTTTCGGAGCAGTTCCAAGCCTTGCGCTTTGGAAATCACAACGGAATGCTCGGCGATTTGTCGGTGAGATAACCCTTTACAGAATAAGGCTCCAGTTTGGACAGGACGTTCCAGATAGTGGTCAGGAGCATTCGGCACACAGCGATGATCTCTTTCTTGTGCCCGTGACGAGCCTTGATTCTGCGGTAGCGTTCCTTGCATTCGGGATATTTGTCGGATTTGATGACGGAGTTGGCGATTTGAACCAGCAGAGGTTTCAAGTAGCAACCGGCACGGGAGATACGGGAGATTCCATGCAGACATCCGAGCAGGAGTATTTCGCGAGCCAGTCAGCCAAATCTTGCAGCCCTTTGGAAAATAAGGAAAAGCGAGCCTGTTTGTACTCTGTCCGGCCATTGGAATCGGTTATTCCGATACCACTGCCGTCAACTTAAACTTGAATCCCTGTGCCACAATGGTTATGTCTATAGATATTGCGAACTTTTTAGCACAGAAAGATCCTGCTTTTTCTCTCCATCACGCATCCTCAGAACCGTAAAATTTATCCAATTCCTTAAGTTGACGGCAGTGATTCCGATACAGGCAAATATCTAGGTTTTGTGAACATCCAGTCCACAGCAGTTTTTGCGGAGAATCTTAAAAGCCATTTGAGCCCTCCCAATGTGTATTGGAGAGGTTCGGCAGGGACTGGTCTCCCGGCAAAATCGAGTCGATTTGAAAGAGATAAGTTTACGGGCCACTTTGATGCGCCATTCGTTGATGCCTTAACGGGCGACCGAACCATATAGATATGCGGGGTTGCCGCTATACGGCCCCGCCACTCACCTCCACGGTTTCTGTAGTGTACCGAACACTCCCGTGGTTAGTATAGCAAATCATCATTACTGGCGAAAGCGCCCTTGTTCCATTACCCCGTCGGTGCCTTTCGCAGAAAGGCGGATTATAAATATGTCAAATCTAACCGCCTGGAAACGTGCTACGTTGCTGGCCAGCAAAATCGCATTGGGGAGCAGTCTGGCGATTTACACAGCGGAATTCCTCCACCTGGAAATTCTCATCATCTGCCGGGATTGCATCCGTAACGTTCCTGCAAATCCAGAGCGAATGGATGGCATACGGAACAACCTGCAAAACGAGATGCGGAAGCTCAAAACCATACCCCGGCAAGCCAAGGTTGTGGTGGAGTACATCCGGTATATGAACCAGTATGTGGCGGAGCTGAACGAACCGGAACTGCAGTTGGAACGTCTGGACGAAATATTCCAGCAGATGGAGGAGGAGCCTCTGCCCACGGAATTCGAGAGCCGGGCTCTTCTCTACCACATTCTGATGGATTTGGAGGAATTTCTGCCAGAAAAGCAGCAATTTCTTGTAAAAGAGGGCAAGATTTCTGTATAACAGGAAAGCGGCACAGCGAATCAGCTGTGCCGCTTTTTTCAGGCAATCTCGCGGAAATTACTCGTTGATGTCGATAACAACGCCGGAACCCACAGTACGACCGCCCTCACGGATTGCGAAGCGCAGACCCTTCTCGATAGCGATGGGGGTAATCAGCTCCACCTTCATGTCGACGTTATCGCCGGGCATGCACATCTCAACGCCGTCAGGCAGAGTGATGACGCCGGTAACGTCGGTGGTACGGAAATAGAACTGGGGACGATAGTTGTTGAAGAAGGGAGTGTGACGGCCACCTTCGTCCTTGGACAGAACGTACACCTGGCCCACGAACTTGGTGTGGGGGTGAATGGAGCCGGGCTTAGCCAGAACCTGGCCGCGCTCGATCTCGGTCTTGGCAATACCGCGCAGCAGGCAGCCCGCATTGTCGCCAGCCTCAACGTAATCCAGGGTCTTGTGGAACATCTCCATGCTGGTGACGACGGTGGTGCGCTTCTCATCGGTCAGGCCGACGATCTCGACGGTCTCACCGGCCTTCAGCTGGCCGCGCTCCACACGGCCAGTAGCAACGGTACCACGGCCAGAGATGGTGAAGACGTCCTCAACGGGCATCAAGAAGGGCATATCGGCCTTACGGTCGGGGGTGGGGATATAGCTGTCAACAGCGGCCATCAGCTCCTTGATGCAGGCATACTCAGGAGCATTGGGATCGCTGGACTCGCTGACCAAGGCGTTCAGAGCGGAACCCTTGATGATGGGGATGTCGTCGCCGGGGAACTCGTAGGAGCTCAGCAACTCGCGGACTTCCATCTCAACCAGCTCCAGCAACTCCTCGTCGTCCACCTGATCGCACTTGTTCAGGAACACAACGATGGCAGGCACGCCGACCTGACGGGCCAGCAGCACGTGCTCGCGGGTCTGGGCCATGGGGCCGTCGGAACCGGCGATAACCAGGATCGCGCCGTCCATCTGCGCAGCTCCGGTAATCATGTTCTTGATATAGTCGGCGTGGCCCGGGCAGTCAACGTGAGCATAGTGACGGTTCTCGGTCTCATACTCCACGTGGGCGGTATTGATGGTAATACCACGCTCTCTCTCCTCAGGGGCCTTATCGATGCTGGCGTAGTCGGTGTAGTCAGCCTTGCCGTCGAAAGCCAGGTACTTGGTGATAGCGGCGGTCAGGGTGGTCTTGCCGTGGTCAACGTGGCCGATGGTGCCGATGTTGACATGGGGCTTGCTTCTTTCAAATTTCTGCTTAGCCATTTTGGTAAATCCTCCTTAACAGTTGAGTGAAAAATGGTTGGGGGAGCGTAAAATATATAACGCTCTTATTCTACAACAGATTCTGGGAAAATGCAATCCCCAAAAAGGGTTCCGGGACTGCAATTTTACCCGTGGGGGAGCTTTTTCCCCGTCTTTACCGCATCGCCCGCGCACCCATACGCTGGTCGATGATCTTCTCGCGGATATTCTTGGGAATCTCGATATAGTGGCTGGGCTCCATGGTATACTGTCCGCGGCCCTGGGTCCGGGAACGCAGGTCGGTAGCGTAGCCGAACATCTCGCTCAAGGGTACGAACGCATCAATCTGCTGTGCGCCGGAGCGGGCCTCGAAGCCCTGGATCTGACCACGGCGGCTGTTGAGGTCGCCGATCACGTCGCCCATATACTCCTCCGGAACGATGACGCAGACCTTCATAATCGGCTCCAGCAGGGTGGGGTCCGCCTTCTGGCAGGCCTCTTTGAAAGCCATGGAACCGGCAATTTTGAAAGCCATTTCAGACGAGTCCACCTCGTGATAGGAGCCGTCGTACAGCGTAACCTTCACGTCCACCACCGGATAACCGGCCACGACGCCGCTGAGCATTGCGCCCTGGATACCGGCGTCCACCGCAGGGATATACTCCTTTGGCACCGCGCCGCCAACCACCTCGTTGGCGAACTCGTAGCCCTTGCCGGACTCGTTGGGCTCCAGACGGATCTTGACATGACCGTACTGACCCTTACCGCCGGACTGGCGGGCATACTTGGTATCCTGCTGCACCATCTTCTTGATGGTCTCCTTGTAGGCGACCTGGGGTGCGCCCACGTTGGCTTCCACCTTGTACTCACGGAGCAGGCGGTCCACGATGATCTCCAGGTGCAGCTCGCCCATACCGGCGATGATGGTCTGCCCTGTTTCCTCATCGGTGTAGGTGCGGAAAGTGGGGTCCTCCTCGGCCAGCTTCATCAGGGCAATGCCCATCTTTTCCTGACCGGCCTTGGTCTTCGGCTCAATGGCCACGCGGATCACAGGCTCAGGGAACTCCATGGATTCCAGGATAACGGGATGCTTTTCCTCGCAGAGCGTATCGCCGGTGGTAGTATTTTTCAGACCGATGACGCCGGCAATGTCGCCGGAGTAGATGGTCTCGATATCCTCCCGGTGATTGGCGTGCATCTGCACGATGCGGCCAATGCGCTCCTTGTGTCCCTTGGTGGCGTTCAGCACGGCGGTACCTGTGTTCACAGAACCGGAGTACACCCGCACAAAGGACAGGCGGCCTACATAGGGGTCAGTCATAATCTTAAAGGCCAGTGCGGAGAAGGGAGCGTTATCATCGGAGGGACGCTCTTCTTCTTCTTCGGTCTTGGGGTTCACGCCCTTGATGGCCGCCACATCCAGCGGCGAGGGCATATACTCCACAATAGCGTCCAGCAAACGCTGGATGCCCTTGTTGCGGTAGCTGGTGCCGCACACCACGGGAATCATCTCCACCGCGCAGGTGGCCTTGCGGATGGCCTGACGGATGCGGTCGTCGGGGATCTCCTGGCCCTCCAGGTACATCTCCATAATCTCATCGTCGAACATGCTCACCGCGTCCAGCATTTTCTCCCGATACTGCTCTGCCAGTTCCTGCATATCGTCGGGAATCGGCTCCTCCCGGATATCCTTCCCCAGGTCGTCATAATAGACATAAGCCTTCATGACCACCAGGTCAACGATGCCCTTGAAATCGGCTTCCTTGCCGATGGGCAGCTGAATGGGAACGGCATTGCACTTCAAGCGTTCATCAATCATGCGCAGGACGTTATAGAAGTCCGCGCCCATGATATCCATTTTGTTGACGTAAATCATGCGGGGCACATGGTAGTGATCCGCCTGCCGCCATACGGTCTCGGATTGGGGCTCAACGCCGCCCTTGGCACACATGACGGTCACGCTGCCGTCCAGCACCCGCAGGGAGCGCTCCACTTCGACAGTGAAGTCTACATGGCCCGGTGTGTCGATGATGTTGATACGGGTCTGAGGGAACTGGTTCCTCAGACCCTGCCAGTAGCAGGTTGTTGCGGCAGAGGTGATGGTGATGCCGCGCTCCTGCTCCTGCGCCATCCAGTCCATGGTGGCCGTGCCCTCATGGGTTTCACCAATCTTATAGTTCACACCGGTATAATACAGGATACGTTCAGTGGTTGTCGTTTTGCCTGCATCAATGTGAGCCATAATGCCGATATTTCTTGTGTTTTCCAGTGATACCTTTCTCGGCATACTGCTCCTCCTAACTTACCAACGGAAGTGGGCGAACGCCTTGTTGGATTCGGCCATCTTGTGGGTATCTTCGCGTTTTTTCACAGCCGAACCGGTATTGTTGGCTGCGTCCATAATTTCGTTAGCCAGCCGTTCGGCCATGGTGCGCTCGCTGCGGTTGCGGGCGTAGCTGGTGAGCCAGCGCAGGCCAAGGGTCTGGCGGCGTGCGGGGCGCACATCCATAGGCACCTGATAGGTGGCGCCGCCCACGCGGCGGGCCTTGACCTCCAGGCTGGGCATAATGTTGTCCATGGCGGTGGTGAAGACCTCCAAAGGCTCTTTGCTGGTCTGCTCCTTGACGATGTCAAACGCGCCGTAGACGATCTTCTGCGCAACGCCCTTCTTGCCGTCCAGCATGATGGAGTTGACCAGGCGGGTCACCAGGATGCTGTTGTACATAGGGTCGGGCAGAATTTCTCTCTTGGGAACATTACCTCTTCTGGGCACTATGCTTCCCTCCTTCATTATATTTTATGAGATCATAGGTACTCTCCGGGGGATAGGGAGTAGACTCCCAGCCCGGCGTACAGCGTGCCAAAGAGGGCTTTCACAGTTTATCTACAGAAAACTATGTCAACCTATTCGGCAAAGCGCTTTTCGCTCCGAGTCAGAGCTTATTTGGACTTGGGACGCTTCGCGCCGTACTTGGAGCGCGCCTGCATCCGGCCCTGTACGCCCTGGGTATCCAGGGTACCGCGGATGATATGGTAGCGGACGCCGGGCAGGTCCTTGACACGGCCACCGCGGATCATGACCACGGAGTGCTCCTGCAGCGAGTGGCCCACGCCGGGAATATAGGCGGTGACCTCGTAGCCGTTGGTCAGGCGCACACGGGCGATCTTACGAAGAGCGGAGTTAGGCTTCTTCGGCGTCTGGGTACGCACTGCAGTGCAGACACCGCGCTTCTGGGGAGAAGGCAGGTCGGTCTCCTTGTTCTTCAGGGTGTTCAGGCCGTACTGCATGGCAGGGCTGTTGGACTTGTAGCTGGCCTGCTGGCGGCCCTTGCGAACCAACTGATTGAAAGTAGGCATAGTTTTCTCCTTTCTTTATAGGGTAGATGGGAACGAAAAAACCGTTCCTCTTTATTTTTTCAGGGAAATTGGAAAATATCCCGAAAAAATACAAAAAATTAAAGATTGTCCAGCACGGCGACCACAGCGGCACCTACTTGGATACCTGCGGCCTGTCCCAGCTGGCGCATGGAGTAGTCCTGGCACACGGGGATTTCCTTTTGGCGGCACTGCTCCAGGAGCGGGGCGGTCAAGGCCGGGTCTGCATCATTGGCAAGGAACACCTCCCTGGCAAGGCCGGACCGGACCGCGCGGCTGGACTGCTTCACGCCCGTTACCTTTTCCTTCCCTACCAGTTCCTTCAGCAAGGTAATTCCTCCTGTTTTTGGGTATCAAAAAAATTCGTGAAATGTTTCCACGCGATTTTGCATTATAGCATACTCCCTTCTGTAAGTCAAGCATTATTTTCCCAAAACCCACGGTATTTGAATGAGTGAACAAATCATGAACAGAGGGCGCAACGAAGGACTTTATCCAAGAAAGATTCATCAAGCAAGCATTTGAACTGCTTGTCGG
>JAAWQS010000114.1 GCA_022800665.1 Oscillospiraceae bacterium
ATACCTCATCTTTGCCTCTGTGACCGTACCATCCGGGGCGGTTGTCTGCTGCGTCAGCCAGACCTCATTGGAATCAGGGAGAATATGCTTTTGAAAGCGGTAACAGCCGAAAATCGCAAGGACGCTGCAAAGGAACACAATCAGCATTGTGACCGCCACAGCCTTCATAAAAGAGCGTTTCAATGACTGTCTTTTTACTTTTTCCATCGGTAGCCCATCCCCCAAACCGTTTCGATATACTCGCTTCCGCTGGCCTGCATGAGCTTTGCGCGGATTTTACGGATATGCTCTTTAATCACGTTGCTGTCGCCCTCTGCGTCATAACCCCATACCGCCTCATAAATGCGCTCCTTGTCAAAGACCTGATTGGGGTTAGAGGATAGAAATTCGATGATGTCAAATTCTCTCTTGGAAAAGGAAAGCTCCTGCTCGTTCCCAAATACTTTCCTGTCGGAGAGGTTGATAATCAGCCCCTGGGAGGTCACGACCTCTGGCGGGCGGCTGTTCCGCTCGTCCCGGCGCAGATGGGCCTCAATGCGGGCAATCAATTCCTGCAAGCTGAAAGGTTTGGTGATATAGTCGTCCCCTCCGGCCCGCAGGCCGTTGACCTTATCCTGCTCTGCGATTCGCGCCGTCAGGAACAGGATAGGGCAGACGATATGATTCCGAATGATTTTGCACAGTTCCAGCCCATCCATCCCCGGCATATTGATGTCCAGAAGGATAAGGTTTGGCTTTGTATTCAGCTTTGTCAGGGCTTCATCGCTGCTGTTGGCTACGGAAACCGTATAGCCGTGATCCCGCAAATGGGTTGAAAGCAATTCAGTCAGGATTGGTTCGTCATCAACGATTAAAATTTTGTATGCCATGCGGACACCTCCAGTCTTTTTCATCATATGGGGAGAAAGTCAAAATTCCGTCAAGGGCATATACCATTCTTCGAGAATAAGTAGATTTCCCCTTTGTCTCTGCGGACCACGAGGAATTTTTCCACCAGGCCGTCCATACAACCGGCGCCGCCTACCCGTCCCCCATTGCCGCCCTGCATCTTCTCCCCGGCGTACCTCTACGATACCCCCATTGCCCCGGTCCCCTGGGCGGCAGCAGAATTTTGGTTCCGCAACCGGGACATTGCCTGGGCCATTTTAGGGTATACCCCAGCTTTACATAGCAGAAAGGGCGGAAAGCAGTAAAAATAGAGTTGCTTTCCGTCCTTTTTTGCATTTTGCAGACCAAATACGCTGGACCGCCTCTTTGCCAGTCTTGAACTGCGGCGCAGTGAAAATCAGACTTGACAATCAACCCGATAAATAATCATTTGTCATTTAGTTGTAGTTACTTCAGCTGCAAAAATCTTGCTGCATAATTCAAAATATTCATCATAAGATATTTCCGTTCCATTCAATGTATATTTTTCTTTGCCCTCCACATTATCTTCATAAACAAGTTCTTCGTCAAAATTCATTTCTGCAGCTAAATTATCTGCCCCTTCAAATTTTTCCATATGGTATGCTTCATATCCTGTATGCATTCTGTTGCTGTACATAATCCATGTGGAGCCATTATAAACAACATAAGAAAGCGCAAGAGAATCACCCTCTCCCACGGCAAATTCATAGACCTTGCCATCACGCGCATCAAGGTATATGCCACCATACGGCCCGCAAATAATCAGTTCATTTTCTCCATCATTGTCAAGATCGACTCTTTCACCAATGGAATAGGAATCCCATTCCTCAGAATCCATATCCAAATCGGTAATATAGAATGCCGATGCCGGATCTTCGGAACTGATTGCATTTATTGAGCCATTGATAAATAAATCTAGTAATTCTTCTGTGGTCATTTCTGTGTCTATATTCTCTCTCGTTTGTGCGTTGGCTTCTTCTGCACTGATGAATTTATCTTCTTCATTTATACTTTCAACTGTCTGCCCGGTCTCCGGCTCTGGTTCGTCCGGTTGTTCCGGCTTGTTCGGTTCTTCTGTCTGCACCGAATTTGACATATTTCCGCTTGGTTGATTCGCCCCGGCGGGCAGAGGAGAATCGCTATCCTTCGCACCGCAGCCAGACAGCAGAAAAGCGCTCAACAGCAGCGCCAGCAATATTCTTTTCATAGAAATACCTCCTAAATGCATTTTTTGCGACTGAACAATTTTTTCATGTGTTGGCTCTCATTTCATTGAGGCGAACAAAATATAGCGCCACTGCAAATGATTGTCAAGACCAAGATAATCAGGAAGGAAGTCCCCGGCTTTTTTCAGCCAGTCCTTAAACGCATCTGCCTGTGGGAAGTCTGAAACAGTTTACAGAAACGCCGCGATCTCATTCCCAACATCGGAAGAGAATCGCGGCATTTTTATTTTACTTGTAGAGCGAATTCATTTCTGCAACATATAGTTCTTCAACCATGCTCTCCCCATCTGCTCCCAGGGAGAGCCCTTGCGATTCAAAATCGCTGTAGGAGCGCATACTGATGGGTTTGCTGTCGTTAAAGAAACCAGCGAACGGTCGATTTGGTTGGCCTGCTCCAGCGTCAGGCCAGCGCCCTCAGCCAACACCGCGCCCTCCAGGTCATGCAGCGCATCGGCGGGGCTCATCATCACATCCGTTCAATTATAGCAACGCTTCCACCTGCTCCCGCTCCGGCATGGAGCGGATGGCTCCTTTTCTGGTGGTCACCAGATAAGCCGCCGTGTTGGCAAAGCGCAGCATGTCAGTCAGATCCTCTTCCGCCAATCCATCCAACCCATGCTCCAGCACAAAGTTGAGAACGCAGGCGCAGAAGGTGTCCCCTGCCCCGGTGGCCTCGATCGTCCCGCCCAACTTGCAGGCAGGGACGAACACCCGCTTATCCTCATAATAGGCGCGGCTTCCCTCCGGCCCCGCTGTTACGTTGAACAAGCGAATGTTGGGGTACTGCCGCCGCAGGGCAGCCGCGCCCTTATCAAGATCCGTCTCCCCGGTCATGAACTCCAGCTCATTGTCGGCGATCTTCAAAATATCGCACTGGGACAGACCATAGGCGATCTGCTTCCTGGCCTCCTCCAGGCTTTCCCACAGCGGGGGCCGGAGATTAGGGCCGAAGGAAACAAGGGCGCCGCCCATCCTGGCACAGCCGACAGCATGGCGGGTGGCCCGCCTTACGCCCTCATGGGTCATGGACAGCGTGCCAAAATGGAAGATTCTGCTCCCGCCGATTACTTCCCCCGGTACTTCCGCCTCGGTGAGCATCATGTCCGCGCCGGGGTTGCGGAAGAAGGAGAAGTCCCTGTCGCCGTTGGGCAGCTTCTTGACAAAAGCCAGGGTGGTCCGCGCGTTCCGGTCCGTTACCAGATAATCCCCGCAGATCCCGGCTTCCTCTACCACGGCGCGAAGCTGCTGGCCAAACATATCGTCCCCTACCTTGCCGGCAAAGGCGCAGCTCCGCCCCAACTTTCTCAGCATTGCCAGCACATTGCAAGGCGCGCCGCCGGGGTTGGCCTCGAAGAGAGGGTTGTCCTGACGGCTGAGGCCGTTTTCCGTAAAATCGATCAGCAGTTCCCCCAGAGCAACCACGTCAAAGGTTTTCTCCGCCATGGCTCACGCCTCCTCGTCAAACGCCAGATCGTATTTCTCTACATCCATCAACACCGAACCGCCGGCCACAAAGCTGATGGCGTCCGCTTCCTGGCGGGTGTAGATCACCGCGCTGGCCGCCTGCTCGCCGTCGTTGACAAAGACCTCCAGGCTGAAGCGGTCCAGCACCAGACGCAGCTTGATCTCTCCGCCCCTGGGACGAACAAAAAAGCTGCGGGTATGAACGATGTCATGGGGCAGGCCGCTGCGGGTCCGGTCGATCTTGACGGTCCCCTGATCGGGGCGGTAGCGGATGATGGTTTCATGCTCCCCGTCCTTGGCCACCCGGATGCGGAACCAGCGGTAGGAATCGTTCCCAATAGGCCGGATAGTGACCGTCATGTCCAACATCCGTCCCTGAATGCCGGGCAGGTTGACCTCGCCGCTGACAGGAATGTTGTGGTGCATGACGCGCGGACCGCGATAGTTCTCCAGCTCCCGCACCGGCGTCTGGTACAGGCGCCCGTCCTTTATCGACAGCTCCCGTGGGACTGTGTATTGGCCGAACCAACGGCAGTGATAAGGCTTCGCCCCCACGGTGGCCCAATTCTGCATCCAGGCCACCATCACCCGCCGCCCATCGGGGGTCAGCAGCGTCTGG
Organism: Oscillospiraceae bacterium; assembly: GCA_022800665.1. GTDB lineage: Bacteria > Bacillota > Clostridia > Oscillospirales > Oscillospiraceae > Pelethomonas. The sequence continues at coordinate 4,219 of JAAWQS010000114.1, forward strand.
GGAGCGTAGAAGTCCAGGCCATAGTCAATCGCCTGGGCATTTTGCCGGATGAAGCCACCCCCCTGCGGGTCGTAATCTCCGATTAGGCACAGCGTCCCGTTTCCGGCGTGAAATTCCAGTCCCACAGGCTGCATCTCCTGGGGGCTGGTGAGCAGGACCTGCTTCCCGTTCAGTGGGAAGAAATCCGGGCACTCCCACATTTTTCCGTACTGGTTATGGCAGGCGTCAAGGGTACGAACAAATTCCCACTTCCGACCGTCCCCGCTGCTGTAGAGCAGGATAGCTCCGCTGCCATCTGCGGCGCGGTTGCCAATGACGGCGTAATATGTCCCATCTGCATCCCGCCAGACCTTGGGGTCCCGGAAGTCCACCGTGCTGCCGCCCTCCGGCAAATCCTCGCCGGTCAGAACCGGGTTCAGCTCGCATTTGTCGTAATCCACGCCGTCTCCAATGGCGATGCACTGGGTCTGGATATCCCGGATGAATCCATCGGCATCGTGTCCCCGCTGGACGCCGGTGTACATGAGCATCTGACGCCCATCGGGCATCTCCACCGCGCCGCCGGAGAAGCACCCAGCCGCATCGTAGCCGCAGTCAGGAGCCAGGGCGGCGGGCAGGCGCTCCCAGCGGATCAGGTCCCTGCTCTTTATGTGTCCCCAGTGCATAGGGCCCCACTCGTTGGAGTAGGGATGGTACTGGTAAAACAGATGGTACTCCCCCTTATAGAGGGAGAATCCGTTGGGGTCGTTCATCCAGCCGATGGTGGGGGTAACGTGGAAGGCGGGCCGTTCCCTGGCGGGGATGTGGGGGCCGTACTGGGCCTCAAAGTCCCGGGCCTTTTGCAAAGCTTCGCTGGTCATATCGTGTTTCCTCCTCAATTCACTTCAAATGGTATTCCAAATACCGATCATATTCCGTGTCTGAAAATTCACCTATTCGGTCAATTTTCACACCTCGTATTAAAGCTCCAGGTTACGCGCCTGCTCCGCTTCCATCCAAGCCAGGACGCGCTCTATCTTCGCGGCATCCTTCCGCTTCGTTTCTACGGCCCGGACCGTATACCGCCAGAAAGGGCGCAGATAGCGGTAGAGCAGCGGCGCGGCGTCTGCTTCCGCCTGGTTGAACGTGTAATGTTTTTTATGATCTGGAGATTTTCTATGAATAGCGTAAACGCTTTTTCTTGCAGCTGTCCGTCGTAGAGCATATTTTTCTCATCATCCTCAAAATTGACAAAGGACTCCCGGAACAGCATATTGAGCGCCGTCTCCCGCCCGCTCAGATTGAAGTCCAGCACACCCACAAGCTGTAAATCCTCATCCAGCAGTACATTCCCCCCGCCCATATCCGCCTGAAAAACGGAGGAGGGAAGCTGCTGGTAGCGCAGCGGAGAGCGGGCGTCGTAGAGTGTAAAAATATCTTTTATATCCATCGCAGTTTTTATAAAAAGGGGACGGCGCGGGGCCGCCCCCTTTTCGAGAGAGAAAGGTGTAATGTAATTTATTCCGCAGCGGCGTACCGGTCATAGGCGTTCTTGTAGACTTCCAAAATCTGCTCCATGCCGTAGGTATCAATCAGGTCCTGCTTGTAGGCTTCCCACTCGGCGTCGCTGGGTCCGCCGTCCCGGAACCAGGGGGCCTCTTGTTCCTTGACGTGGTTCTCAAAGTCGGGCTTGTAGAGATCCAGGTCGTTCAGTTCATCCTCGGTGAACACGCAGTCCACGGGATAGAAGGTGAAATCGTCCACATACTTGAACCAGAAGTTCTGAAGGTCTTCCAAACGCTCCATCGCGCGGTCCTCCATGTGGAAGACATTGGTGTAGTAGTCGGAGAGGATCAGCTTGGGCCCCTGGACCTCGCTGGCAGCCTTCAGCTCGCCCGCAGACTTGTTATATTTCTCGCGGGCCTCTTCATCGGTGATAGAGACATACATGCCTTGGGCGTCCTTCTCCTCGTTGAAGTACACGCCGATGGGGCCGTACTGGAGCTGCATGACGTTCTCGCCGGTGTACCACTGGTCATAGAACTTCAGGAGATTGATGGGACTTTTGCAGGCCTTGGTAATGGACAGGTGCCCGGAGTTGACGGCGCTGCCGGCGGACTTGATGGTCACGGTGCAGGCGCCGTCGGGGCCCTTCAGCGGGGGCAGATAGACATAATCGTCGGCATAGTCGCCCATCAGCTCGCTGATCTCCCACCAGGTGGCCACGCCCACCTCGCCCTGGGCGCATTTGGAAAGGTACTGCTTATCGTCCTGGCTGAATACCTCCACGTCGATGAGTCCGTTGGCGTACCAGTCATGGTAATAGGTGATAGCGTTGCGGTAGGCATCGCTGACGCAGTCGAACACAACCTCCTTATCCTTGGTCAGCCGCAGGTCCATGCACACATCGGACCAGTTGGTCAGGCCGAAAGGTGCGTAGAAGATGTTCTGGCCCCAGCACCACTGGTCAAAGCCGAAGGACATAGGGATGGTGGAACCGGGATCATTGCCGTACATCTTAGAAGCTGTATTCACAAGAGGTTAAGTCCGTGGTAGAATAGGAGACATGGAAGCCAAAGGACGAAAGTCGTATCCGAGCGACTTAACAGATAAACAG
>JAAWQS010000172.1 GCA_022800665.1 Oscillospiraceae bacterium
CCGCTTCTAATTCTAAACGTCCCCTTTCCCAAATTATGTTTAACTGCCTCCTTGATCCCTCTGTTATTTCTCATATCCTTGAAAATTGATTTCCCTGGCTACGACTGGGTGGACATTGACGCATGAAAATTGCAGGATTAGACATCGGCACCACCGGCTGCAAGCTGACGGTGTTTGACGAAAGCGGCCGGCAGCTGGGCAAGGCATACCGGGACTATCCCGTGCGCCGGGCTGTCAGCGGCCACGAGACCGACATCTCCACCATGATGGACAACGTCTATGAGGTAATTGGGGAGATGGCGGCGCAGTATCCGGACATTGGGGGCATCGGCGTTACCAGCTTCGGGGAGACGTTCGTCCTGACCAACGGCGCAGGGGAACCGCTCCACAACGCCATGCTCTATACCGACCCCAGAGGGGCGGAGGAGTGCCGGGAGCTAGTGGAGAAGCTGGGCGCGGAGCATATCGCCGCTGTGACAGGCCTGGCTCCCCACGAGATGTACTCCATCAGCAAGCTGATGTGGATTAAGAAGCACGAGCCGAAGGTCTGCGCCGCCGCCAAGCGCGTCCATCTGATTGAGGACTTCGTGGTCTGGCATCTGACCCGCCGGGCGCAGATCGACTACTCCCTGGCTGCGCGAACCATGGCCTTTGACATCCACACGCTTACTTGGAGCGAGGAAATTTTTGATGCCGCCGGGATTGATCTGTCCATGATGAGCAAGCCGGTACCTACTGGGACAAGCGCGGGAACCGTTACCCCCGCAGCCGCCCAGCGGACGGGACTGCATAAAGACTGCGTTATTGTTTCCGTCTCCCACGATCAGGTGGCCGCCGCTGTGGGCGCAGGGGCTTTCGATGGAAGCGTGGCCGTGGACGGCGCGGGAACGGTGGAGTGCCTGACGCCGGTTTATGACAGTATCCCGGATATTGCCGTGATGAGCAGGGGCTTCTTTTCCGTGGTGCCTTATGCGGTTGCCGGAAAATATGTGGCCTATGCCTTCTCCTACACCGGTGGGGCACTGATGCAGTGGTGTATGGAAACTTTCGGCAAGGGCGAGACCAACGTGAGCATGGAGCAGGCCTACACCAGGGACGAACCTACGGGCCTGCTGGTACTGCCGCACTTCGCCGGGGCGGCCACGCCCTACATGGACACCGGCTCCAAGGGCGCGATCCTGGGCCTCACCACCGCGTCCACGGCGGCAGACATCTACCGTGCCTGCATGGAGGGTGTGGCCTATGAGATGCGCCTGAACTACGAGGTGCTGTCCGGCTCTGGCATCCGTTTTGAGAAGCTCCACGCCACCGGCGGCGGGGCGCGGTCCAAGGTCTGGATGCAGATGAAAGCCGATGTGCTGAACCTTCCCATCACTGCATTGAAAACTGCAGATGCGGGTACAGTGGGAAGCGCCATGCTGACCGGCATCGCCGTTGGGCGGTTCGCCAATTTAGAGGATGCCGCCGCGCGTATGGTGCAGGAAATGGAGACGTACGGTCCCCGCGAAGAGATGCACAAAAAGTACATGAAAATATACGAGCGGTACAAGGCGGTTTACAAGGCCGTCCGTCCGCTGATGTGAGGTGCAGTTATGCTTGTTAATTTGAAAGAAATCCTTGCCCTGGCAGAGGAGAGGAAGTGTGCCTTTGGCTCGTTCAATACGCCCAATCTGGAGTGCATCACCGCGGTGATCTCCGCAGCGGAAAAATTGAACGTTCCTGTTATGATCATGCACGCGGAGCTTCACGAGGATGTCGCGCCGCTGGAGAAGATTGGTCCGGTGATGGTGCAGGCGGCTAAAGCGGCCAAAGTCCCGGTGTGCGTCCACCTGGATCACTGCGAGACGCTGGACTATATGGCAAAGGCGATGGAGCTGGGCTTCACTGGCGTCATGTACGATGGGAGCGTCCTGCCCTACGAGGAGAATCTCGCCAACACGAAAAAGGCTGTGGCAATGGCAAAAAATTACAGCTGCGGCGTGGAGGCAGAGCTGGGGGCGCTGGCCTCCCGTGAGGGCGGTATGGAAACGAACGTCGGCGGCCCGGTCTATACCGACCCCGATGAAGCGGTCACATTCTGCCGGGCGACGGGCATCGACGCGCTGGCGCCCAGCTTCGGCACCGCCCACGGCATCTACAAATCCAAGCCTGTCCTGGATCTGGACCGTGTGAAGGTCATTGCGGAGAAGACCGGCCTGCCCCTGGTGATGCACGGCGGCAGCGGGGTTTCTCTGGAGGACTACCGTACCGGCATCCGCAACGGCCTGCGGAAAATCAACTATTACAGCTATATGTCCAAGGCCGGTGTCAATGCGGTGAAAGCACTGCTGGGCAAGGAGGATGTGACCTTCTTCCACGATCTGGCAATGACCGCGCAGAACGCCATGGAGGCGGACGCTGAGAAGGCGATGCGGGTATTTGCCGGACTGTGAGGGGTGTTGCACATGCCTCGTTTGAAAATTGTGATATTGCTGGTTTTCGACTGACCAATCAACCGAAGCACCCTGCAAATCAGCCTGAATCAGGGTAATTCAGGGATCAGCTATAGATGCCTACACAAACAGAATCCCTCAATCATACGGGCTTCAAGTAGGCCGTCTGAGGATTGCCGGCAGTGGTGATCTGCTGACACGGGAGACACTTGGCGTTCCAGCTGTGTGGATCGGAGGTCCGTTCGTTATGCCAGTAGAGCCGGGAGGAAACCGCGAATACATCGGAGCGCCAACACGGTGCGATACCCTAGATTGTATTCCTCGCAAAATTCAGCGACACTGCGAAATTGTTTTCCACACACACGCAGCTGCCCTGAATAGCAGGGAAATCAATTTTCAAGGATATGAGAAATAACAGATTGCGCGGCAATTTCCCGTTACTCATGCAAATGCCTCCTTTTGAGAATGATTTTACCACAAAAGCAATGCAAAGGAAAGAGTTTCCGCACAGCAAAGACGCCTGCTTCATTTGAAACAGGCGTCTCTGCTCGCTAGGGGGTGTTTGAAAAATAAAAGTTGCACAAAAACACCAAGAGCAGTAAAATAAGGGCATGAGTAAAATAGAAAATCCCATTGACGATATGGCATAAAAAACATATAATAATACTAGAGATAAAGAAAGTGCAGTGAGCAAATTGGCTAATTTAAGACTTTATCCGACAAAATGCGGGCACGGATATACAAGATTGCTAATGTACTGGAAATGGTAGGACCACAGGCCCGTATGCCCTCTATTCTGAGCATTTGGAGGACGGCATTTTTCAAATCAGAGCGCAACAGGAGGGAAATATTTCTCGCGTGCTATATTTCTTCGCTGTTGGGAAAACAATAGTTTTAACGAACGGCTTTACCAAAAAGACGCCAAAAACTCCATCAGCAGAGATAGAACTGGCAAAGAAGTACAGAGACGATTATAAGCGAAAGGAGGCACAGCGCAAATGCTAACCTTGCAAGAGGCAATCGCCGAAGAAATGAAGAACCCTGCGTTCCGGGCGGAATGGGAAGCCTTGGAACCGGAATTTCAAATCATCCGCGCTATCACCGAAGGTAGAAGGGTAAATGACATCACACAGGAGCAACTTGCAGAGGCTACCGGAATTAACCAGGCCAATATCAGCCGTCTTGAAAATGGGACGGCGAATCCATCCTTGCGGACCTTAAAACGCTTGGCTGCTGGCCTTGGAATGAAACTCAAACTGGAGTTTGTTCCCCTCGTATCTGCGGATCAGTGACCAGTGCAGAACAGCAAGGCCACACTTCAAAGACGGGGGGGATAAAATTCGGTATGCCTTCCGAGATGCCTGATTTTGCAACGGTTTACGGTGTCACCTTCGCCTATAAACTATATAGGGAGTGTCCTCCGCAGAAGATAATTGCAGCCGGCACGAAAGAGTGGTTATGATGCGAAAACGGAGAGCTAGATTTTTGCTGTGACCCATGGCACGTGCAAGTTTTTAAGCAGCGCTTTTTGTGGAAAATTCTTTCTAACCAACAGTAGCGATTGATGGCGTGCAAACAAAGCGTTGCTCTTTCCTGTCGGCTGACGACGCCCTGCGCCGCTCTTAAAGTTCGCAGCAGAGGAGATAGCTAACATCTGACAAAACTTATGTGGACAATAACAGGGGGTGAGCGGTCATGCTCATCCCCTATTATTGTCCGTAGAGACATCCATACTCTTTTGCTGCCTTCAGCAGCCCATCCAAGCTGAAAACTACTGAAAACGGCCAAATTGTTCCATGTCTCTACAGACATGGAAGCATTTTTTCGTTTTAAAGCAAAAATTATGCGAATATTGTGGATTTTGCTTGGCGAATCCGTTAAGGTATGCTATATTACAGCTGCAACGATTTTTTGCGAGATACTATGTAAGCGTCTGATTTAAGACGAACACAAGATCTCGTGAATAATGACACCTATTAGGGCTGTAGCACATCGTTGCTGCGGCCCTTTTTTTGTTGCCTTTTTTCCGCCCCATCATTCCCCCGGCACCGCCCTGATTTTCTCCCTTTCAGGGGGGGTTCTTCGCAAAAAGGGCGATAAAATTCCCCAGCACCTCCTCTAAAGAGTCCGTCCAGGTATCGCCCAAAAGCAGCTAAAACCATTCGAAAAGCCGTTAAAATTCAATAATATATACCCCATTTTATCCAGAAAATCTCCCCTTGCATGGCCTTTTTCCTCCCTTGGCATCCTCCCCGGCACCCCTCAATTTCCTTGCCTTTCAGGGTGATTACTACGCAAAAACATTCAAAATCCCCTGTTATTCACTAAAATACCCCTTAAAAAATTCTTGGAAAAGCTCCCGGAGATTCTCCCAAACCAGTCCGATTGTTGTTCCCAAATGGCGGGAATTAGTTCAAGGATTGTCTGTATTCTGAAAGTATTCCCCTGCTTTTCTCTCAAAATCTTCCAGAAGTATCCCTCTGAAAGGGGGGGCTGGTGGGCGGAATGCGAGAGAAGATGAGTGGGAATGTCGCAGTCGAAGTAAGTTTCCTGAAAGGACAAAAAAGTTGGGGATTCGAGAGGGAGAGCGTGAGGGTGAAAATGTGGGGAAAAGTTGCAGAAATCAAGATTTTGGACCTTTAGAAAAATGCCATCTCTCGGCAGACGATGGACAAAAATCGCAGACAAATGGTGCGTCTTATTTCAGACGTTCACAATTTATGTGAACGTCTGAAATAAGACGCACCAAAGATCTCTCGAATAATGACACCCGAAGGGGTTCATAGCATTCGTTGCTATGGGCCTCTTTTTGTTTCCATTTTTCCCAAAACTCTACTCAGAGAACACCCCCTAATTTTAACTCTCAGGGTATTTTCAGAGGGTAATAGATTGTTCTCAAGCATCTCCCCATGCAATTTCCCCCTTTCAGAGTGGACTACGAACGAAGTATTTCCCTGAAAAACACCTCAAAAGCAGCGATTCCTCAGGCAACCTCCCGCCCACCCCTCGTTCAGAGCGTTTTCCAGCGTGGCGCTGTTTTCTCCCAAGGTTGCCAAAAGATAGCTCTGGCTTTATCTGAGTATTCTTAGATGGAAATGGCGCGTTTTCAAGTGTCTTCCCAGACAATCCCCCATCCCCCAGGGTGTGGTACAAATGGTGACGCCTGTGCGAAGTCACCTGGGTATTTTTGCGGCCGGCATAGGCACAAAAGCACCGGCCAATGTGGGAGTTGTTGCTGCGGATCAGCGATAGCCTGCATTCCGGAAGCGCTGCGCGTTCGCTGTTTGCTTTGCCAGCACTGCCGCAAAGGAAATACTCGTTTTTTCTCGTTTGCCGGCCTCCCCAGATCTGCAATAGTTTGTCTGCTGCCGAGAACCGGCCATACCCTGAGCTGAAACGCTCCCTCGCTTTCCCCCTTTCAGAGTGAGCTTCGGACGGAGCATCTTTGCCCCCCAAATTACTCCGCAAAATGTCCCGAATCTACATCCTTTCAGAGCAATCTTCGGACGAAACTGCTTTCCCGAGCATCTTCTCCAGCGTTTCCATCCATCTTCCCCTGCGGAGTGAGCGTCAATGTATTCCCTTTAAAACTGCCCGGAAAATACCCATTACTTTCTCTTTCAGAGCATTTTCACAGGTACTCCTTATGCTTCCCCCAATAATAGCCCAGAAGTGGGCTTGGGAGGTCTTGGGGAGGGAAATGCTTGGGAATTGCTCCAGGCTTTACCGTGTTCCCGCTCAAAATCCCCCCTCTGCAATCCCTCTGAAAGAGAAGTGTTGTGGTGGTTGGGTGGGTGAGGGGATTCTCCGTAACAACAATCTCTGAAAGGGTTTTGCCCGAAAAAGTTCTGACTGGACGTTTGGGTAAAATGAGGGAAAAAGTTGCGGAATTTGAATTTCGCTAGCGCCAAAAATCTGCCATCTTTCAACAGACAAATGGACAAAAACCGCAGACAACATGTTCGTATTAAAAAAGGCGATTACATAGTAATTTGACTTAATTCGATTTATTCCTAATTTTTGGCGCAAATTTTTGAATTAATCTTAATTTTTGATGGTCCAAAGCATCAAATTTTAAGATTAATTCCTGGGATCAGCAAAAATTGAAAATAATTGCTTTTCAATTATTCTTAATTTTTGATCTTGTGGCATGTCAGTAGACAACCATGTCAACTGGTCCGAAAACCGTGTTTTAGTTCGGCAAAACCTGTTGTCCTGCTTTGGTTCCCCTTCATAGCCAGGCCGCATATGATCTCCGTTAGCCTCTTCTGTGCTACACTGCTTAAAATTTCTCCAAACCCGTACT
>JAAWQS010000115.1 GCA_022800665.1 Oscillospiraceae bacterium
CCTGCCCCCACCAGATGGGATAACCGATAAAGACAATATCGTACTGCTCCATATTGCTTACATTCCCGGAAATAGCGGGACGGGCGTTCGGGTCATTCATCTCCATGGTAGCACGGCTGGAGGAGTTGTTATAATTCAGGTCTGCGGATGTATAGGGCGTTTCCGGAACAATCTCATAGAGGTCGGCGTCCAGCCCATCGGCAATATACTCTGCCAGGGGCTTGGTGGTATTGGTAGCGGAGAAGTAGGCCACCAGCACCTTGGTTTCGTTGCTTGCATCAGGAGTAGTCGCAGGAGTGGACGAAGAATCAGAGGCAGGAGTGAAGTCCAGGCCCAGGCCATTGGCCCAGCTTGCAAGAGTGCTTGTGGTGTCGCTGCCGTAGCAGCGGCGTCCCTCCATCCAGGTCGCATCGCTGGCAAGGCCCCGGATGTTGGACACGCTGTTGGCAATACCGCTGCCGCCGGAGGTGCAGAAAGGTACAATCGTCTTGCCGCTCAGGTTTTCGCTCTCCAGGAAGGTGTAAATGATACGGGGCGCATCATTGTTCCAGATGGGATAGCCCAAAAACACCACGTCATAGTCGCTCATGTTTGCAACACTGTTTGCGATTGCAGGACGGACATTGGGATCGTGCTGCTCAGTGACGGATCGGCAGTTGGAATTGGTGTAGTCCAGATCAGCCGCCGTATAGGGCTGCTCCGGCGTAATTTCATGCAGCACCGCTACATCGGATCCCAAGGCACTCACAATATTTTGGGCTACGCCTCTGGTAGTGCCAGTGCCGGAGAAGTAGGCCACCAGCACTCTGGCCCCGCTGCTGGGGGTCGTACCCGGTGCAGGCACGGCCTGCTGTATACGGTCAAAATTCATCAAAGCATCAGCAACCTGGGCACGGGTGGCGTTGCTCTTGGGCGCAAATGTACCACTGGATACCGGGCGAACGACATTGTTGGCACTGGCCCAATTCACGGCGGAGACGGCATAAGCGGCAATCGAGGCATGATCGGTATAATTGTTGGCCTCGCCAGCCGAGGGACTTCCCGCATAGCGCCAGAAGATGGTGGTCATCTGCTCACGAGTGACCGGATCATTCGGTCCAAACAGCCCACCGCCATAGCCGCTGATCAATTCCTGCTGGGAGGCCCACAGCACGGCATCACCGTACCACGCGCCGTCAGGTGTGTCCGCGAAAGCGTCTGTACCCGTTACTGCCGGGGTCCCCTCAATCCGGTAGAGGACAGTAGCAAGCTGCGCACGGGTCAGATTGCTTTCCGGGGCGAACTGGTTATTGCCGATTCCGGCCATCAGGTTTTGCTCCCGGCAGTACATAACAGCTTCCGAATACCACGCACCGGCGTCCACATCGGAAAAGCCGGTGTCCTCCACCGCCGCAAAAACGGTGACGGACAGTGAGAGGATCAGGGCCGCAGCCAAGAACAACGCGGCAAGTTTTTTCAAGTTTCGCATACTTTCATACTCCTTTTTCGTTCTATATTTGGATCACCACATGGGCGTTTTGCGCAGAATTGCTCACAAATCAAAATAGGCGTGTATTTCAGTCATCCGGTCGGATTGGGCCACATGGAACGGACAGCGGTTATCACAGTGACCGCATCCAACACAGTCGCCAGCCTTTTTCTCCAACTTGTCGTAGTGGCTGTGGGCCAGTTGATCTCCGGCCTTTGCCAGATCATAATATTTGTTGATCAGTCCCACATCCAATCCTGCCGGACAGGGCTGGCAGTGATTGCAGTAAACACATTTCCCCGCCGCGTCCTGGGGCGCGAAGGAGCCGAGAATGGAGTAATCTTTTTCCTCCGCCGCAGCGTTTAGGAATCCGAGGATACGCCTTAAATCCTCGCAGTTCCGAATACCGGGGAGGACCGTCAGAACACCGGGTTTATCCAAGGCGTATTGGATGCACTGATACTCTGTCAAAGCACTTCCAAAGGGTGATGTGCGCGGGTTTAGAAGCTGTCCGCCGCTGAACGCTTTCATGACCGAAATCCCCACGCCCTCCGCTTCACACCTGCGGTAAAGGGCGGCGCGTTCCTCCACGTCCCCGATGGCGTAATCTCCGTGGCGGTAGTCATAGCCTGGATTGATGCTGAACATCACAAGGTCGATCACGCCCATGTCCAGCACCCGGTTGACCAGCCGGGGCGTGTGGGAGGACAGGCCGATGTGCCGGACAATTCCCTCTTTTTGTAGCGTTTGGATGTACTCCAAAACACCGCTTTTCAAAGCCATCTCCAAATCAGATTCCTCGTCAATACAGTGGAGAAATCCAAAGTCGATGTAGTCCGTTTTCAGTGCGGAGAGCTGCCAGTCAATAGAGCGTTTGATGGTGTCCAAATGGGTCGTCCAGCTGTATTTCCCGCCTTGATAGTTCGCGCCGAAGTGGATTTGGAAATAGAGCTTTTCCCGCATCCCCGCAATGGCCTTTCCATAGGCGGGAAAAGGCGCGGCATCCGCAGAGGCCATATCAAAAAAGTTGATTTCCGCTTCCAGAGCCATCGCCATAGCGGCCTCAATCTCTTTTTCTCCAGCCATACCAATGGAGCTGGTGCCAAGTCCCAGGATGCTGATGTTTTCTCCCCCTCTGGGAAGCTTGCGATATTCCATATAGTCATTCCCCCTTGCTGCTGAAATTGAGGTTTGAGGTTTCTGTGTTTTATTGTACCGGAAAGGGATTGAAATGTAAAATGCCTAAATTGAATTGTTTACTATGCCTGATTTGTATTGTTTTCTCAGGAAGCAATGACACGGCAGCTCTGCCAGCTCTTTTTGCGGTAGCGGAACAGAAAGCACGCCGAGCGGGCCAGCCAGTCCATGCCCATGGCGATCCACACGCCCACAACGCCCCAGCTCAAAGCGACACCAAACAGCAGGGCCGCTCCCAGCCGGAACACGACCATACAGACCGCTCCAACATACATGGTGTATGTCACATCCCCTGCTGCCCGCAAGCTGTTGGCAAGGTTGAAGGATGTGGGGTGGAGCAGCGCCGCCATCCCATTGTGCATGACGATCAGCAGCGCAGCCAATCGTAAGGTCTCCGGTTCCAGATGGTAGAAACGAAGAAGCAGGGGCAGCAGCAGGCAGACCGCAATTCCCAGCGCGGCGGTGCAGATGTAGGAAATCTTCATCAGCTTTTTTGTGAAATGCTCCGCCTGCTCGTATTCACGAGCGCCTACGCACTGTCCCACTACCGTGATAACCGCCAGATTGACCGCATTGACTACCATGACGGCGATCTGGTCGATACTGCCCGCCACCCCGTTCGCGGCGATCTGCACCGTGCCGAAGTGAGACACGATGCTTGTGACCAGCACCCGGCCCAACGCGAACAGGCCGTTTTCGATGCCGCCCGGTACGGCAACGCGCAGGATGCGGCTGACATCCGGTTTGCTCCAGGTGAGGATATTTTGCCAGCGCAGGCGGACTTGATTTTCCGGCCGGAAGGCCAGCGCGGACAGGAGAACCGCCGCAAATGCTCTGGAAATCAAGGTGGGAACCGCCACGCCCAATACTCCGGCATGAAACAGGAACACGCCAACCAGATCCCCTGTGATGTTGAGCGCGTTCATCAGCAGGGAAACGTACATCGTAATATTGGTGCGCCCCATGGCGCGGAATTGTGCCGCCGCCCCATTGTAGATGCCCAAAAAGGGGAAGGAACAGGCGGTTATGAGAAAGTACGTCAGAGCGGCCTCCATCACCAGCGGTTCTACTGCGCCAAAAAACAGCCGCAGGATGCTCCTCCGCAGCAGGATGCACAGGGTAGCGATCCCTGTGGAAAACACAGCGGAGACGATCATCAGCTGTCCGGCTGAAAACTCTGCCTTATCCGGCTGGCCGCTGCCCAGGTATTGGGACAGGATCACCGCGCCGCCAGTGGTGAGAGCGGTGAGAATGGTAATAACCAGATAGTTCACCATGTCCACCAGTGCCACCCCGGACACGGCAGTTTCTCCTACGCTGGATACCATCACCGTGTCTACCATGCCCACCAGCATCACCAATACCTGCTCGATTACCAACGGGACCAATAGCTTTTTTAAGTCCCTATCAGAAAATAACACGTCAATACGCCTCGATTTTTGGATTTGTCATGCGATATAAGCGCTAAGTGTCTGATTGCGAACAGGCTTTGCCTGCCATATATGGGTTCCGGTGGAGAAGCAGCTGGGCGCAAAGCCCTGTAAATGCTCCTGCACAGCATCCGGAAACCAACAGAAACGGGAAATACATCAACATTCCCGCGTTCCTCATCACCAATACTGCAACGGTGATCTGTCCGATATTGTGCAGCACCGCCCCCAGGACACTGCTGGCCCAGAGGATACGCTCTGGAATCAGGCGGTGCAGGGGGATCATGCCGCCCAAACAGAGCAGGCTTCCAGCCGCGCTATACAGCAGGGCCATCAGATTACCGCCGAACACCGCCCCCAGAATGACGCGAGTTATAACCAGCAGAAATACTTCTTTCGCCCGGTATCGGTACAGTGCATAGACCGTGACAATGTTGGCCAGCCCCAGCTTCACGCCAGGGATGGGGAACGGATTCGGGGTTTTCTGCTCAATCATGAAAATTGTCAGTGCAATCGTACTCAGCAGCGCCAACTCGGTCAATCGTTTTGCTTTCATTACAACACCTCAATTTGCAATACCATCCAACTCCGCATTGGAAAACTGAATGACAAGCCGGTTGGGAAGGCAGACGATGGGAAGCCCGCTGTCAGACAGGTATCCCATATGAACACAGGTTTGATCGGGACATTCCGCCGCTTGAACGCAGATTTTTCCGTCCTGGATTTGTACGGTGTTGGAGCGGTTTTGATAGAAAACCTCAATCACCTGATCTTCGGTTCGGCTCAAATCGAATGTATATAGGACATTTCCGTCCTGCAAAATCTCTACGGTTTTTCCGGTTGATGGACGCATCACCCAAAAACATCCAACCACGCCTGCCACTAAAATTGCCGCGCAAAGGAACAGCCATGTTCTACTTCGTTTCATGCCGAATCACCGTAACTTCCCTGTTGGTGTCCTTTTCACTGAGGGTAAAGGTGTTGTTCAAGCCATCGGTCAGCCAGATGTCCCCATCCGCCAGAACCAGAAGCATCTCAAAATCGCCGCAGCTCCGCCAATAATCCGCGGCCTGTTCCGGCCCCATCACAAAAAGGGCCGTGGATAGCGCATCACAGCGTTTCCCCTCTGATGCTGCTACTGTCACGGATACCAGTCCGCTGTCTGCCGGATAGCCGGTTTTGGGGTCTATAATGTGCCAATAGGTATTTCCGGCTTCGTCCGTAAAGTACCGCTCATAACCGCCGGAAGTAACTACGGCCATGTCCTCTACTTGCAAAACACCCAGGTTTCCATCTGCAAAGGGATTTCGCACCCCGATCCGCCAAAGGGAACCGTCCGGCTTTGTGCCGATTGTCTGTACGTTCCCGCCGAGGTTGATGAGCGCGGAGGTAACGCCTTGCTCTCGCAGAAGGTCTGCCACTTCGTCACCAATGTATCCCTTTGCCACCGCTCCAAGGTCGATTTGCACTCCATCTTCAATGGTAACAGAACTGTCCTTCAGATGAATATTCCGATAATCTACTGCGGACAGCAGTTCGTCTATCGTATCCTGGTCCGGCACCTGATAGCTGCCAGTAGTAAAACCCCAAGCTGTCAAAACAGGGTAGATTGTGGGGTCCAGCGCACCGTCCGTCTGGGCGGACATATCCAAGGCAAATTGAATTAGCTTTGCGGTATCCAGGCTGATCTCAACCATGTTACCATCGCTATGGTTTATGGCGTAGATTTCGCTGTCAGGATTTGTTACCGACCATTGCCGCTCTCTGGCCTGCATCTGTTCCTCCGCCGCCATTAACACAGCCTCAGCGTCCGGCCCTGTGGCCTGCATAGTAATATAGGTATCCAACGCAAAAAAGCTGTGTTCAGCGGATTCAGCGCTTTTTCCGCAGCCGCATAGTGCCAGCAGGAGAAGAGCAGGAATCAGGCAGTGGAAATACCATTTGCCGTTCACTCTCATTTTTCAGTAGTCCAGTCCGGCCAGCCAGTTTGTCACAGTGGAGCGGGCGGTTTCCAGAGACGTGTCCATTCCAGGCCGCTGAACACCCACCGCATCCAGCGCCGTAATATCGGGCAGAGCCGCCCGTATATCTCGGACGCTGGAGGCAAGGCCGCTGGTTCCGTGGGCGCAGAAGGGGATGACGGTCTTTCCCGTAAAATCATAGCTGTCCAAGAAGGTGAAGATCGCCATGGGGCAGGTTCCCCACCAGTCCGGGTATCCAAGGAAGATCACATCATAGTCCGCCATGTTGGAGACGGTGTTTGTCAGCGTGGGGCGGGCGTTGGCCGCTTTTTCATCGGCGGCTCTGTCCAGACACGCATCGTAATCGCTGGAGTACGGTTCTACTGTTACAATGGAGAACAAATCCCCTCCAACTTCCGACTGAATCCAGCCAGCCATCTGCGCCACATGACCGGGAGCCAGTACGCTGGCCGAGATTGTAGCGTCTACGTCCACCGCGGAGGGGTCCTCAACAACTGTATTCTCAGCCCAGGTAAAGTAAGGGAGCCTCTGATTTAATTAGCTATAGTCAAGGCAGGAAAAACGTGGTAAAATGTAGAGAAGAAACAGCGGGGTGGAGGAAACATGAAACAGCAGACA
>JAAWQS010000162.1 GCA_022800665.1 Oscillospiraceae bacterium
TGGCCATACTATTCACCTCACCCTTTTTGTTTAGGGTAACACAAAACTATGTGGTTGGATAGTATATTCTTCTATAAATCATCGAGACAATACACTAGTAGAAATGCCGTGGGGGATGGTTACAGAAAGGGTCACATTGGTGTCCTGTGCAACGCCAATATAGTTGCCCTCCAGTTCCGCAGTCCAGATTGCGATGCGGTTTTCCGCCGCAGCAATTTCCGCAGGATCTGTCAATTCTGCCGCCGCTGCTTGCAGCCCCTGAATATACGGCATTTCATACGCAGAAGTTTCTTTCAACGTCCGTTTGAAAGAGGTATCGACCCAATAGGTCACGCTGCCATCTTCATTTTCCGTGCTGTCCACAATGCTGGCGCTGGTATCCGAAATGTCATAGTAGTCAGCATAGAGGCTCGTAACCTCTGCAAGCACATGGTCTTCCAGACTGGATGCAGCAAATGCAGGCAAACACAGAGAGAGCGCAGCCGCTACCGCAAGGATTATAGAGATAATTTTTTTTGCTTTTCATATGCTTTTTCCTTTCACTGTTGGTGTAAGATCACATGCCTTTGTGAAATTGCATTTTGCGTATCAGGTATACAGGTCTTGTTTACACTCAGAGCATAGGCATCATCCCCCAGCTGTTCCAAGTGACAGTCTCTTTCCAGTACAACCGCGGCTACACTGCATCAGCGGAAATTGTGATATCTTCTGGGTCCGAAACATCCGCAGCGAAAGCAACAGAAGAACACGCAAAAAGCATCACCAAAGCAAGGGCGAAAGATACGAAACGCTTTGTCATTTTCATAGTTACCTCAATTTTCTTAATTGCATTTTGTGAATAGGGACTGAATTCTCGGTTTTCCTGCCGTAAATCACCTCTTAACCAAGCTGACTATGATAGGACTTCGTTCACACAAAGTATTATACTAAACGCCGTGAACATTTACAGGGAGCCGGTGATATAGTACGCTGTTGGAGGCCTATCACTACAACAGCTATTGCAAATCTCACCAGCGTTCAGTATACTTTGAGCCGTCTATACTTAATAAACATGAATCCTATCATTTGCTCTACATATATATATGTCGTCAGAAGTCGAAACCTGACATAAATTTGAAAAATTTTCCTGTTAGGCATTTTTGATCTCTAGCAGTGCATCTTAAAGCAATCTTCAATATTGTCGGCAGAATGTCCTCTCCGTCATGGCGGATACAAGGGAGTTGCAGCTGACTGAGAGGGCCTACATTATCACTTTGTTAAGAATTTTGCTGTTTGCTGTAGAAACAAACTCTCAACATCTGCTTCTATATAATGAGACACCATTGTCCAAGATTTGCAACGGGAATTTTCCATTATTTTATAATCATAGCCTGAGCGCCTCTATCTCAATAAATTCTGCCGCTGCCGGATGAACCCAGTAACGGCAGAATTTAAACTGCAATGGTCTACGATTTAATCCTCGGAGAAAATCATGACATCCTCAACATCAAGTGACCATGGCGTTTCATTAGAATACATAGACAGATCATCGCCCTCAAATAATTCTTCAGGAATATTTCTGATATTGCAGACAGCGCGATATTCACCATCTAAAACTATAACAAAATTATAGAATGTATCAGTTGAATCGCTATATACAGTCTCTGCTTCTATCTGAAAGACGAATATCGAATCGTTTATCTTTTCGGATGAGAGGATTTGGTAGCTTTTTATTGGGGCCGGACTGTCGAGTATTTCGTTATATTTGAAATCAGCTTCCCAATCATTTTCATAATGCTCCATCTCCCGGATTTTATCTGCATCGCCCTCCATTTCAAAATCAAGAAATTTCTGCATCACAGCTTTTGCGGACTGAATATCAGAAATTTCGCCGTCCATATTCGGAGATGGTATTGTACCGCAAGATGTCACTGTGAATAAAAAAATCACAAGTGCCATGAGCCCCAAAACTTTTGTTTAATCATAGTCATCATAATAGTATACAGTTCCATTCACCTTGTGGACATTATCTTCAATCAGGTTCCTGACAAAGCCATAATACTTCTGGCTTACTTTCATTGCGGTTCGGTTAATCACATGGGAATTATGCGCTCCATTCTCGAATAGGAGGTATAAGGACGGACTCGTTTCAAACTTGTCTTTTGTAGCATTATAGGTGCAGAGGCCGGTGCAGATTGCGCGAGGCTCGACACGCCCCAGAATTATCGTATCATCTTCGTAAGGGGAGGGGGCCATAATTTTAGCCCGCATTGGGTCTTCCGGGCTGGACGCGGCAAATGCTGGCATACACGGAGAGAGTGCGGCTACTGTCGCAAGTGCCATAGAGATGATTTTTTTACTTTTCATACGATTTTTCCTTTCATTTTAAGCTAAGATTTTTGAAATTACCATTTGTGAGCGTATTAGGCATAGTGTGCTGCTTGTTGACTACTAATGCCACATGGACATCACCCTCCCAATTTTTCAAAGTGACTTTCTGCCACCTTGTTATTGAGAAAAAAATTCTTGGCTTTTCAGCAAAAGCTCTCAAAATTTGCTTCTATATCTATAAATGAGCAACTTCAGGAAAAGACGAAAGCAGAACGGCAGAGGCCAGAGTGAAAGGGCAAAAAATGGCCGAGTGGCGAAGAAATGAGGTAAGGCAAGGATAAGAAGGAGGCGGTCAAAGGCTATGACCGTCCTGACCATGAAAGTTTTCAGGCCCAAATAGCGTTTATGAGATCGAAAAAGGACTTCAATGGACCAGCGATGTGTATAATACTCCAAAATTGTTTCATCAGAGAGGGAAACATCAGAGCAAAGGAATACGCGAAGTGCGTTTTTCTTGCCAAAAGCGCCCACCGGATAAGAGAGAAGAACCACCGCATTGTCAATTTTGTTCAAGGGACCCTCATAGCGATGGACCATGTAGGTGCGGCCTTTCACCGTTACAGGGTGAAAACAGCCGGAATCAAGGGAAGCAGCAAAGTCCGCAAGAAGCAGCGAGACCGCGGAAAATTTTGTGTAAATGAGTCGAATTTTGGCACCAGTGAGCAAATTTACACAAAAATCCCAGTGGTCTCGTAGCAGCAGTACGCTTTCCATCCGGGAAAAGGATACGGTTTGTTTTCATTGCGCCAATCAAGTGGCAGTTTTTCCTCTTGCAGGCGTCAAAAATGCCTGGATTGGTGTACCAGCTATCCATGAGGATATAAGCGCCCGCACCATCCGGGAGGGAGCGAATGATGTCCAAGGTCAATAATTATGGAAAGCTTTCCATAAGCTCTGTTATGCGAAGTGACAGGTTATGTAAAGAAGATAGGAAAATGTGCCTACTGTACGCCACATATAGGCACATTTTCTTTACATAAGGAATATACAGTTACAGTTGGGTTTTCAACCAGGAGAGCAGATCCTCTTTCTCTGCTTTGCTGTATTTGAGTTTGACCCCAAGTGCCGCGCTGTTCCTTTGCAATTGGGCTTCTTTTGTCTTAGGATTCGATCTTGCATAGACTTCTGTGGTTATAACCGACGTATGTCCCAAGAAATCTCGGATATACACAAGATTTACACCTGCTTCCAGTAAGTGCATAGCCTTGCTGTGCCGGAAAGAGTGATTGGTGATTTTGCGCTGAAAAAGATCCGGCCTTCGAGTCTTTGCAATGGTGATATATTTGTCAATAATATACTGTATGCCTGCCCGCGTCAATTTTTCCCCTCTTCGGTTCACGAAAAGGGGCCCATGCGGATCTGGACGATTGCATTGCTTCATGTAATTCTTGACAATCGCTGCAACTTTCGTGTTTATCGGAACCAGCCTGGTTTTATCGCCCTTTCCGTGAAGCTCAACCTGGCATGTACTTCCAAATCGTAGACTTGCCGGCTGTAGATCAATCAATTCCTGCACCCGTGCACCGCTTTCATAAAGAAGCGTCATCATAGCCAAATCCCTCAGCTGTGCAGGATCGCTTTGATCTGGAAGAGAAAAAAGCAGTGTGGTTTCTTCCATATCCATGTAATTGACCGGCATGGAAGGAACCTTTTTGAAGGGGACAGAAAGAACTTCCGCACATTGATCAAATCCTGCTGGATCTCTGTATTGCAGGTATTTGAAAAAGGCGTGAATAGCAGCAAGACGCTGGTTCCTTGTGCTGGCGCTGATTTTACGGGTTTCCTCCAGCCAGGTCAGAAACTCTTCAATTCGAGGGGCTGTAAAGCAGGCATAGTTTAGCTTTTCCGGCGATATATGCTGCTTCTCCTTGTAAAACTCGAACAGCTGAACAAAAGTATCCCGGTAGGAATGGATCGTGTTTTTTGACGCCGCAAGTTGATTTGGCAAATAGTCAGCAAAGTATTTTGTCAAATGGTAGGCAAAATGATCAGTCTTCATGATTCGCCGCCCTCCTCATACGGAAAAGGGCTGCAAGCGGCAGTTTTGTCCAACACACCTCCCATGGTACTCTTCAACGAAATGAAGATAGTATTCGGTCTCTTTCACATGTTTATGCCCAAGATAGGCGCACAGCAGTGGAAGCGATGTATAGAGGTCAAAGCCTTTTTCCTGCATTTGCTCCAACGTATGCACACAAAAGGTGTGACGGATATCATGAAGACGCTGAAACCTGCCGTCTGTCCTTTTCGGGATGCCAGCTTCCTTCAATAAGGCATGGAAAGCATCATAGAGTGTACCAGTTGCAAAGAGGCCACCGGTTGAGCTCTTCACAAATGGGTCTGTCGGGAGGGACTCAGAACAATAGGACTCGTTGTAATCCTGTAATTCGTCAAGCAAAGTCGCAGACGCGACTACGATCCGACTTACATTCCCTTTGCTTTGCAGAATCGTTATTTTTCCACTTCGGAAATCAATATCTCTGACACAAAGCTGCTGTGCCTCTGACTTCCTCAACCCACAGCAATAGTACAGAGACATCAGCATACGAAAAGAATGATTCAGGTATGTAGGATATTCCTGGCATTTTTTCTTCATTGCCTGAAACATTCTGTCAATTTCCTCTTTTGAGAAGATATAGGGAATAAAATCGCTTTGAAAGCTGCGCTTGTCATCCTCTCCTGTGTAGATATTTTTGTATCCGGAGCCACGCAAAAATTTCCCCAAGCCCCGGATACATATTTGCCGCCTTGCGACCATTACTGGGCGCTGCCCCTCCCGCAGAGCTGTCCAATCATCATACATTGCCTTTGTAATAACAGGATCAGTCACGCCTCTTTCTTGAAAGAATCGGTCTAATTCCATGAGACGGTACAGCTCTGAAGCTGCCACTTTATATCCAATTGCGCGTTTATGCTGGATATACGCTGGAATGACATCCCTGAACGGGCCAGAAAAAACGAAAGAACTCTCATCTCTCATGGCCAGGTACCTCCAATGACAGTTCTTTCAAGTGTGTCTCGTCCACAGTCAGATAGATTTCTATCGTGAGTACACTAGAATGGCCCAGAATATCTGAAACAGCACTGAGAGGAACTTCCTCTGAGAGGAGATTTGTCGCTAGGCTGTGACGCAGTGCATGTGGCCCGAAATGCCGTCCTTTTGTGTCAATTCCTGATCTGCGGATACATCTGCTGACAACATTGTACAGTGCGCCACCGTTTGGGTAGCAGGTGCGGGGAGCATGCCGCCGGATAAAGATGTGCTCTGTGTCTTCACTTTCTGGTCTGGCGTTTTTCAAGTAATCAAGCAGCGGATATTTGACCTCGTCCAGTAAAGGGAGCATAAGCGATTGCTTCGTTTTGAATTGCTCAATAGAGATGAGATTGCGATCCCAATCAATGTTGCTGAATCGCAGCAATGCCACATCGCTTGCACGCAGTCCAAGATAGATAAAAAAACTCAAAATGCTGTATTCAAATTTTCCACTTGTGGTGTTCGTATCAATAGATTTCAGGATTGTGGAGATTTCGTCCTGTGTGTAGTAGGAAAGCAGTACACTGCGATCCTCTGAATGGATAATTTCCAGTATCTCGTGTCCAGAAAATTGTGAGTGTCCGTTTTTGTAAAGCCAGTTTAACAGAAAACGGAAATCTGTCTTACGCCCTTTCAACGTCTTGGGTGCAAAGCCATCCAGAGTTTTAATAAAGCCGTATGCGGCCTGTTTTGTTGCATCCAAGGTGGATTGGACCCCATTTTCATCCAGGTACTTGACATATTTGCCAAAGACGAGCAGCCGTTTCTGACGGGTAGATTTATTGTATCCACAGTTCTCAACATAAAAGCTGAATTCATAAAAGAGTGGCAAGAATCGCTGTGGTATGCTAACGCTGTTAAGTTGATGGTGCTTTTTAGCGTACTGCCCAGTTGTGCTGAACTCAAAAAATATGAGAAGCGGATGCCTGAGTGTGGCTTGCAAATGAAACACGGGACGGAACATGTCAAACCCGAAACACGTAAGGCCCGGCAGAAAAATTTGTGTAAAAGGAGAGAAGCTGTAGTCAAGGAAACAGGAGCAAATCAGAGGATTTCCCTGGCAGGACACAGCCCGGCATAAC
>JAAWQS010000116.1 GCA_022800665.1 Oscillospiraceae bacterium
AGTAGCCTTCGCGCCTCATTGTGTAACATAGCTATCACCTTCTGATAACATTCTACACCTCAAGTCAATGCACTGTTATTTTATTGGATTGCTATAGATTTGTTCCATTCCCCCCAGCTCATGTTGTTTGGGATATTGCGTCAATTCATTTGCCAGATCGATCACCTCCGGCACCACTTCCTCGATCTGTTCCATGACCTGCTCCAACAGTTTCTCCTGCTTCGGGTTGGAGACAAACCCTTCAGCCGTCATATTCTGTACGGCGTCGAAAATTACCGCCAACTGCTCCGGCGTAAAGAGAAGTGCAGGAGAGAGCAGACCGGAATGAGTGGCAAAATTCTGCTTCGCGGCTGCGTAGTCGTTCTCATAATAATTTCCCTGCCACAGTCCGGTTCCGTTTTGGATACGCTCCCACGTGATGAATTCCACGCCATAGCAGCTCTCGCGCTCATACCCCGCCAGCACCACATTGCCGAACTCCGCCAGCACACGGTAGTCCCCCGACAGGCCATCCGCCGTCAAAAGGTTGTACTCCGGACCGGCCTCAAAGCCTGCACGATGCAGCCGGTGTCCTACCTCTGCCAGGTATTTTTCTTGTAAAGCGTTCATTCGCACTCCTCCTTCAAATCATCACTTTTTTATTGTAAATCTCCCGGTGCCCATGGTAAAACCAACTGTTTTCAAAATGGGCACTGGGAGAAAGTGGTGGTGGCACTTAATTCTGACACAGCTTGTCGCGGCGCTGCAAAAGAAAAAGCCGGTCGATATTGCGCTTTTTTCAGTGCGCGCCATACGACCGGCTGGTGATTTGAACTTTTTACAGATAAATTCCCAGCGCCCTTTTTCTTTTGGCTGTTTTTCGGAATGGGCGCCGGGTCCTTCGCCATCTGTGCAGAACCAACAATTATGACGGATATTTTTCTACAGAGAAATTTCTCAAAAGCTTGGACAACTCCGCTGACCCAGTAGGTATGGCTTCACAGAGAGGGCCTATTCGCGCTGAAACCAGGGGTTCAAGTCCATAACCATATGCCTAAACCGCTGTTGGCATCTATCGCTGGACACCTGAAATTTCGGGGTGTCAAAACCCCGAAAACAGTTGTGCCACAGGCGTTTCCGCCTGCGGCATCTATACTGTTGGCTTCTTTTGGTGGACGCTAACGGACTTGAACCGCTGACCCCCTGCACGTCAAGCAGGTGCTCTAGCCAGCTGAGCTAAGCGTCCTCAATTCTGAACAAGGCAATCATACACCACACTGCACTTTTTGTCAAGCATTTTTTTACGAAATCCGCAAAAAATTTTTTACAGTCAGTTGTCCGTCTGTTTATACAAAGAACGAAAAAATTTTTCGTCAAATATTCTTCCAATATCCCTTGCAAATTTGACAAGCATGCTGTATAGTGTACTTAGTTAAAATTGTGTCAATATGGAGGCGTTTCCTATGGAGCATCACGAGCACGACACCCATACCCACGATCATACCCATGACCATGGGCATGATCACGTCCATTCCCACGATCTGCCGGGGGACAAGACCGCTGCCCTGCTGCAGTATATGCTGGACCATAATATCCACCACGCTGCGGAGCTCAACGATATTGCCCAGCAGCTCAGCGGCGAGGCCCGGCACCAGCTGCTCCACGCTGTGGAGTCCTTCGACCAAGCCAACGGCTACCTCTCCGCCGCTTTGGAGCTGCTGAAGAAGTAATTCAATTGTAAGGAGCCAATTCTGTAATGTGCCTTTCCACAATCTATAAAAATGACAAAGCGGACAACAATATCCTCTGCCGCTTTGTCGCAACCATCACCGTCGATCATGACAAGCTCACCTTTGTGGACGTCATGGGCGAGGAGACCACCGTGACCGGACGGCTGGTGCAGGCGGATTTGACCGCCGGTACGGTCATTGTGTCAACGGAGTGACCGGATATGAGAGAGTATGAACTCTGCTGCGAGATT
Source organism: Oscillospiraceae bacterium (assembly GCA_022800665.1). GTDB lineage: Bacteria > Bacillota > Clostridia > Oscillospirales > Oscillospiraceae > Pelethomonas. The sequence goes on from JAAWQS010000116.1 coordinate 1,961, forward strand.
TTCAATCAGTGCAGCAATAACCAGATGCGGGACGTGGACTTTCAGGAGGTATCCGTGGAGGATACAGACGCCTATATCCGCACCCTGGAGCCGCGGGCGAAGATTGAACGGGAGGACTTGGCGGACGGCGCTGTGGTTTACCATACCGACACCGCCGGTCTTCTCAAGCGATACAGCTTTACCCCGCTTTGACCTGCGGCTCCGGACAACAGCCAATAAGCGGCGTCGCCGCTTAGAAAATATATACATTAATGGAGGACCTATATCATGAGCGTAGCAGAAATTTTTGAAGAGAGATCAGCGTTTTCCTTCGAAGTATTCCCCCCCAAGACGGATGCAGGTATGGAAAAACTGTGCGGCGCGGGCGGCGTGCTGGAGCAGCTGTACACCCTGAATCCTGACTATATCTCCTGCACCTACGGCGCAGGCGGCACCAACGTGGGCAAGAACCTGGAGGTGCTGGACAAGATTCAGAAGGACGGCAAGTGCACGCCCGTCACCCACTTCACCTGCATCGGCAACACCCGCGAGGGCATCAAGGAGCAGCTGCAGAACTACCTGGACCACGGCATTGACCACATGCTGGCTCTGCGGGGCGACCTGCCCTTCGGCTGGACCGGCACCGGCGGTGACCTGCACTATGCTACCGAGCTGGTCAAGTTCGTGCGCAAGGAGTTCGGCGACAAGTTTACCATCGCGGTTGCCGGTTCCCCTGAGGGCCACATCGCCTGCCGCAGCCTGGAGGCCGACATCGGATTCCTCAAGCAGAAGCAGGACGAGGGCGCGGACTATATCATGACCCAGCTGTGCTGGGATATGGACCAGTTCAAATATTGGTTGGAAGCAATCCGCAACGCCGGTATCTGGATGCCCGTGGACGTGGGTATCATGCCCATCCTGGACATGTCCGCCACCATTAACATGGCCCTCAGCCGCAACGGCTGCGTCATGCCCCGCAAGCTCTGCGAGCTGATCTCCAAGCACTGGATCTTCCCCAACCCCTTCGACAAGGAGCCCTTCGACGCCGCTGCTGCCGAGAAGAAGGCCGCCTTCAAGGAAGCGGGTATTGCCTACACCATCAACCAGATCGACGAGTACCGCGCCTGCGGCATCGACGGCATCCATCTCTATGCCCTGAATAAGTACGACGACGTGGCCCGCATTGTCAAGGAGTCCGGTATCGTCGATCTCTAAGCGGCAACTTCCCTGAAAAGGAGATACAATCCTATGGCACAAACGATTGCGCTGGCCGGCAAAGGCGGCGTAGGGAAAACCACCATCTGCGGGATGCTCATTGAGTACCTGTGCGAGAAGAAGAACGGCCCTGTGCTGGCCGTGGACGCGGACGCCAACTCCAACCTCAACGAAGTGCTGGGCGTGGAGGTGGAGTCCACCCTGGGGGACATCCGGGAGGACATCGCCCAGGCGGAGATGGCGGCCAAAAGCCCCATCCCCAGCGGTATGACCAAGGCCGACTACGCCGAGATGCGCTTTGGCGACGCTTTGACGGAGGCGGACGATTATGACCTGCTGGTCATGGGCCGCACCCAGGGCAAGGGCTGCTACTGCTTTGTCAACGGCTTGCTGACCAGCCAGGTAGCCAAGTACGCCCAGAACTACCGCTATATCGTGGTGGACAACGAGGCGGGGCTGGAACACCTGAGCCGGGGCGTGCTGCCCCAGGTGGACACCATCCTGCTGGTGAGCGATTGCTCCCGCCGGGGCGTCCAGGCTGCGGGGCGGCTGGCAGAGATGATCGTGGACTTGAAGCTGGGCGCAAAGGAAGTGGGCCTGATTATCAACCGTGCGCCGGAGGGCGAGCTCAATCCCGGCGTTCAGGAGGAGATCAACAAGTACGGCATGACCCTCATGGGCGTGGTACCCCACGACAGCGCCGTCTACGAGTACGACGCGGAGGGCCGGCCCAGCGTGACGGTTCCCCAGGACAGTCCCGTCAAGCAGGCTGTCCGCCGCATCTTTGACCGGCTGACGCTCTGAACCGTCTGGCCGGGATTACCCCCATCACGATGGAAAAGGAGAGACGGTACAGCATGGAACAGACACAAAACGCAGGCTATGCCCAGATTACGCCGGAGACTACGGAGGCCGACTTCCTGTCTGGCCGGACCGGTTTTGCCCTGGGCTTTGACAGTACCAACCAGACCCTGGTGGATTTATGGGGCGGAGGCTTCCAGCTGGCCGCCCCGCTGACCGCCGCCAATGAGCTGGGACGGTACTGTCAGGCCAGGGAGCAGCTGGCGGCCTATATGCGGGAGAAAATTTTGCAGGAGTACGTCCAGTACGGCGGCGCGCAGGCGTTGTGCGGCTGGTACGACCACGCCATGACCGAGCGGCGGGAGCTGCTCATCGACCTGGGAGCCAGAGCCGTTGCCGTGCGCACGGGCAGGCTGGAGAAGCCGGGTACCGGTTATGTGCAGATGGACAAATTCCTGCGGGACCCCTACCATGTGGTTTTGGAGGAGGCCCATAAGGCGGAGGAACATGCCGCTGCTGCGGCCCCCACCACTTTTGGCAGCCTGTATCTGAGTCCCACAGCAGTGGAGCACCTGTGCGCCGTTACCGGGGACCCCAGCGCGGTCACGGTGAAATTCGTTTTGGACTACTGGGAGGAGATGGAGCTGGTGCTGGGTGAGGAGCTGCCGAAGCTGCTCCAGGGCTGGCAGCGGTTCCGCTTGCCGGTCAAGCACCGCTCCAAGGCCCGCTATGACCCGGTGGGCATGGTGGGTACGCCGATTGAGCACTGCGTCCAGGCCCAGTACCGGGAGCAGCGGGTGGACAGCGAGGCCGCCGGTTTGAATCTGGCGCAGGAACGGCAGTATCTTTCCGCGTTTAATCCCAGCATCTCCATTGGATTCTCCGAGAAGGGACTGCACAAGATTTGGAAGAAACTGGGCATCTGACCCGCCCCATCCATATTTACTTTGTTATCCATAGTTTCATATAGAGTCAAAATTACAATGAAGGGAGCAAATCAACATGCCATTTGCTAAGAAGCCCCAGGTATTCAGCGCGAAGATCAACGAGCTTACGCTGGGCACCGGAGACAAGGCCACCACTCTGGGCGGCCAGAACGTCTTCAATCTCTATTCCTTCGACGCGCCCATTGCCAACCGCCCCAAGCTGGGCATCGACGTGTCCGACGACCCTGAGCAGCCCAGCGAGGGCCTGAAGGAGTTCTATGCCGGCTGCGGCACCCTGGCTGACCGCGCTAAGAAGGCCGCGGCGCAGGAGAACGTGGACTTTGTGTGCATCCGCTTCGATCTCGCCGACCCCAACGGCGCCAACAAGTCCATTGAGGACTGCGTGGCCGACGCCAAGGCTGTGGCCGAAGCGGTGGATAAGCCCATTGTTGTGGCAGGCTGCAAGAATTCCGAGAAGGACGCCGACCTGTTCGCCAAGATTTCCGAGGCGCTCCAGGGTAAAAACATCCTGGTCCTCAGCGCCAAGGAGGAGAACTACAAGGGCGTTGCCGCCGGCGCCGGAATGGCTTATGGCCAGAAGGTGGGCGCAGAGTCCGCCGTGGACATCAACCTTGCCAAGCAGCTCAACGTGCTGATCACCCAGATGGGCGTCAACGGCCAGAACATCGCTATGAACATCGGCTCTGCCTCCGCAGGCTACGGCTTTGAGTACGTGGTCTCCACCCTGGAGCGCGTCAAGGCCGCTGCGCTCAGCCAGAACGACAACACCCTCCAGATGCCCATTATCACCCCTGTGGGTGCGGAGACCTGGGGCGTGAAGGAGTCCACCGCTCCTGAGAGCGAGAACCCCGGCTGGGGCAGCGCCGAGGAGCGGGGCATTGATATGGAAGTGGAGACTGCCACCGCCTGCCTCGCTTACGGCAGCGACGCCGTCATCCTCAAGCACCCCGCATCTATTGATACTCTTGCGCGGCTCGTTGCCGCGCTGATGTAAGGAGGGCCGGAACCATGGCACTGAAAGGTCTTGACATTTTTAAGCTCACCCCGAAAACCAACTGTAAAGACTGCGGCAACCCCACCTGTATGGCATTCGCCATGAAAGTGGCTTCCGGCGCGCTCCCCATCGAGAAGTGCCCCCACATGTCCGAGGCCGCTCTGTCCACCCTGTCCGAAGCCACTGCGCCCCCGATGAAGTCCTACAAGGTGGGCGACCTGGCCCTGGGCGGCGAGACGGTGCTGAGCCGTCACGAGAAGACCCTGGTGTCCAAGACGCTCTACGCGGTACAGGTCTGCGACTGCATGGACGCCGCCAAGCAGGACGCCGTGCTGGCCGCTGTGCCCGCCGTGGATTACGAGCGCATCAGCGAGCGGATGTATGTGGAGATGGTCTATGTCCGCCACAGCGCTGACAAGTCCGCCGCCGACTACGCCGCCCTGGTCTCCAAGGCCAAGGCCCTGGGCCGTCCCATGGTCCTCAGCTGCACCGACGTGGAGGCCATGAAGGCCGGCGTCGAGGCCGCCGCGGGCTGCGACATCATTGTCAACGGCGC
>JAAWQS010000117.1 GCA_022800665.1 Oscillospiraceae bacterium
ATCCAGAGGATTGCTTTGAGCATATCCAAGAAATCATGCCATAAAAATTGAAGATCTTTAATCAAAAGAGGCGTCCAGAAGCTACACCCTGGCATAGCGATATGCTGCCGGGGAACTTCTGGACAGTTCTTCTCTGGCCTTTTTTGCCAGCTCTGACCGCCTCATCTTTTCCGCGCTTTTGCCCATACTAACAGCACAGACAAAACGAATTGAGGAGAGCTTGCAGCATGAATGATACCATAATAACTGCCGCCGGATGCAACCGGCTGCATAAAGAAAAATCTCCCTATCTCCTCCAGCACGCCCTCGATCCTGTCCACTGGCAGAGCTGGGGCGAGGAGGCGTTTGCAGCAGCGCGGCAGGAGGATAAGCCGGTTTTTCTTTCCATCGGCTACTCCACCTGCCACTGGTGCCATGTGATGGGCCGGGAGACTTTCCGTGATCCGGAGACGGCGGAAGCGTTGAACCGAGCCTTTATCTCGATTAAGGTGGACCGGGAAGAACGACCGGATATTGACGCCGTGTATATGGCGGCCTGTCAAGCTCTGACCGGTTCCGGCGGCTGGCCGCTGAGCATCCTCATGACGCCGGACCAGAAGCCCTTTTGGGCGGGAACGTATCTGCCGCCCAGAAGCCGGGACGGCATACTGGGACTGGTGGAGCTGCTGGACGAAATCGAACGGCTGTGGCGGCTGGACCGCGCCCGCCTGCTGGAGCTGGGACAGCGGGTGACGGATCACATCGCCCGCCGGGAGGAGCGCATGGCAGAAGAACCGGCTCCACTGCTGCTGCAAAAGGCTGTAGAGCAGTGCTGCGAAAGTTTTGACAAGCAAAACGGCGGGTTCGGCGGCGCACCGAAATTTCCAACGCCCCATGAGCTGCTGTTCCTGATGGCATACGCCGCCGATGAAAACAACTGCGAGGCGTTAAACATGGCGGAAACGACCTTGACGCAGATGTCACGGGGCGGCATCTTTGACCAGATCGGCGGCGGCTTCTGCCGGTACAGTACCGATGCGGAGTGGAAAACGCCCCACTTTGAAAAAATGCTCTACGACAACGCACTGTTAGCATACGCCTATCTACAGGCCCATGTGCAGACGGGCCGGGTCTGGTACAGAACCATTGCCAGCCAAACGCTGGAATACGCGCTGCGGGAACTGCGTCTTCCAGGAGGCGGTTTTGCCTGCGGCCAGGATGCGGACAGCGGCGGAGAGGAGGGCCGCTACTATCTGCTGACGCCAAAGGATATCTGCTGCGCACTGGAGGACGGGGAAACCGGAAGCCGTTTTTGCCGCTGGTACGGTATGGACGGCAAAGGGGATCAAATCCCAAATCTGCTGAAAAACGGACAATATGAGCTGTCCAATGCCGTGTTTGTAACGGAACGCGAGAAACTGGCGGACTTCCGCCGCCGCCGTCACCCGCTTCATCGCGACAGCAAGGCCGTCGTCAGCTGGAATGCGATGATGACGGCGGCGCTGGCAAAAGCCTACCGGGTATCCGGTGAGAAACGCTGCCTGCGGGCGGCGGAAAGCGCCAGAATGTTTTTACGCACCAGGCTGACCGCGCCGGATGGAACGCTGTATCACTGCTGGCGGGAGGGCGAAGCGGCAGCAGACGGATTGCTGGAGGACTATGCCTACTGCTGCTGGGCTTTGCTGGAGTTATACGAAGCGAATTTCTCCACCTCCTGCCTATGGGAAGCGGTAAAACTGGCCAATCAGATGGCGGCTCTGTTCCAGGACCAGGAAAAGGGCGGTTTCTACTCCACCGCCGTAGACAGCGAGCGGCTCATCGCCCGGCAAAAGGAACCGTGGGACGGACCGTACGCATCGGGCAACAGCATCGCTGCACTGGCGTTGGGCCGGTTATGGCGGCTGACCGGAGAGGAGCGTTTCCGCAGTCTGTGGAAGCGCCAGCTGGACTGGCTGGCCGGGCAAATCCAGGACGCTCCGGCAGGCGGCTGCGGCAGTCTGCTGGCGATGCTGGAGGCGCGGCATCTGGCCGGGGAGCTGGTATGCGTGACGGCTGAGCGTATACCGCCTTGGCTGGCGGGGACAGCTGAGGAATACGGCTTGCTGGCAGCCGCAAAAACAAGGGACAACAGCCATGCGTTGGAACAGTTGATTCCACATACAGCGGCGTTTCCCATACCAGACAAAGGGCATATGCTGTACCTGTGCAGAGACGGGTCCTGCAGCGCGCCGGTGAAGACGCTGGAGGAGCTGCGCGCCATAGCGGTCCCCGCCCAAGTGCGTTGACTTTCGACTATTGAGGATAACGTGCAATGAGCGCCCAACAACCGCACTATAGTTCCGTACACCCCGCTGATTGACCAGACTCCTGACGGCCCAACAGCATAAATAGAGCGGACAGACTGTCGGAATCGTCGCGTAAACAAAACAAAAAAATACCCCGTAGGGCCGGGTTTGGGGTGGAACCCCAACGGCGTTTTGGTTACTTTGCCGCTATTGGCAAAGTAACCCGCCGTCCGGGGGCGGGACCCCGGTCTGCCGTAATGCAGGCGCTCAAATCCACAAATACATATTGACCTGAAGGCGATTTCGAAGTATACTAATTCTGGGCCAATAAGGAGCAGAGCGCAGGGAGGCTATCTATGGCAAATACCGTCAAAAAAGCGGAAAAATCCGCAATACCACTCTATGGCGCGGCAGCGGCCTGGGCTGTGTACGCAATTTTCTTCAACCTGTACAGAGCAGGGGACTTTGCGTTCATCACGCTGCTGAGCGGGGGCGTCTACCTGCTGCTGCAGGCGGTATGCCCGGAGGGACCTGCGAATACGGAGGAAGCGTCCGAGGCTCCGGAGAAGGAGTCCGGCAATCCGGAGCTGGACAAGATGATCCGGGAAGGGCAACTGGCCATCAGCGAAATGCGGCGTCTGGACAGCAACATTGCGGACGAAAAAATTTCGGCAGATATCCGGCGTCTGGAGACAGTGAGCAACAGCATTTTCCAGCAGGTCAAGGCAGACCCCGGCAAGCTGCCGCAAATCCGTAAATTCATGGACTACTACCTGCCGGCTGCGCTCAAGATTCTCAACGCCTATGACCGTATGTCCGCGGCAGGCGTCAGCGGAGAAAATATCGACGGCACGAAGCGGCGGGTGGAGGACATCATGACCACCATCGTAAAAGCCTTTGAAAAGCAGTTAGACAGCCTTTTCGGCAGCGATGCGCTGGATATCTCGACGGATATCTCCGTACTGGAGTCCATGCTGATCCAAGAGGGTCTGGCCGGGGAGCAGATGCAGGCCGGCAGCGACGGCATCCGGCTCGACCTGTAAACAACCATGTATGCAACAATTTTTGTTTGCAATATTTCAGGAGGTGCGTTATGTTAAAAATCGGTGCAGTAGTGAATCTTATCCTGGCAGTTTCAGAGAGTTTCCTCAGCTGCAGATGGTTCTGCCAAGCAAAGAGAAACGACTGGGAGCCAAAGCGGGTTTTCTACGGTGTGGTGTGGTTCCTCAACGCCGTGATGCAGTGCATGATGGCCGCCCAGCTGTGGACAGCGGCGGAGGAAGAAAAAAACGCTGCGTGGGACGACTTTGAGGACTATGAGGACTGATGGGGCGTCATAAGGAAGTCTAAACTGCAAACGGAGGATAAAAAGACATGAGCGATACAGAAAACATGATGCCTGAGCTGACCCTCAACGCTGACGCGGCAAAGGTAGAGGCTCCGGTACTGACGCTGGGGGGCGAGCCGGAGGCCCCCCCGGCAGCGCCGGAAGAGAAAAAAATCGAGCCGGTGAAAATCGACGACAGTATGCTGAGCGAGGCGGAGCGGAAGCAGGTGGATGAATTTTCCAAAAAAATCGACATCTCCGACTCCCAGCTGGTGCTGAACTACGGCGTAGCCGCTCAAAAAAGCGTGGCCGGTTTTTCAGAGAGCGCACTGAAAAGCGTGCGGACGAAGGACTTGGGCGAGGTGGGCGAAGCGCTGTCCAGCCTGGTCATCGAGCTGAAAAATTTCGGCCAGGAGGAAGAGGATAAGGGCGGTATTTTCGGCTTTTTCAAGAAGGCCGGGAATAAAATGGAAACAATGAAGGCCCAGTACAGCAAGGCGGAAGTGAACGTGGACAAAATCGTTCGGGAGCTGGAGCAGCATCAGGTTGTCCTCATGAAAGATATCGCCATGTTCGACCAGATGTATGAGCTGAACCTGAAATACTATAAAGAACTGACCATGTACATTATCGCCGGGAAAAAGCGTCTGGCCCAGGTGCAGGCGGAGGACCTGGAGGAGCTGCGGAAAAAGGCCGAGCGCACGGGCGCGCAGGAGGACGCGCAGGCGTACAATGACCTTGTCCAAATGTGCAACCGCTTTGAGAAAAAGCTCCACGACCTGGAGCTGACGCGGATGGTATCCATCCAGATGGGCCCCCAGACGCGGATGCTCCAGAACAACGACACGCTGATGGTGGAAAAAATCCAGACGTCCCTGGTGAACACCATCCCCCTGTGGAAAAGCCAGATGGTTCTGGCTCTGGGCATGGAGAACAGCCGCAAAGCCACAGCAGCCCAGGCGGCGGTGACAAACACCACCAACGAGCTGCTGCGCAAAAACGCGGAGATGCTGAAAATGGGTACCATCTCCGCGGCGAAAGAGGCGGAGCGGAGTATCATTGACATTGAAACCCTTCAGCACACCAACCAGCAGCTGATTTCCACTCTGGACGAGGTCATCCAAATCCAGAAGGAGGGCGCACAGAAACGCCGGGAAGCCGAGGTGGAACTGGGCCGCATTGAGGGTGAGCTGAAACAGAAATTGATGGAGCTACGGAGATAAATCATTGAAATTGCTGAAAAACAGGGGATTTGCCGCCGCGGTACTGGTCCTGACCATTGCGCTGTCCTCTTTATACGGCCTGTCAAAAGGACCGGGCGGAGGTGTTCCGGAAGCTCCTGAACCGGGACCGAATCTGAACACCAATCTTGTCACCGCCGCCTTTGCCCAGTATATCGTTGATGAGGCAAATATTCTCTCCAGCAGTACGGAAGAAAAGATGAGCTTTTTTAATGCCAACTGGGACAGTCTGGAGGGCAGTATTCTGGCTGTCGTCACCGTGCGGGACGCCGGTGATCTGGAAGCCGCCGCCTGGGATTGGGCGGAGACAATGGAGCTGGGAGAAAACGACGCGATTCTAGTGATGGACCCAGGCGCGGCGGACTGTTTTCTGCAGACCAACGGTAGTTTCGCAGACCGCTTTAACGGCAGAGAAAACGCTTATTTGATCCAATACCTCTATGAAGATTTCCAGGCCGGACAGTACGACAGGGGCGTTATGGCGTTGTTTGAACGGATTCATTCTGATCTGTTTCATACCTCTGCCAGTCAGACGCCTGCGGCCTATGGCGGTACAGGTATGCTTGCGGCCATCTCAGCCGTTATACCGGTTATTGTACTGCTTATCGTCATGGCGGTCCTGTTCAGCACAATCGACCGGCTCCGCTATACCAGCTGGAACCAGCGTTACGGCGCAATGGGCGTGCCGCCGGTGGTCTACCGCCCAATTTTCTGGTGGCACCGTCCCGGCAGCGCGTGGTACCGCCGCCGCAGGAACCCCATGCCTCCACCGCCGCCCAGACCCCGCCCGCCCGCTGGCGGCCCCAGACCGCCGGTGGGCGGAGGCCTCAGGCCGCCAATGAGCAGCAGCTCCAGACCGCCGAGACCTCCCAGAACCGGCAGCGGCAGCTTCGGACGGGGCGGCGGCTTCGGCAGAGGCTCCTCCGGCAGCGGTGGATTCAGCTCCCGCGGCGGCGGCTTCGGAAGCGGGTCGCGGGGCAGCGGAAGCTTCCGGGGAAGAGGCGGCGGATTTGGTGGGAGAAGATAAAGCGTTATCTTTTCCGCGTGGAAGGAGGCGTATATGATTCTATATATCGTTGCACTGGCAGTTGCAGGAGGCGTTTTGGCTATAAATCCAGGCCTTCCCCACCATATGGATGAGAAAATCAACGACCTGATTCCTATGTATACCACCATTGGAAAGCCTACAAAATGGAATCTGATCTTAATACGGATATTCGGCGTTCTGCTTTTGGGTACAGCGGCGTTTTTGTCCTGTGTTGAGCTCTTCTATTAGATGCGGCTTCGCATACAAATATGGGATATCAGCAAAAAGAGGAACTCACCCCGTTTGGGGCGGTTCCTCTTTTGCTTTGGAAGCCTGCGAATAAAAAGTCAAGCCCTAAAAAGGACTTGACAACAGATTATTAACAGGCAGAGAAAGGGCGGTGAGGGGAACTACAAATAGACCGC
>JAAWQS010000118.1 GCA_022800665.1 Oscillospiraceae bacterium
CCTCTGTTTTTCAATAGCCAGTTTTCTTACCCTCTACTGCGGAGGACTGTTTGTTTCACAATACGGGGTTTGTGTCTGTACATATGCGGTGTGGGGTAACTATATCCTGCACCGCTTTTTGTTTGTCTCGGCGGGACGCGGTCCGGCGGGATGCGGGCATAAATGCCCGCCCCGTCCGGGGCCAACCCGGCGAGATTTTGTATCCATACGACAGAAGCCGTAGGGAAGGAGAGGTATGGTAGACTACAAAAAGATGTATCTGACGATGTTCAACGCCACGGAGGATGCAATCAACGCTTTGGAGAGCGTCAGACAGGCTCTCATCAATGCCCAGCGGGAATGTGAGGAACTGTACATATCCGCGCCAGAGCCGGACAAAGAGCCGGAGAGCGGCGGATTGACCGTGTTATCTGCTACTTGAATACAGGCTAAAAGGGAGGATACCGATTTTTCGCCGGTATCCTCCTTCTCCATCGGGTCTGACCGTACTTCCGCTCCGGTAGAATATTTTTCGTCCAGCCTTGTTTTTGTTTAACATTCACTCCAGATCGTAGAGGCCACCCCCACCCTTTCCTCATTCAAGGCTCCGTCCATTTGCCGCGTCTGCCGGAACCCAAACGCACAGCCGCACGCCAGCGCCGCCGCCAGCGTCAACGCCAGCACCAGTGTCCCCCGCTTCTGACCCCGTTGACCCAAAATATTGCGGAACCGCTCCCTCATCACTTCCTTTCCGCCATAAAAATGGGTAGACAGCGCGGGACCTTTCTCCCGGCGGACAGCGGACAGAAGCGTCTTGCTGTACGCCCGGCGTGCCTCCTGGCCCATACCACTTACGACCGCATCGTCACATGTCAGCTCTAAATCCACACTCGCTTCCTTTACCAGCAGATGCAGCAGCGGATTGAACCAGTGGAGGGTCCTGGCGGCAAGCAGAGCCGCTTTGTACCACAGGTCATGCCGCCTGTAGTGGGTCAGCTCGTGGCGCAAAATCAACCGCAGCTCCTCTTCGTTCCATTTCTCTCCGGGCAGCAGCAGACAGGGCCGCAGCAGTCCCACCAGCATGGGCGAACTGACTGCGCGGCTGACGTATAGAGGCGGCGTTTTCTTCAAGCCCATGTCCCGCCGGACCGCCTCATAAATATTTGCCGTCCTCTCTGCCGGAGGCTGGCCCCGGCGGCGGGCCTTGCACCGGTATAGCCCCCCTCCGGCCAGAATGTACAGCGCAGATACCCCGCAGCCGCACAGCCATACCTTTGGTACCTCCTCCGACAACTGCCAAGTCCTCTGGTCCTCCGGCGATACCCCTTCCGGCAGTCCGGTATAGGCATCCTGGAGGGATACCGACAACCGGTCCCCCTGGACAACCTGTATTTCCATCTCCGGCACGTCGATGACCAGGGGCGCGTTGACGGCGGGGAGAACAGGCAGCAGCTTTTCCCACTGCACTGGGGCCAGCAACGCCGGGATTGCCAGCAGCAGCCAAGTCCAGTACCGCCACTGGACACTGTATCGTTTTTCAAACGCGGGCCGCAGCAGGGACAGCCCCAGGGTCAAAACGCCAATAATAAGGCTCCATTTCAACGTATCCAGAAAAATTTCCATTTTCATATCCCCTAATCGTTTCACTGAATTCTCTCTATTTCTATGATGTACAATTGCATAACTTGACCATATTATACATCAGGCTTCTACCGGATAATTTCTGCAATTTGATATTATTGATATCAAATTAAAGCGCAAATAATTTCGTATTATACCCAATTATTATCCTATACTTTTGCTATCAATATGACACGAGGTGACAAATGCGTAACAATCAATATACGGGTAATTATTACACACCCTTTTCTTTGAGGATATCAGAGGAACTACTGGCAAAGATAAAGGTAATCGCCGTGCGTAACAAACGCTCCGCGAATAAGGAGATGGAATTCGCCCTGGAACGGTACGTGGAAGCCTTTGAGGAGCGTCACGGCGAGGTCCAGATTGAAGGCGACGACCTGTGATCCTGGACCTGCTCTTCCCGCCGCGCTGCGCTTTCTGCGGCAGGCTGCTGGATGAAAACGGCAAATGTCCGGACTGCGTCCTTCCCTGGGTGGAAGACGGCGACGCCCTCCAGGACATCGGGGGCTTTCTCTGCGTGAAAGCGTTCTATTACGACGGCCCGGCAAAAGAGGCCATCCATGCGCTGAAATTCGACAGAGCCTCCTGGAGAGCCGGTGTCCTCGGACGCTATATCGCCCAGGCTGCGGCGGAATATCTGGGCGGGCAGTTCGACGCCGTTACCTATGTCCCCGTCAGCTGGCAGCGCAATCTCGCCAGGGGCTTTGACCAGTCCCGCCTGCTGGCACGGTCAGCGGCCAGGGTCTGGGGCATAGATGCGGAGCCTGCCCTGCAAAAAATCCGCCACACCCGCCCCCAGTCCTCCCTGGACGATCCCCGGCTGCGGCACGCCAATGCGGAAGGGGCTTACCGTCCCCGCCGCCATGCGGCCATTGCGGGACGGCGTTTTCTGCTCATCGACGACGTGGTCACAACCGGCAGCACCCTCGCCGCCTGCGCCGCCACCCTGACGGCGGCAGGAGCGGCCTCGGTGGTCTGCGCGGCCCTCGCCGGAGGCCGTAACACACGGCAGGGCGGTTTGAAAAAAAGAATGCTCTTTCAGTGACAAAATTTTAGATAATTTTAAGAAAGAAAGTTCCCGGAACCGCTTGCAAAATTTGGACAGACTTAGTATAATGATTTTTTAGAGTACAAGCGTGGTATTTTGTTAAGAATAGAAATTACGAGGTGGATAATATGTGTGCGAAAGATATCGGGATCGATCTGGGGACCGCTTCCGTTTTGGTATATGTAAAGGGCAAGGGCATCGTGCTCAACGAGCCCTCTGTGGTCGCTATGGACAAAAATACCGGCAAGCTGCTGAAGGTGGGCGAGGAGGCCCGGCAGATGCTGGGCAGAACGCCGGGAAATATTGTTGCTATCCGTCCCCTCCGGGAGGGCGTGATCTCCGACTATGATATGACGGAGCGTATGCTCAAGGAGTTTATCCGCAAAGTGGCGGGCTTTATGGTCTTTAAGCCGCGGGTCATTATCTGCGTCCCCTCCGGTATCACCGAGGTGGAGGAGCGCGCTGTGGTGGACGCCGGCATCCAGTCCGGCTGCCGCAGGGTCTATCTGATCGAGGAGCCGGTGGCCGCGGCCATCGGCGCGGGTATTGATATCACCAAGCCGGACGGACACATGGTGGTGGATATCGGCGGCGGTACGGCGGATATTGCGGTCATCTCCCTCAACGGCGTGGTGGAATCCGCGTCCATCAAGGTGGCGGGGGACCAGTTCAACGAGGCCGTGGTCAAGTATATGCGGCGAAAACACAATATCTTGGTGGGCGAGAGCACGGCGGAGAAGATGAAAATTGCCATCGGCTGCGTCTATCCAAAGGAGGAGGAGACCACCATGGACGTCAAGGGCCGGTGCCTGCTGACAGGCCTGCCCAAGACCATCACCGTCTCCTCGGCGGAGATGCTGGAGGCGTTCGAGGAGCCGGCGGAGCGGATTCTGGAGAGCATCCACTCCGTCCTGGAGCGCACGCCGCCGGAGCTGGTGGCGGATGTGTCCACCAACGGCATCGTGATGACCGGCGGCGGCAGTCTGATCGACGGATTTGACAAGCTGATTACCTCCCGCACCGGCATTGCCACCATGGTTGCGGACAACGCCATCGCCTGCGTAGCCGAGGGTACCGGCAAGAGCCTGGACATGATTACGGACATGCAGGAGGGAACAATCAACCTCTCCCGTACCAGACAGGTCAACTAATACTGCAAAATCCACCACTTTTGACGCTTTTATGTTTTTTTTCGCGTTAACGTTATTTCCTCTTGCAAAAGGTCCTGGAATCTGATAAAATAGTACGGTGTGTGCCGGAGTACGGCGCTGCCAATTACCATCATCCGTTCGGAGGTTTCAATAAATGGCTAAAAAATCAATGAGTGAGAAGAGAGCAGAGAGGGAGCAGGCGGAGAACCAGGTCCTGCGCCGGGTGTTTAATGTGTTCCTGTTGGGCCTGGCGGCGGAAGTTTATCTGTTTGTTGTTTACCGGTCTGTCACCGGTTCCATTGAATCCATGCTGATGTGCTACCAGACCGTTCTGCCAATATTGACCTGGCTGGGCCTGGCTATGCTGGTGGGCGGCGCGGCTGTGGGCTACGTCAAGCGGGCGGACCGCAAGCTGCTGGTCCCAATGGCTTGGACGGCGTGTACAGGACTGTTTTTGGGTCTGTCAGGTCTGATTATGACCACCTTCTCCAACGACCACAGAGGCGTAACCACTATGTGCGTGCTGGTGCCGATCCTGGCGGTGCTGGGGCTGGTATACCTGCTGTACCAGCACGAGTGTTTCCTGTGTACCATCTCCCTGAGCGGCGCACTGTTCGCCGTGTGGACCATGGGTTCGGCGGCAAATTCCATGAGCTGGCGGGTACCGGTTACAGTGGGCCTGGTGGTGGCGGCGGCTCTGCTGGCTGTGTTCGCGGCATTGACCCACAAGGCGCAGCAGAGCGAGGGAAAGCTGGGTAAGGTCCGTCTCTTCCCCGTGGAGTGCGATTACCGGGTGATTTACGGCGTTTTGGCAGTCGCTTTCGTGTGCGTTCTGGCGGCAATGGTCTTACCGTCTTTCGCCTATTATCTCATGTGGGCGCTGGGCATCGCGCTGTTTGCGGAACTGGTGCTGTACACCACAAAACTGATGTAAAACATAGCTTGGAGGCAATCCCAACCGCCGGGACTGCCTCCATTTTCTTTTTCCCGCAAAAGGGTTTGCTATTGGGGAGAAAATGCGCTATAATTATCCTACCGATCAAAAAAGGAGAAATGCAATGATTTATAAGGGCTTTCAGGACATCAAACTGTCCGCGCTGGGCCTGGGTACCATGCGCCTGCCCCTGGTCAACGGCGGCAGCGGCATCGACGAAGCCGCCGCCGGAAAGCTGGTGGACCTGGCTATGGAGCAGGGCATCAACTACTACGACACCGCCTGGGGCTATCACTCCGGCAATTCTGAGCTGGTCATGGGCCGTCTGCTGGGCCGGTATCCCCGCGAGAGCTTCTATCTGGCTACCAAGTTCCCCGGCTACGACCTGAGCAATATGGACAAGGTGGAGGAAATCTTTGAGAAGCAGCTGGAAAAATGCCAGGTGGATTACTTTGACTTCTACCTCTTCCACAACGTCTGCGAAATGAACATTGACGCCTACTTAGACCCGAAATACGGCATTTACGACTATCTGGTGAAGCAGAAAGCCAATGGCCGCATCAAACATCTGGGCTTCTCCACCCACGGCAGCATTGACACCATGACCCGCTTTCTGGACGCCTACGGCAAGGATTTG
Organism: Oscillospiraceae bacterium; assembly: GCA_022800665.1. Classification (GTDB taxonomy): domain Bacteria; phylum Bacillota; class Clostridia; order Oscillospirales; family Oscillospiraceae; genus Pelethomonas. The sequence continues at coordinate 5,394 of JAAWQS010000118.1, forward strand.
GAATTCTGTCAGATTCAGCTGAACTATCTGGACTGGACCCTCCAGGACGGCAAGGGCAAGGTGGAGCTGCTGAACGCCCGGAACATGCCCATCTGGGTGATGGAGCCTGTGCGGGGCGGACGTCTGGCGAAGATGCCGGAAGCGTATGCTGCCAGGCTGGCGGAGCTGCGTCCGGAGGAGAAGGTCCCTGGGTGGGCGTTCCGGTTTCTCCAGGCCGTCCCAGGCGTGACGGTGATTCTCTCCGGCATGTCCAACCAGGAACAAATGACGGACAATCTGAATACGTTCCGCACCAATGCGCCTCTGAATCAAGCGGAGCAGGACGCTATTCTCGGCATAATGGCGGAGCAGGTGAAAAAGAACACCGTCCCCTGCACCGCCTGCCGCTACTGCGTGGACCACTGCACCCAGGGGCTGGATATCCCTATGCTGTTCAATATCTACAACGAGCACAACATTACCGGCAGCGGCTTGATTCCAGCGGCGGCGGTGGCATCTCTGCCGGAGGAGAAGCGGCCCAGCGCGTGCGTGGGATGCCGGAGCTGCGAGGCGGTGTGTCCCCAGCAGATTCAGATTTCTGAAGTAATGGCGGATTTCAATAGCAAGCTGAAATGATCTTACCATAAAAAACTGGCAGCCGCCACCCCGCACGGTGACGGCTGTCAATTTGACATACCCGCTGTACTGGGCTAACCGCTAACCAGCAGCGCCCTTTCTGTTTTTATTATATGCGTTCTCCGCACCTTTGTCAAGCAGAAAAAATCTGGGACCCACGGTTTTTGAATGAGTAAACAAATTGTGAACAAATTCCACATTTGCGGAATTGGTCAGGCCACAGAGTATGGATTGTCACATGAATTTTACATAA